>DASPSF010000046.1:0-13298 GCA_035624075.1 Steroidobacteraceae bacterium | reverse complement strand
CGATGACGGCAGCTACGAGAGCGGCGTCGGCCGCCGTGCGGCACATGGGGCCCGCCGTGTCCTGGCGCGGCGAGATGGGTACGACACCTTTGCCACTCACCAGCCCCGCGGTCGGCTTCAGGCCCACCAGCCCGTTGAGCGAGGAGGGCGAGAGGATCGAGCCGTTGGTCTCGCTGCCGATGGCCGCGGCGCAGAAGCTGGCGGCCGCGGCAACCGCGGAACCGGAGCTCGAGCCGGACGGATTGCGGTCGGGCGCATAGGCATTGCGGGTCTGGCCGCCGAGGCCGCTCCAGCCGCTCGAGGAACGAGTCGAGCGGAAGTTGGCCCACTCGCTCAAGTTCGCCTTGCCGAGCACGATCGCGCCGGCCGCCCGCAGCCGGGCGATGAGCGGCGCATCGGCGGGACGCATCGAGCGCGCGAGCACGAGCGATCCCGCCGTCGTCGCCACCGGATCCGCCGTCTCGATGTTGTCCTTGACGATGATCGGAATCCCATGCAACGGGCCACGCAGCCTGTTTGCCCGGCGCTCGGCGTCGAGCTGCCGCGCGGCCGTGAGTGCCTGGGGGTTGAGCGAGAGCACCGAGCGGTATCCGGGACCATGCTGGTCGAAACGGGCGATGCGCGCGAGATAGGCCGCGGTCAGCGCCTCGGAGGTGATTGCGCCCGCGGCCATTGCCCGCAGGAGCGATGCAATGGACTGCTCGACCGGGTCGAACGCGGGCTCAACTGCAGCCGCCAGCTCCTCGGCAGGTACGGCCAGGGACAGGGCGGCGGCTGTCTTGATGAAGCTTCTGCGATTCATGAGCCTCCCCTTCAGTCGGACGGCGGGTATACCACGAGGCGTGTTGCGGCGGCACGACGGCTTGCAATTCCTGACCCTGGCGGATGTTCCCGGGCTTTACACACGGGTAACAATTTGTTATCGGTCTTATTGAGGGAGTTCGGGGTCAGACTCGAGCCGCATAAATACAACAGCGCGGGAGTGTCTCACATGACTGGCAGCAGAGCGTTTCGGTTTCGCGCGCGGGACTTGTTCACCATCGCGCTCCTTCTCTTGCCTGCGGTGGCTGCGTACGCCCAGGAGAGTCCGAGCACGACCAAGCCGCCTGAGGAGCTCAAGGAGGTCGTCATCACGGGATCGCGCATCGCGCGCCCCGAGCTCGATCGCCTGGAGCCGACGATCGTGGTGGGCTCCGAATCGTTCGAGCAGCGCGGCTACACCGACGTGGGGCAGGCGCTGAGCGAGGTGCCGTCCTTCGGCATCCAGCCCTCGAGCGCGGAAAACCAACAGGCGACTTTCGGCATCGCCCAGAGCTTCGTCGACCTGTATTCCCTGGGTTCGCAGCGAACCCTGGTGCTGGTCGACGGCCGCCGCTTCGTGTCCTCCAACACGGCGAGCCTGTTTGGGCCGACAAACCCCGGCGAGCAGGTCGACCTCAATATCATTCCGACCAAGCTGATCGACCGCGTCGAGACCATATCGGTCGGCGGCGCACCGATCTACGGCGCGGATGCAATCGCGGGCACCGTCAACATCATCATGAAGAAGGACTACGAGGGCTTGGACATTGACGGCCAGGTCGGTGTCTCCGATCACAAGGACGCCTGGAATGAGCGTGCCCGCGCCCTGGCAGGCCTCAACTTTGCCGACGGCCGGGGCAACGTGACCGCGGTCGCCGAGTTCAGCAAAGCCGACGGCCTGGTCGGTAACGATCGCAAGATCTACTCGGAGAATCTCGGGTTCCTCGCCCCCGCGGTGCCCGGGCCCTACCAGACCGTGCTGACCCCGGACAACGCCGTGAGCCAGTTGAGCACCGGCGGCGTCCCCTATCTCGATGACTTCTTCTACCTCCCCGGGGTGCCGCCGAGCTCGATCGGCGTCACCAACGCCGCCGGCCAGCCGCTGGCGTTCTCCGGCGGGCACCTGGTTCCCTACAACCTTGGGACGGCGACCGGGAATCCGATCTTCTTCTCGGGGGGTGACGGCATCCGGCTCTCGCAGTTCAGCAACCTGCTGGCACCGCTCGAGCGCGTCAACATCGACACCATCGATAACTTCAAGATCTCGGACCACGTCAACCTGTTTGCCGAGACCTGGTTCTCGGAGACCCACGCCAGGAACCTGATCGCGCAGCCCGCCTACAACGCCACCATCTTCGGGGCGGCCGGCACGGTGAACGGCGACTTCAAGATCCCGGTCACCAACCCGTTCCTGAGTCCGGCGGACCAGGCCACCATCGCCAACGACCTGGCGGCTTATGGCGCGGTCAACTGCCCGACCGGCCCGCCCTGCACCGGGACCTTCGATCCGAACTGGAACCCCAACACCTTCTACGTCGGCCGCGCCAGCACCGACCTGGAGAATAGTGCCGCCACCGCGACGCAGCAGGTCTACCGCGGTGTGGTGGGTCTCAACGGCGACTTCTCGCTGGGCTCCTCGCACGACTACACCTGGGAGATCGCGCTGAATTACGGCAACTCGAAGAACACTTCGGTGGAGCCGGCCTACGTCTTTCAGAACCTGCAGAACGCGCTGAATGCCACTACGGTTGCAGGGCAGATCGTCTGCGCGCCCGGCTACGTGAACTCGCCAATCCAGACCAATTCCAGCACCTGCGCACCGCTCAACATCTTCGGTTACGGGGAGCCGAGCGCTGCCGCGATCAACTACATCACGCACATGGCGACGGCGATATCCACCGATACGCAGCGGGATGCGACCGCCAATCTGAGCGGCGACATACTCAAGCTGCCGGCGGGCGAGTGGAAGGGAGCGGTCGGCTTCGAGAACCGCCGCGAGTCGGCGGAGTTTGCGCCGGACAGCTTTTACACCACACAAGCTGGCCAGCTGACCGCGTCAGCGGTAGCGGGCTCCTACCTCACCAACGAGGTCTACGCCGAGACGCTGGTGCCGATCTTCGAGCCCGCTCAGGACATCCCCGGTCTCCACCAGGTGGAGTTCGAAGGCGCCATCCGCCGCGTCGATAACTCGATTTCCGGCACTTCCGATACCTGGACCGAAGGACTGCGGTGGGCGCCGGTGAAGGACGTCCTGTTCCGCGGCAACCGCACGATCTCCATCCGTGCGCCGGCGATCACTGAGCTGTTCCTGCCGTCGTCGACCTCGTTCGAATTCGCGAACGATCCCTGCGACAAGAACTTCGTCGGTCAGGGGCTGGTGCCCGCCACGCGCCTGGCGAACTGCGAGGCTGCGTTGGCCAACATCCCCGGCGGCTACAACCCCGCCACCTTCACCTCGAACGTCGTCAACGCAACGGCGCAGGGCATGACCTCGGGCAATCCCAATCTCGAGCCGGAGAAGGCCGACGCCAAGACCTACGGTGTCGTGTTCCGCCCGCGCTGGATTCCGCGCCTCAGCCTCTCGGCGGACTACATCGACATCAAGATGTCGAATGCCATCGTGCAGCTCGATCTGGTCGAGCTCATGGATGAATGTTATGACTCGACGGATTTTCCGAATAACCCGGCCTGCAGCCACTTCACGCGCAACGCCGAGGGCCAGGTGGTGAACTACAACGACGGCTTCATCAATGCGGGCCAGCTGCACTTCCAGGGGCTCTCGGCCTCGCTGGAGCAGGGGTTCGATCTGCCGGCTAACCTCGGCAGCATGCAGTTCCGCGCCACTTATCTCGACACCAAGACGCTACTGCTGCAGGTCGGCTCGGCGGCGCCCATCAACGAAGCCGGCGAACTGGCTGCGACGCTCGCCGAGCCAAAGAGCAAGGCGGCGCTTTCTCTCAATTACATGAAGGGGCCGTTCCAGTGGTACTGGCAGGCCGTGTACGACAGCATGATGAACTTCAACAACCAGAATACGCCGACGTCGCAGAACATCCTCAGCGTGCCGGCCTGGTGGCTGATCAACTCGACCCTGAGTTACGACCTCACCAAGAAACTGGAAGTCCGGTTCATCGTCGACAACGTGTTCGACAAGCAGCCGCCGTATCCCGCGCTGGCCGGTACGGGCGGTAACTTCGCCTCCGCGACCACGCTATATTTCTCGGGGATCATCGGGCGCACGTATCTGCTGAACGTGGACTATCGCTTCTGAGAGCTACTTCGCTGCCGGTGCCGGCGCTGGAGGCGCCGGGCCGGCGGCCGGCGGCGCGGGCTGCGGAGCTTTGCCTGCCGGCGGCGCGGACTCGAGGCTCAGCTCCTTCTTCGCCGTCACGCAATCGAGCTTGAGGTCGCGGGTTCCCGCCCACGCACCGGTTTCGAGCTGCTGGCAGAGCGCGGCGTGGGCGTGGGTGTCCTCGAGCTCCGCGCTGGTGACGACCCAGCGGCTGTTGATCCACAGAGGGCCGGTCTCACGGCCACACGCTGCGTCATTCGCGACCTGCAGCAGGCTGCCGCGGTAGCAGTCGGTCACCGGCAGCGGGCGGTTCGCGGGGCTCAGCTTGCTCCAGGGCACGGCGCACGCCGCATGGAAGCCTTTGGCGGGATCGCCGCTCAGGAGCGGCAGCAACCGCTCCGGCGCCCGCGGCCCGAGGATGCGGTTGTTGAGCACCAGGCAGGCGTCGGGGCTCGCGCCCCGGGCGGGCTCGTCGGCGCGGGCGCCGGATACCAGCGCCAACGCGAGCAGGGCGGGCTCAAGCCATCGGGTCATCGAGACTCCCTGCCGCCACGGCGTGCCAGGTTCAGCTCCTCCACACGCCGTCCGAATTCCAGGATCGCGTTGTGCGCGACGAAGAATCCGAATGCGGCGAAGGAAAAGTAGCCGAGCCAGTCGCCGGGAGGCAAGCGCAGCCAGCTGTAACCGACCCGGGTTGCCACGACGATGACGGCCAGCGACAGGGCGAGAGCCGCGAGGTACATGAGGAGCCCGCGCACGCGCTCGCGCAGCTCCGCCGCCGGCGCCACACGCAGCTCGACGAGGATGAGCCCGACGATCGTCGCCGCGACCGCGATCAGCTGCAGCGACCGGAAGGCGGCCAGCAACAACAACAGTGCCGCGGTGGCGAGGATCCACAGCGGCGTCGGATAGCGCGCGATCAGCGGGGCGATCCAGCCACGCGCCGCGTCCGAGAGCTCGAAGGGATTGCGGTGCAGCTCGGCGCGCTGCAGCCAGCGCTGGCGCCAGAGGAAGATGGCCGCGAGCACCCACAGCACCAGCAGGTCGTAGCCGACGAAGGCGAGCTTGGGGCTGCGGAATTCCTTGCGCACCTTCGGGCGCCCGTCGAACACCAGCAGATTCTCCAGCGCGACCGCGTGATAGTAGACACCGGGCAGGAGCGTGTGCAGCGGGGTGGTGAAGAGATCGCCAGTGCCGCGGAAGTTCCCGCCCACCAGGATGAAGGCGCCGTCGGCGATGTCGAACAGCGCCTCGTTGTTGGCGCCGAGCGCCGGATCGACTTCGGGGCTCAACAGCGCCCCGGCAAACAGCGTGGCAACCGGCGGACAGGGCGATTCGCGCGGCAGCGCCGGCTGATTGAGAATCGCGCGCAGCGGCGAGGTGGTCTCGATGCACGAGGCGTGCGACCAGCGCTGATTGAACGGGTCACCTTGCGGTGACCACGCGAGCTCGAAGCCCGCGTCGGCGGCGGCGACACTCGTCAGGCGCCCGAGGCAGGCATCCGGCGCGGGCTCCGAGTCGCAGTACATGCGCACCGCGGCGCTCGCGAGTCCCGAGCCCGGCGCCGCTGCCTCATCCGCGCGCTGCTCGAAGGGGTAGCGGCGGCTGACGAAGTCGCTGCCGTCGGCCTGGCGCTGCACCGACACCGGTGTGAAGACCTGAGCGCTGTGGATGACAGCGCCCCCTGGATCGCGGCAGGCGGCGGCGTCCATGGGGGCGAGATCCTCCCGCCGGGTCACCGCCAGATAGAGCGCAATGCCCTCCTGGCGCAGCCGCTCACCGACCGTCAGCAGCTCGCACACGTCCTGCTGCGGCGCAGGATCGATCAGCAGAAAGTCGAGCATGATTGCCCGCGGACGCAGCACTTCGAGCTCAGCCAGAAACTGCGCATGGAACTCGACCGGCGCCGGCCAGCGCGCGCCGCGCAGCGCCAGGGCCGGCTCATCCACCATCACTACCAGCACGCGCGGCCGCGCGCCCCGCCCGCCGCCAGCCAGGCGCGGGTAGAGCCAGGCCTCGTCGCCGAACCAGGCGTACACCAGGTCCTGCGAGAATCGCCGGCTCGGGCTGGCGGTGCCCAGGAGGTTGAAATTCAGGAAGAAGAGCGCGACCGAGGCGAGCAGCAGACTCTGCAGAGCGGCGCGCGGCAGGCCCGCCCGGGCAGCCGACCCGCCGGCGACGACCGGTCGGACCCCACCTCCCATTGACATGACTCGATGCTGTCGTATGCTGACGCAGCAAATCAAGGGGCGGGACGCTAACGATAATTTCCGCCGGGGAAATGCCTAACAAGACGCTCTGAGGCGCGATCACACGGTCCGTCTCGAATGCCGGAGTGTGTCTCATGAACGAGACTCGTCGTCCATGCTCCGCGGCCACCGCACTCGTGGGGCCGCTCTGCCTGATGTTCGCTGCGGCGGCGCTGGCGGACCCTCCGGCAACGGTGATCGACAGTCAGCACATCATCCACAGTCTCTCGAGCGCTCCCGCCTCCAACACGCGCGGCCTGGTGGTGGCGGCACGGCCGGCGGCGGCGGATACCCACCGGATCTCGCTCGACATCCGCTTCGCCAACAACAGTGACCAGCTGACGGACGCCGCCCACGCGCAGCTCGCCGAGCTCGGCGGCGCGCTGACTGCGCCGGAGCTTGCCCACACCCGCTTCCTGATCGCCGGCCACACCAGTGCCACGGGCGTCGCGGAGCGTAACCAGCGCCTGTCCGAGTCCCGGGCGCGCGCCGTGCGCAGCTATCTGCTGGAGCACTTCCAGATCGAGCCGGAGCGGCTCACGAGCGTCGGCTATGGGGCCGCGCACCCACTGCCGGATTTTCCAGCGTCGGCTGTCGAGCAGCGGCGGGTCGAGATCAGCACTCTGCCGGCCCGGTACTGAGACGAGGTGCCCGATGAGGATCCGCGCTCCGGCCGTTGGCCTGCTCGCCACCGCGGCACTGCTGGCCGCTTCCGGGAGCGAGGCCGCTCCGAGGGCACTGCTGATCGGAGTGGCCGACGTTCCGCACAACGCGCTGCCCGGGATCGACCTCGATATCGACAACATGAAGAAGGTCGCCGAGATCATGGGCTTCCATGCGGGCGACATCAAAGTTCTCTTCAACCAGCAGGCCACCTACGCCAACGTCAGGCAAGCCCTCAGCAGCTGGGTCAAGGATGGAGTGCAGCCGCAGGATCACGTGCTCATCTATTTCAGCGGTCACGGCACGCTGGTTCCGGACCCGTCCCCCGGCAACGTGGGCGGCGTCGATGACGCCCTGGTCCTGCACGATGTCGAGCGCGCCACCGTGCAGGGACGCGCGACCCTCAAGAATGTGCTCATCGGCCACGAGTTCGGCGCCGCGCTCGCCGCGATTCCGAGCCGCAACGTGCTGGTGCTGGTGGATGCCTGCCACAGCGGCACGGCGACGCGCAGCATCCTGCTCGGCAACCAGCGCCTCGGCGTGGGCTCGGGCGTGCAGAAGTTCTTCTCCTACGAGGGCATGCCGACCGGCCACACCCGCGCCCTGAAGATGCACAGCGGAGATGAGAACTATGCGGCGCTGTCCGCCGCGCGCGACGATGAGTTTGCCGTCGGCACCGAGCAGGGCGGACTCTTTACGCTCGGTGTGGTGGGGGCGATCGAGGAGGCCTCGCGTGGCGGCAAGCACCCGACGGTTGCCGACCTGCGCACGGCGGCGACCGCCTACATCGCCTCGCACACCGACGAGCAGTCCCGCCATCACCCCATGACGGATGGCAACGACCAGCTGATCCGCGGCGAGCTGGCGCTCATCCCGCTGCGCGACGGACAGGGACCGACCTGGCAGGCGCTGGCGGCGCTGGCGGGCAAGGCCGAGCCGCTCAAGCTCTCGGAGGGCACGGGACACGAGGTGAAACTCGGTCAGGAAATTACCCTCGAGGTCGCGGTGCCGCGGCCCGGTTACCTGAATGTGGTCACGGTCGACAGCCAGGATCGTGCCACGGTGCTCTATCCGAACAAGTTCGCCGCCGCCAACGAGGTCAAGGCCGGCGCGTTCAAGTTTCCAACCGCCGAGATGAATTTCGTCGTGCGCGCCGCCGAGCCGGTCGGTCCGTCGCTGGTGGTGGCGTTCCTCACCGACAAGCCGGTGAACCTGCTCGAGCTCGGCGTCGAGGGCCGCGATGCTGCTGGCCGCATGGAGCAGACCTTCACCGAAGTGTCCGCGCGGGCGACGCGCGCCCTGACGGTCGAAGCGCGCCAAAGCGGCTTCGCGGCGGGCACGACGACGGTCGTGGTAAAGCGGCCGGTGAACTGAGGCGGCGCCAGACAAACTAACGGAGGCGACCACGATGCGGGCGGCAATTGCACTATTTTTGATGGTCGCGGCGGCGGCGGTTGCGGCCACGGTCGCGGGCGCTTCACCCCGCGGCGGCTTCGAGCTGCTCTCGGACCAGGAGTATCAAAAGGAGCTCTCGGCGCGAGCCCTGCCCGGCGCCGCGCTGGTGCCCCGCGCCGCCGATCTCAATGCGCCGAGTATCACGGTGGTGAGTCCCGACAGCAGCGCGCCCATTCAGCCGCCGGTCGACATCGACGTGCGCTTCAAGCCGGCCGCCGGCGCCACCGTCAACGTCGCCTCCCTCAAGATCATGTACGGGTTCCTGAAGCTCGACATCACTCAAAGGATTCTCCAGGCCCCCGGGGTGCAGGTGTCGGCATCCGGCCTCACGGCCAAAGGCGCGCGCCTGCCGAGCGGGAGCCACAAGCTCCTCATCGAGGTGACCGACAACCTCGGGCGTGCAGGGCGGCAGCTCCTGGAGTTCACGGTCAGGTAGCCGGATCGCCCACGATGCCTGCGCTGAGATCGATCGCCGCGTTAGCGCTCGTGCTGGGCGCGTCGTGGCCGGCCGCGGCAGCCGATCCGGCGCAGCACGTGCCGGTGGCCTTTCCTCCGGCGCGCACGCTGCTGGTGCTGATCCCCGGCGCGGACGCAACGCAGGCCCTGTCGGAGCATCGGCTGCCGGGCACCGATGCCAACGGCACCGCGGAGCGGGAGCTGCTGCGTGACTGCGCCGACGGCGAGAGCCAGCGGCCACAGGCGTCCCGGGGCTTCCTCTGGAGCCTGGTCGTTACGGGCTGGCGTGTGCTGTTGCATCCGCTCGCGGTCAGCGTCAAGGAGGAGTTGCAGAAGTACGCGCAGGTGTCCTCCGCCAGCGCGAGCGGGGATTACTATCGCGCCAGCGACACGCCGGGCCCCACGGCGCCGCTGGCGAGCCGCATCAGCTGTCTGCGGTTCACGCGCTTCGGGAGCTCGGATTCGGGAGCGGACGACGTCGTGCTCGACTACGTCGCGAGCGTGCGGCTCGATACGACACGCGATGCGATTCGCCTGCGCCCACTGCGCCTCTACATCAGCCACTCGGGCGCCAAGAGCACCAACGGCCACTACTCGGTCGCGATCTCCGTGAAGGCCGATTCCGTGTGGCGCGATGAGTTCGTCGGGCACCAGGGTCAGGTGTTCGAGCAAACCCTCACCACCGAGAGCGTCGATCTCAAGGCAGGCTCGGTCCTCAAGTACTACCCGACGAACGCGGACAGCGGCACGCGCGTACCGATCGTGCCGATCTCGTTCGCGGCCGACCGCAGCCATGACTTCGGGCGGGTCGAGTTCGCGGTGAGTGTCGCGGAGCTCGGCGCGACGCCGGCCACCCTCTCGCTGCTCGCCGATATGCTGCCCGATCCGAGCGAGGACCTCGGCAAGCTGGTGATCACGGCCGCATGCGCCAGTGCGGGGCTGAGATGAGATCTCTGCCGGGAGTCGCGCTCGCCCTGGGCCTGAGCGCCTGTAATCTGCACACCCCTGGGTCTGCGACCGACTCCGGCGCGCCCGCTACCCGGTCGATGACGGCCCCCGCGGGAGAGGCACATCGCTACGCGCTGGTGATCGGCAACGACAACTACCAGAACGTCACGCCGCTGCACAACGCACGCTCCGACGCCAAGGCCGTGGCCGCGGCATTGAACCAGGTGGGGTTCAAGGTGACTCTCGAGCAGGACGTGACGCTCGTGAAACTCAAGGCGGCGCTGCGCTCGTTCAAGGCGCAGATCTCCGGTGGCGATGACGCGGTGTTCTATTTCTCCGGTCATGGCGTGCAGTTCGACGGGACCAACTACCTCATCCCGACGGATCTCGTGGCGCAGAGCCAGGAGCAGGTCATGGACGATTCGGTACCCCTGCAGCGCGTGCTCGACGACCTGCGCGACCAGAAGGCGCGTTTTGCGTTGGCGATCGTCGACGCCTGCCGTGACAACCCGTTCAAGGGAACGGGACGGGCGATCGGCGGACGGGGACTCGCGCCAGTGACCGCCGCCAGCGGCCAGATGGTCATGTATTCGGCCGGAGCCGGTCAGGAGGCACTCGACCGCCTCGGCGACCAGGACGGCGATCCTAACGGAGTGTTCACTCGCGTGCTGATCAAGGAGATCAGCAAGCCAGGCGTGCCGGCCGACCAGGTTCTGAAGCACGTCAAATCGCAGGTGGTGGAGATGGCCGAGGGGGTCCATCACGAGCAGGTCCCGGCGCTCTATGACCAGTCGATCGGCGAGTTCTATTTCGTGCCACCGCAGGCTGCCGCGGCGGTCGTGACGCCGTCTCCCGCGCCGCCCGCCGCCGCTGGAAGCGACGCGATCCACGTGCAGACGACCGGCGAGCTCGAGCAGTCGTTCTGGAATCGCGTCAAGGACAGCAACGATCCGGCGGACTTCAGGGACTACGCGAGACAGTACCCTAATGGTGCCCACAGCGGCGAGGCTGCGTTGATGCTGCGCCGATTGGACCGCAGCGCCCACCGGCGCGAACCGGTTGCGTCTCCGGTGGCGGCTTCAACTTCCGGCTCCGCTCCCGCTCCGACTCCGGCTTCCATTCCGCCTTCCGGCGAAGGACCTGACCTGCCCGTGCCACAGGTGGCGAGCAATCCTCCCGCGCGGCGCGCCTTCAGTGTCAAGCCGGGAACCTTCGCCGCCTACGCCACCAGCACGCTCCAGCCCGGGACGCCGATGCGCGGCAAAATGGTGCTCGAGCGCAACGGGGATTTCGTATACACGGGAACCACTGGCGTCAAGGTTCGCGGCAACCTCGACTTCTCTGCTCCCGACCGGATCACCGGCACCGCCACCGCTACGCAGCCGAAGGTGCTCGGTGTGCCGCTGGCACGCTATCCGGACGGCAGCTCGAGCACCAACCTCACCATCCGCGCGCAGATCGTGGGCGGAAAGCTTCAGGGCCGGTATTCCGACCAGTTCGAGACCGGGGAGTTGGTTGCCGATCTCAGCAACCCGCTTTAGTCGGGAAGGGTGGCCATATGCCGCGAGTACATCCGGCTCTGATCCGTGTGGCGCTGCTGGGCGCGGCGCTCCTGGCGATCGCAGGTTGCAGTCATGTCGCCGATGCCCTGACGAACACGGGAGCAGCCTTGCGGCGTCACTCCGGTCAGAGCGAGGGCGCATCTCAGGGCGCTGCCGCTCAGAATTCGGGCGGCGCCACCAAGGCCCAGTTCGACGCCATCTCGGCTGCGTACAAGGCGTGGAGGGAGGAATGCAAAGCGAGCATGAAGACTCCCGAGCTCGATCCGATCCGGCACAAAGTAGAGCTCTACCGCGAGCCCGGGGACGAGCCCTTGCCCTTCGAGATCGCCACCAACGATAGCTTCCCTACGTCCGAAGACCGACCGGTGATCGCCAAATGGGCATCGCTGCTCGATGAGTGCATCCGTCGCTATGAAGAGGTGCCCACAGCCCCGGAAGGGGCGAATCAGACGCAGCTTGCAATCATGAAGACGGTGCGCTCATTCGCCGAGCAGGCCTTCGGCGACGTTACCGAGCTGATCATTTGCCTCTATCAGCAGAAACTGACCTACGTCGAGTTTGGCCGCAAGTACCAGGAAATGGGTAAAGCCATGGGCGCGTTCAACCTGGCGATCACGCAGGCCAGCGCCGGCGGTGGCAATACGCAGCACCAGCTCGAGGACCTGCAGACGGCTCAACAGCAGTTCACGGATACCCTGGAGGCCTTTGGCAAGTACGTCCACACGGTGAGCGCGCGCAAGCCCAAGACCGTGCGCGTGAGCGCCGCGGGCGGCTGAATCCCTGCGGCGAGCCCGCTGCGGTGCGGCCCGCACAAGGCGGGCGCTGCCGCCGAGCTCAGCGTGCGGATCCGGGTTCGAGCTTCGCGTCGAGAAAGTCGGCGGTCGCCTGGTAAGCGCGCACCCAGGACGCATAACGCAGGAAGCCGTGGATCTCATCCGGCAGCACGAGCTCCTGATAGTCGATCCCGTGCATACGCAGCGCCTCCGCCAGGCGCACCGATTCCGAGAACGCGACGTTGTGATCGTCATCCCCCTGGATGAGCAGCACCGGTGAGCGCCAGGTCGCGAGCGCGCTGATCGGGGAAGCGGCGAGCGCGGTCGCGAGCGCGGCGGGCGGTGCATCGGGCGGATAGAGCGGCAGGTTGTCGCGATCCGTGGCCAGCGTGTCGTGGTACCAGTCGTGCACGCCATGCAGGTCGACTCCGGCCTTGAACAGGTCGGAATTCCGCGCCAGCCCGAGCGCCGTCAGGTAGCCCCCGTAGCTGCCACCCCAGAGGCCGATGCGCCCCGGATCGACGTCGGGGCGTGCGCGCAGAAAATCCGCGGCCGCGAGGACGTCGTTGTACTCGCTCGCGCCCGCCGCGCCGACGCCGTCCGCCTCGCGGAAGTCGAGGCCGTAGCCGATACCCGCGCGATAGTTGAGCGCGAGCACGACGTAGCCGCGGCTGGCGAGGTATTGGTTCATCGCGTAGGAGTTGCTGTAGTAGTGGCGGTAGTGCCAGGTCGGGAGCATCTGGCGGATGGGCCCGCCGTGCAGGAAGACCACGGCCGGGTGGCGCGCGCCCGCGCCTGCGCGCGGCACGAACAGCATGCCATGGGCGGCGATGCCGGCGCGCTGCGGCAGATCGACCGGCTGCGGCTCGACCAGGTCGGCGCCAGGGAAGTCCCGAGGCAAGCCCTCGGCCATGAAGTCCGCGATCGGCTTGCCGGCGCTGAGGACGGCCGCACGCGCCGGGACGCGGGCGTCGGCATGCAGGAACGCAATCGTCGCGCCGTCGGCCAGCACCGCGGGCTGCGTCTCGATGCCGCTGCCGCGGCTCAACTGCTCGAGGCGTCCGTCGGCAGGATTGAGCTGCCACAGGTGCCGCCGGCT
>DASPSF010000037.1:0-18587 GCA_035624075.1 Steroidobacteraceae bacterium | reverse complement strand
ACCGAGAAGATCGCCCGACCCTTGCGTTCGAGCAGCGTCCGCACCGTAGTCATTTTCCCTACCCCCGAATTGCTAGCGCGCCGGCCCGACCTCCACCGTCAAGGCGACATTGGCGCTCACGTCGAGCGTCCCGGCCTCGACCGGCGTCGGCACCTCGGCGGCACTCACCGCGGCGCGCGCCGCCGCCATGTGGACCCGCAGGGGAACGATCTGCGGGCTCGATTCCTCCACGGTCAGCACGCGCAGGATCCTGAGATTCAGCGCCCCGGCGAGCACCTCGGCCTCGGCGTGCGCCCGGGTGGCCGCCTCGCGCAGCGCCTGGGCGCGCACCGCGTCCTGATCGCGCAGCGTCCACTGGATGCCCTGCACGCGATTGGCCCCGCTGCGGGTCGCGGCATCGATCACATCGCCGATGCGCGCGAGATCATCGAGCACCACCTCGACGACGTTGAGCGCGGTGTAGCCGGTGATGGTCGGCTCGCCGCCGCCCGGGTGGTACTGGTAGTTGGGGCTCAGCGAGTAGCTGACGGTCTTCAGCTGCGCGCCCGGCCCGGCTGCCTTGCGCACCGCGGCGAGCACCGCATCGAGCTGGCGGGCGTTGGCGCTGGCGGCCTGTTGCGACAGCTGCGCCTGGGTCTGCACGCCGAGGTCGATCTGCACACGGTCGGGTTGGGCGCTGACGCGCGCGTCCCCGGTGACGCGAATCGACGACAGGGTCGCTGCCGGTGCGCTCACCGCCTGTGCCGCGAGCGGCGCGGCGGCCGCCAGGCTCACCATGAGCCACGCCGCACACTGCAGTCGCATGACACGCGCCGGGGCGGAACGCATTCGCATATTCTACGCGCGCGCCGTGCGACAGTTCATACTTTGGCGAGCGCGCCGCGCGCCGCGTGCTGCCGGAACGGTATACAACAGCCCATGCAACGAGGTGAAGAAAGCCGCAGGGAGATCCACGTCGCACCGGACCGCTTCGAGGTGACGGCGGAGGATGCGATCCTCACGACGGAGCTGCGCTCCGCCGTCGCGGTATGCATGTACGACGCCGCCGAAGAGGCCGGCGCGCTGCTGCACCTTCGCTGCATCGTCAAGACCTCCAAGCCCGCCGACGTGACCGACACGACGCTCGCGACCGAGCTGCTGCTGCTCGACCGCTGCCTCGAGGCGCTGCGCGAGGCGGCGCCCGCCGCACGGCATCTGCAGGCGCGCATCGTGGCGCACCTCGCCGAGAGCGAGCATGCGCGCCCGGTGTGCGAGACCATGATGAATCTCGTGCGCCACTACCTGACCGATGCGGGCGTGAGGATGCTTCCCGAGGACGTCGCGGCGGGACCCGTGCGCACGCTGCGCTTCCGCCCCGGCATGGGGTGGATGCACACCCGCACCTGAGCCGCCGCCCGCGAAGCGGCGGTCGCGCCCGCCACCGGCGCCCGCCGGCCTGCGGCGGCGCATGAGACGCTCGCGCGAAGTGAGGCTCCCCGCGCCCGTCCGCGCCGCGCTCGAGGAGATCCTCGGCGAGAGCATCGCCCACGTCCGGGTGCTCGAGCACTCGCTGTACGCGCGCCTGCACCTGCGCGCAATCGCGACCACGCGCCGCGGCCACATCTACCTCTCGGGCGGGGCCGCCGCCTTCTTCGCCAATCCATCGCTGCTGCTGCACGAGTACTGGCACGTCATCGGACAGTGGCAGCGCGGGACGCTCACCGTGCCACGCTACCTCTTCGAGTGCCTGCGCCGCGGCTACTGGAACAACCGCTTCGAGGTCGAGGCGCGCGCGTTCGCCGCGGCGCACACGGGGGCCCTGCGCGCGGCTCTGGCCCGCGCAGCGGCGGCAGGGGCGGGCGGGAACTGAGGGCCCCGAGCGTCGTCACCCGGCACATGACCCGTGCACATGACCCGTACACATGACCCGTGCGCATGACCCGTGCGCATGACCGTGCGCATGACCCGTGCGCATGACCGGTGCGCCCGGCCCCCGGGCCGAGGCCCTCCCCTTGCCGGCCGGCGTCAGCGACCTACAATACGCGACCCCTCACAGGTGAGTCCCATGACGCGCCCGAAGCACCTCGACTGCGACGTCATCGTCGTCGGCGGCGGACACGCCGGCACCGAGGCGGCACTCGCCGCGGCACGCATGGGCGCACGCACGCTGCTGCTCACGCAGAGCATCGAGACGCTCGGGGCGATGAGCTGCAATCCCGCGATCGGCGGGATCGGCAAGGGGCACCTGGTGCGCGAGATCGACGCCCTCGGCGGCGCCATGGCGCGCGCCGCCGACCGCGCGGGCATCCAGTTCCGCACCCTGAACGCGAGCAAGGGACCGGCCGTGCGCGCCACGCGCGCCCAGGCGGACCGCCAGCTCTACCGGGTCGCGATCCGCTCGCTGCTCGAGAACCAGCCGCACCTCTCGATCTTCCAGCAGGAGGCGGCCGACCTTCTGCTCGAAGGCGAGCGGGTGTGCGGGGTGGTGACGGTCACCGGGATCGAGATCCGGGCGCGGGCGGTCGTGCTCACCGTGGGCACCTTTCTCGGCGGCCGCATTCACGTCGGACTCGACAACTACCAGGGTGGCCGCGCGGGCGACCCAGCATCGCTGCGTCTCGCCTCGCGACTGCGCGATCTGGCTCTTCGTGCGGGGCGGCTCAAGACCGGCACGCCGCCCCGCATCGATGGACGGAGCCTGGACTGGTCAGTGATGACTCGGCAGCCCGGGGATCTGCCCACACCGGTTTTTTCGTTCCTCGGACGCGCCGAAGATCACCCATCGCAGGTTGATTGTTTCATCACACATACAAATGAGCGCACGCACGAGATCATCCGGTCGGCGACAGACCGGTCGCCGATGTTCACCGGGGTCATCGAGGGCGTGGGTCCGCGGTATTGCCCCTCGGTCGAGGACAAGGTGGTGCGCTTCGCGGAGAAGCCCTCGCACCAGATCTTCGTCGAGCCCGAGGGGCTCAACACCCACGAGGTCTACCCGAACGGGATCTCGACCAGCCTGCCGTTCGACGTGCAGGTCGAGTTCGTGCGCACGATCCGCGGCTTCGAGAACGCGCACCTGACCCGCCCGGGCTACGCGATCGAGTACGACTACTTCGATCCGCGCGATCTCAGGGGCTCGCTCGAGACCAAGGCCCTCGGCGGGCTCTTCTTCGCAGGCCAGATCAACGGTACGACCGGCTACGAGGAGGCCGCCGCCCAGGGCCTGGTGGCCGGTATCAATGCCGCCCGCGCCGTCGCCGGGGATGAGCCCTGGGTGCCAAAGCGCAGTGATGCCTATCTGGGCGTCCTGATCGACGACCTGGTGACGCGCGGCACGCGCGAGCCTTATCGGATGTTCACGAGCCGCGCCGAGCACCGGCTGCTGCTGCGCGAGGACAATGCCGATGCGCGCCTGACGCCCACTGGGCGCGAGCTCGGGCTCGTCGACGCCGAGCGCTGGCGGCTCTTCGAGATCAAGCAGTATCTCACCGATCTCGAGATCGAGCGCCTCGCGGAGCTGCGGGTGAAGGCCGCGCAGCTGTCGCCGGGCTGGGCCGCGCGCTGTCTCGGCGCGCCGCTCAAGGAAGATGCCTCCGCCTTCGAGCTGCTGAAGCGCCCCGGCGTCAGCTACCAGGCGCTGCTCGAGGTGGCGGGCCCGCCGGAATGGCTGCCGGAGAGCGAAAACGAAGAGCCGGCGCTGCCGATCGATGCACGCCTGCCGGAGCAGATCCGCACCCAGGTCGAGGTGCGCGCCCGCTACGCCGGTTACCTCGAGCGGCAGCAGCAAGAGATCGAGCGCGCGCGGCGCAACGAGGAGACCCTGCTGCCCGCCGATCTCGACTACCGTGCGCTCGCCGGCCTCTCGCACGAAGTGCGCCAGCGTCTCTGCGAGGCCCGTCCCGCGACACTCGGCCAGGCCGGCCGTATCCCCGGCGTGACGCCAGCTGCGGTGTCGATCCTGCTGGTGCATCTCAAGAAGCGCGCCGCGCGGACCGTCCACCGGGTCGCATGAGCGTTTTCACACAGGCACTCGGGCGCGCCTGGGAAAAGAACGACTCGCTGCTGTGCGTCGGGCTCGACCCCGAGATCGAGCGCTTTCCGCCGCACATCGCCGCCTCGCCGTCGCCGATCTTCCAGTTCAACAAGGCCATCGTGGATGCCACCCACGACCTGGTGTGCGCCTACAAGCCGCAGTTCGCGCATTACGCGGCCTACGAGGCCGAGGACCAGCTGGAGCGCACCATCGAGTACGTGCACCGCACCTACCCCGGGATCCCGGTGATCCTCGACGGCAAGCGCGGCGATGTCGGCAATACCGCCGAGCGCTACGCCATCGAGGCCTTCGAGCGCTACGGGGCGGACGCGTTGACCGTGAATCCCTACCTCGGCGGCGACTCGCTCGAGCCGTTCCTCCGGCACGCCGACAAGGGCGTGGTGATCCTCTGCCGCACCTCCAATCCCGGTGCGCGCGATATCCAGGACCTCGAGGTCGGCGCGCGGCGGCTCTATCACGTGGTCGCCGAGCTCGCCGCCACGCGTTGGAACGGCAACGGCAACTGCGCGCTGGTGGTGGGCGCCACCTACCCGCGTGAGCTCGCCGAGGTACGCCGCATCGTGGGCGAAATGCCGCTGCTGCTGCCGGGGGTCGGCGCGCAGGGGGCGGACGTGGCGCAAGCGGTCGAGAACGGCCAGACCGCGAACGGCACCGGCCTCATGGTGAGCGCCTCGCGCGCCATCCTCTATGGCTCGCACCGCTCGGGCGCGGACTTTGCCGTCGCCGCGCGCGGCGCGGCCGAGGCGCTGCGCGGCGAGATCAACCGAAGCCGCAGACGGCGCCGCACCCCATGAGCGCACGCCGCCGCGTGTGGCTCGCAGCGGCCGCGGCCAGCTGTGCGCTCGCGCTCACCGCCTGTACGCGCAGCGGCAGCGGAGCGGCCGCACCGGGGGCAGGCGCACCCGAGGGGCCGGTGCTGGTGCGGGGCGGGGGACCCGATCCCGACTCACTCGATCCGCAGAAAGTCCGCGGCGCCGAGGCGCAAGGCATCGTCCGGGACCTGTGCGAGGGCCTGACGACACTCGACCGGAGCGCCGCGGTGGCGCCCGGTGTGGCGAGCCACTGGAGCGTGAGCGCCGACGGCAAGGTCTACACGTTCAGCTTAAGACCCGAGGCGCGCTGGTCGAACGGGGAGCGGGTGGTCGCGGCGGACTTCGTCGCGGGCCTGCGGCGCCTGGTCGACCCGGCGACCGCCTCGGGCTACGCCCAGTACGCCGACGTCATCGCCAACACCGACGAGATCGTGGCGGGCGGGAAGCCTCCGGAAGCTCTCGGCGTGGCCGCTCCCGACGACTCGACCGTGGTCGTCACCCTCTCGGCACCCGCGCCCTATCTGCCCGCGCTGCTCTCGCACCCGAGCACCTGCCCGGTGCACCGGCCGACGCTCGCCAGCCACCCGGACAGCTACGCCCGTCCCGGCGTCATGGTCGGCGACGGCGCCTTCGTGCTCAAGGAATGGGTGCAGGGCTCGTACATCCTCGCCGCGCGCAACCACTACTACTGGAACGACGCCGCCACCCGGCTCGGCGCGGTCAAATACCTCGTCATCAGCGACGAGAACGCGGAGCTCGCCCGCTACCGGGGTGGCGAGCTCCAGGTCACGGCGGTGGTGCCGCGCGGACAGTTCGACTGGATCAGGGAGCACTTAGGTGCCGAGCTGCACGTCTCGCCGCAGCTCACGACCTACTACTACGGCTTCAACCTCCGGCGCGCGCCCTTCAGCGACCAGCCGCAGCTGCGCCGCGCACTCTCGCTCGTCATCGACCGCGAGAAGCTCGCCTCACTCGTCCTGCGGGTCGGGGAGCTCCCGGCCTACGGCTGGGTGCCGCCGGGGATCGACAACTACACGCCCCAGTCCTTCGACTATCGGGGCGTCGCGATGGAGGCGCGCATCGCCGAGGCGCAGCGCCTCTACCGCGAGGCGGGCTACTCACCCAAAAAGCCGCTGGCGTTCGAGCTCGCCTACAACGCCGCCGAGGTGCACACCAAGCTCGCCGTCGCGGTCGCCTCGATGTGGAAGGAGGCGCTCGGAGCGGAGGTGCGCCTCACGCAGGTCGAGTTCAAGACGCTGTTGCAGCAGATCGACCGCGGCGACGTCGAGCTGTTCCGCTCGAGCTGGGCGGGCGACTACAACGACGCCCAGACGTTCGCGCAGTACCTGAAGAGCGACTTCGGCCTCAACCTGCCGCGCTACCGGAGCGCCGCCTACGATGCGCTGCTGACGCGCGCCGCCGCCGAAGTCGACTCGGGGAAACGCCGGGCACTGCTCGAGGAGGCCGAGCGCGTGATGCTGGCCGACACCCCGCTCATGCCGCTTTACTTCTACGTCAACAAGCACCTGGTGAAGCCGCAGGTCCTGGGGTGGTACGACAACGTCATGAACGTCACCTACAGCAGGGACCTCGGCCTCGAGGGCCCTCACTGACGGCAGCGACACCGGTAGGCCGCGGCGGCGCCTGGCGCGTTGCAGGCAAGGTAAGGACATTCGGAGTGAGGCTGCCGTGAAATCCCCGGTTCGAGTCGAGGCGCCCGCCGTCGTGACGCGGCGGGAGCTGCTCTACGGCCTGACCGCGCTCGCGGCCGGCGCGAGCTTCGCGGGCTGCGGCGGCAGCGGGGGCGCGGACACCGCCGCCGCGCCCTCCGGCCCCGCGAATCCCCAGCTCGCCCCCTCCGGGCCCACGACTGCGGCTACCTTGAGCATCTCGGCGACGGTAGCCGGGACCATCGCGCCGGCTTTCGCGGGCCTCAGCTATGAGAAGAGCTCGATGGCGGTGCCCCGCTTCGCGCCCGGCAACACCGACCTCATCGGGATGTTCACCGGCCTCGGGCCGAGCCTGCTGCGCATCGGCGGCAACTCCGTCGACGAGACGCAGTGGGCTCCGAACGGCGCCGGGCGCACCGCGGGCGAGGTGGCGCCTTCCGACATCGATGCGCTCGCGGGCTTTCTCGACGCCTGCGGCTGGCGGGTGCTCTACGGGGTGAACCTCGCGACCTCGACGCCGGCCGCCGCCGCGGCCGAGGTCGCCTACGCCGTGCAGTCCCTCGGCGCGAGCCTCTACGGCATCGAGATCGGCAACGAGCCCGACCTCTACGGCGGCCATTATTTCCAGAGCTGGACGCTCGCCGATTTCGAGGCGCTCTGGAGCGAGTTCCGCGCCGCCATCCTCGCGAGCGCCCCGGGAGTCACTCTCACCGGGCCGGCGGACGCCGGCAACATCGCCGCCTGGACCATCCCCTTCGGCGAGTACGCCGGCCAGTCGCAGATCGCGCTCCTCACCCAGCACTACTACCGGGGCAACGGCCAGAGCGCCTCGTCGACCGATGCCGAGCTCGTGAGTCCGGATGCGGCGCTGGTGAGCGATCTCGCCGCGCTCGCGGCCGGAGCGGCCGGCATCGGCGTGCCGTTTCGCCTCGCGGAGACCAATTCCTTCTACAACGGCGGCGCCCCGGGCGTGAGCGACAGCTACGCCTCCGCGCTCTGGGTCATCGATCACCTGTTCACCATCGCGCTCGGCGGTGGTGTCGGCGCGAACCTCCACGGCGGTGGCGACGGCGACGGCTACACCCCGATCGCCGACAGCAACGGCACCGTCGTCGAGGCGCGCCCGGAGTACTACGGGACATTGCTGTTCACGCTCGCCGGCACCGGCACACTCCTCGGCACGACGCTCGCAGCCGGGGGCCTCAACGTCACCGCCTACGCGCTGCAGCCGCGGGCGGGACTGCTCAGCATCGTCGTGGTCAACAAGGATGCCGAGCAGACGCTCGACCTGAGCATCGACTGCGGCAGCCCGGTGAGCGGCGCGACGCTCATCGCGCTCACGGGACCAGCGCTCGATGCCACGAGCGGCGTCGCCATCCAGGGCGCCGCGGTCGCCGTCGACGGCGGCTTCGCTCCGGCCGCGCCCTACGGCCTCGCGAGCTCGGGCAATACGCTCAACTGCTACGTCGGCGCGCTGAGTGCCGCCCTGATCCAGGTCGGCATCGGCTAAGCTTGCCGGGTGAACTGGCACCTGTTTGCAGGTTTTCTCGCCCTCACGATCGTGCTGCTGCTCGCGCCCGGTCCGATCGTGACGCTGGTCATCTCAACGGCGGCGACCCGTGGCACGCGTGCCGGGCTCGTCACCGTCGCCGGCACCTCCACCGGTAACGCGCTGCTCATCGCCGCCATCGCACTCGGCCTCGGCTGGGTGCTCGCCCATGCGGTCTACCTCTTCGAGGCGCTGCGCTGGCTCGGGGCGCTCTACCTCATATGGCTCGGAGTGCAGGCCTGGCGCAACGCGGGGGCAGCCGCTGCGGCGGTCCCCGGCGATCATGTGCACTTCCGGCGCGGCGTGCTGGTGGCGCTCTCGAATCCGAAAACCATCGCCTTCTTCACGGCTTTCCTGCCGCAGTTCGTCGATCGCGCGCTCCCGGCCGCGCCGCAGCTCACCGTCATGTGCACGGTCACGGTGCTGCTCGCGGCGGTGAGCGATTCGTGCTGGGCGGTCGCCTCGGGCCTCGGACGCGCCTGGTTCATGAAACCCGAGCGCGCCAAGCTCCTGGGGCGTGCCTCGGGACTGACGCTGCTCGGCGGAGGCCTGTGGCTGTCGCTGGCGCGGCGGCCTGGTTAATTGGAAAAATCGCCTGCGGCGCTTTCTCGAGGTCCGTATGAAAACCACAGCACTCCTCGCCACGGCGCTCCTCGGCCTCACCGCGGCAGCAGCCGCCCTGGCGGATCAGCCGCCGATCATCGATCGCAACCAGTTCTTCGGCGAGGTTACGATCGACGGCGCGCAGATCTCCCCGAACGGCGAGTCCATCGCGTTCCTCAAGCCGTATCGCGGTACGCGCAACCTGTGGGTGAAGCAGGCCGCCGCCCCCTTCAGCACCGCCCGCCCGGTGAGTGCCGAGGCGTCGCGCCCGATACGCATCTATTTCTGGAGCCGCGATTCGAAATATCTCCTCTATGCGCAGGACGCGGGGGGCGACGAGAACTTCAACGTCTACGCCATCGATCCAACGCTGCCGGCCGATCCCCAGACGGGCGTCCCGCCGACCCGCGCGCTCACCAATCTCAAGGGCGTACAGACTCAGATCTACGCGGCACCCAAGACGAAACCCGACATCCTCTACATCGGTCTGAACGACCGCGACGCGCGCTGGCACGACCTCTACGAGCTGCACATCTCGAGCGGCGAGAAGCAGCTGCTGCGCCAGAACACCGAGCAGATCGCGGGCTGGGACTTCGACAACGACGGCAACCTGCGGCTCGCCGAGCGCACCAATGCCGTGGGCGACACCGAAGTGCTGCGCGTCGATGCGCAGGGCTTCAAGCAGATCTACAGCTGCACGGTGCTCGAATCCTGCAGTCTCGGCGGGTTCGACGCCGGCAACCACGCCGTCTACCTCGTCACCAACAAGGGGGCGCTCGACCTCATCGAGCTCGAGTCCCTCGACCCCGCGACCGGAGCCACCACCAAGGTCGAGAGCGACCCCAGGAACCGCGTCGACCTCGCGGGCGTCAAGCTCTCCGAGGTCGATTACCGGATCCTCTTCACCCTCTACGAGGACAGCCGTCCGCGTCGCCACTTCCACGACGGCGCGTTCGAGCGCGACTACGCCTGGCTGGCCGAGCAGGTGCCGGGCAAGGAGATCAGCTTCGGCTCGAACTCGCAGGACGAGAACCTGTGGATGCTGACCGCCTACAGCGATACCGACCCCGGCACGACCTACCTGTGGAACCGCGCGGCGAAGACCCTGACGCTGCAGTACCTGGTGCGCGAGGAGATCAAGCGCGAGTACCTCGCGCCGCGCCAGCCCTACGAGTTCCGCTCCTCCGACGGACTCGCGATTCCCGGCTACCTGACGCTCCCGAAGGGCGTGCCGGCGAAGAACCTGCCGCTCATCGTCTGGCCCCACGGGGGCCCCTGGGGTCGGGACACTTACGGCTTCGACCGCTACGCGCAGTTCCTCGCCAACCGCGGCTACGCCGTGCTGCAGCCGAACTTCCGTGCCTCGACGGGCTACGGCAAGCGCTTCCTGAACGCCGGCAACGGCCAGTGGGGGCGCAAGATGCAGGACGATCTCACCTGGGGCGTGAAGGCGCTCGTCAAGGCGGGCACGGTCGATGCCAGACGCGTCGGCATCGGCGGCGGCTCCTACGGCGGCTACGCGACGCTCGCGGGCGTCGCATTCACACCGACCGTGTACGCGGCGGCGGTCGCCTACGTCGCGCCCTCGAACCTCATCACGCTTCTCGATGCCATCCCGCCGTACTGGGAGGCGGGCCGCAGGCAGCTGTACGCGCGCATGGCAGACCCGACGACGCCCGAGGGGAAGGCGCTGCTGGTCGCGGAATCGCCCCTCACGCGCGCCAGGGACATCGTGACCCCGCTCCTGGTCGTGCAGGGCAAGAATGACCCGCGGGTGAACATCCGCGAGAGCGACCAGATCGTCGCCGCGGTGCGCGACAACGGCAAGCCGGTCGAATACCTCGTGGCGCCCGATGAGGGTCACGGGTTTGCCCGGCCGATCAACAATCTCGCCCTGGTGACCGCGATGGAAGGCTTTTACGCGCAATATCTCGGCGGCCGCCAGCAGACCGACGTCCCGGCGGATGTCGCCGCGCGCCTCACAGTGCTCAGGGTCGATCCCAAGACGGTGAGCGGCGCCGTAACACTCAAGGGCGAGGCCGGCCGCGCCGCGGCGCCGGACGGTTCGCGTAACTAGAAGGCCGCCAGCGTTGGCGTATCGGGTACGGCCTACTTCCCGATACAGAAGCTCGAGAAGATCCTGCCGAGCAGATCGTCGCTGGTGAATTCGCCGGTGATCTCGTTGAGCGCCTGCTGTGCGGCACGCAGCTCCTCCGCCACGAGCTCGCCCGCGCGCCGCTCGGTGAGCTGCCGCTCGGCCTCCTCGACGTGCCTGCGGGCGCGGGCGAGTGTCTCGAGGTGGCGCAGCCGCGCGCTGATCGCCCCGCCCTCGACGGTCTGAAAGCCCATGCAACCCTTGAGGTGCGCGCGCAGCTCCCCGATCCCCGCACCGGTAAGCGCCGAGACGTAAAGCCGAGGAGGGCTGGCTGATTCATGGGAAAAATCGCCTGCGGCGATTATTGCGCCGGCCGGTCCCTGGCCGGCGCCCTGCGGGCCGACCTCCGGTCGGCCAAATTCGCTCCTGCGAATTTGCCGGACATCAGCCACGTCGCACTTGTTGAGCACCAGCGTCACCGGCACGTCGACCGGCAGGCGCGCGCGCTCCTCGCGGTAAGCCTCCGCCGCGGGGTCCTCCGCCGCGTCGATGACGAACAGCACCCGGTCGGCGCGCTCGATCTCGGCGCGGGCCCGCCGCATGCCCTCCTCCTCGACCGGATCCCCCGCGTGGCGCAGCCCCGCCGTGTCGAGTACGTGCACCGGCATCCCGTCGATCGCGATCCGCTCGCGCACCACGTCGCGCGTAGTGCCCGGGATCGGCGTGACGATCGCCGCGTCGTAGCCGGCGAGGCGGTTCAGGAGACTCGACTTGCCGGAGTTGGGCCGGCCGGCGATGACCACGGTCATCCCTTCGTGCAGCAGCCTCCCCTGGCGGGCGCTCTCGAGCACGCCGCTGAAGTGCGTGCGCACCGCCTGGAAGCGCTCGATGAGCTCGCGGTCGGCGAGGAAGTCGATCTCCTCCTCGGGAAAATCGATCGCCGCCTCGACGTAGGTGCGCAGCTCGATCACCGCCTCGGTGAGCCCGCGCACCATCGCCGAGAACTCTCCCTGGAGCGAGCGCATGGCGGCGCGCACCGCCTCGCGCGAGCCCGCGTCGATCAGGTCCGCGATCGCCTCGGCCTGGGGGAGGTCGAGCTTGTCGTTGAGGAAGGCGCGCTGGGTGAACTCGCCGGCCTGCGCCCGGCGCGCGCCGAGCTCGAGCGCGCGCGCCACCAGTGCCTCGATCACCAGCGGCCCGCCGTGGCCATGGAGCTCGAGCACGTGCTCGCCGGTGTAGGAGGCGGGCGCCGGGAAGAACAGCGCCAGCCCGGCGTCGATCGGCTCCCCGCGGGCATCGAGAAAGCGCGCGAAGGTCGCGTGCCGGGGCGGCGGCAGCTCCCCAAGCATGACCGCGGCAATCTCCGGCACCTTGGGTCCCGAGAGGCGCACGATGCCGACACCGCCCCGTCCCGGAGGCGTCGCGGCGGCCGCGATGGTTTCCGTGCGCGTCATGTGCCCTCGCGAAGACTCAAGGCTACCGCAGTGTTCCCCGCGGTGTCGCCCCGGGCGGGCGCTTCGGTATCCTAAGCCGCATGTCCGCCTACGAGCTCGCGCAGCTGAACACCGGCTTGATCCTCGGGCCCATCGACTCGCCGATCATGGCCGAGTTCGTCGCTAACCTGGCACGCATCAACGCGCTCGCCGACGCCTCCCCGGGCTTCGTGTGGCGGCTCAAGACCGAGGCGGGCGACGCGACCGGCCTGCGCCCGTTCGAGAACCCGAATCAGCTCCTCAACATGTCGGTGTGGCGCGATGCGGATTCGCTGCGCCGCTTCGTCTACCGCAGCGCGCACGCCGAGATCCTCAGGCGCCGCCGCGAGTGGTTCGAGGTGGTGAAGGAGCCGATCATGGTGCTGTGGTGGGTGCCGCGCGGCCACCGGCCGGGCATCGAGGAGGCGGTCGCCCGGCTCGAGCTGCTGCGCACGCGCGGCCCTACTCCCGAGGCCTTCACCTTCCGCCAGACCTACCCGCCGCCGGACGCGCCGGCCGGCGAGCTCCCGGGCGGGTTCGAGGACGAGTGCCCGGCGACCTGAAGCTACGGGTCAGTTCTTATTCGCCGCCGCCGCGGCGATACGCCGGTTGATGTTCCACTGCTGCGCGATCGAAAGCACGGTGTTCGTGACCCAGTAGAGCACCAGTCCCGCCGGGAAGAAGGCGAAGGTCGCGGACATGACGAGCGGCATGAACATGAACACCTTGGCCTGCACCGGGTCCGGGGGCGCGGGGTTCAGCTTGTACTGCGCGAACATCGCCGCCGCCATGATGAGCGGCAGGATGTAGAGCGGATCGCGCGCCGAGAGGTCATGGATCCAGAGCGCAAACGGCGCCTGGCGCATCTCGGCGCTCTCGAGCAGCACCCAGTAGAAGGCGATGAACACCGGGATCTGGATGATGATCGGCAGGCAGCCGGCGACCGGGTTGATCTTCTCGCGCTTGTAGAGATCCATCATCGCGCGCCCGAGCTTCTCGCGGTCGTCGGCGTAGGTCTCCTGCAGGTTCTTGATGCGCGGCTGCAGGGTCTTCATCTTCGCCATCGAGCGGCCGCTCGCCTCCGACAGCGGATAGAAGATCAGCTTGAGGAGCAACGTGACCAGGATGATCGCCACCCCCCAGTTGCCGGTCACCTTGTGGACGTAGCTCAGCGCGAGGAACAGCGGCCGCGCGAGGATCCACAGCCGCCCGTAGTCGGTCACGTGGTCGAGCCCGGGCGCCGTCGCCTCGAGCGCCGTCTGCAGCTTCGGGCCTACGAACAGGGTCTGCGTGAAGGCCGAGCCCTCCCCGGGGGCGATGGTCTGCACCGGGCCGCTGGCGGCGAGCAGGAACTGCTCGCCCGAGACGTTCAGCGTCACGTGGTACGGCAGCGCGGGCGGCGGCACGATGGCGCTCACGAAGAAATGCTGGAGCGCGGCGACCCAGCCGTCGGTGACGTCGAGCGCGAGATGGCTGTCCTTCTCGTCGCTCACGTCGAGCTTGCGGTACCTGGTGCCGTCCCAGAACGCCGGGCCGTGGAAGGCGTAGCTGTCGGTGTTGAAGTACGAGCGCTTGGTAGGCGGGTCGTTGCGCAGGATCTGCGCGTAGGAACGCGCCTGCCACGGCAACGCGCCGCCGTTATGCACCTGGTACTCGATGTCGATGCGATAGCTGCCGCGATGGAAGACGTAGGTCTTGGTGACGCTGACGCCGTTTTGCGCCCAGGTGAACGGCACGCGCAGCTCCGTGCCGCCATCGAGCGTGTAGCGGTCCTGCGTGCTCGAGAGCAGCGCGAGGTGGGTCGGATAGGGCCCGCTCGCGGGACCGGCGAGACCCGACTCGAGCTCGTAGAGAGAGAGCGGCCCGTCGTCATTCTCGAGCCGCACCGGCGCCGCCTCGCCCTTGACCTTCGGGTACTGCAGGAGGTCCGCCTGCACCAGCGTCCCGCCGCGCGTGCTGATCTCGAGATCGAGCACATCGGTGCGCACGTGCACGAGCGGCGCGCTCGTGCTCCCGGACGTCGCTTCAGCCTCGGGCACGGCCGCCGCCGAGGCCGGGAGGGCGGAGGCGCCGGCGGCACTCGCGGGCGATGCGCTCGCCGGGGAGGCCGTGGAGGTTACCGGCGCCTCGGGCACGCGGTTGGCGAGCTCGTTCGCCGGAGCGGCGGTGTGCCCGGGACGCTCGCTGCCGGCGGCCTGGAGCTGCCCGGGCGCAGCCGCCGGAGCGGCGTAGTCGCTCATCCACGCGTTGTAATCGGCGAGCAGAACCAGGGCGAGCGCACCCCAGAGGAAAATGCGCGGGTTATTGATCGTGGACATGGCGTCTGCAGAGCTCGACCGGCGGCACCGGGTCGTAGCCGCCAGGGTGGAAAGGGTGGCAGCGCCCGAGGCGCCGAACGCTGAGCCATCCGCCGCGCAGCACCCCGAAGCGCGCTACCGCCTCGAGCGCGTACTGGGAGCACGAGGGATGGAAGCGGCAGGCGGGACCGACCAGCGGGCTCAGGGCGAGCTGATAGAAGCGGATCGCGCCGCGGACCAGGCGCCTCATCGGGGAGCCGCTTCCGCGAGCCTGCGCCAGAGCGCGGCGAGGCTGTCGCGCAGCGTCTGCGCCAGCACTTCGCGCGCCTTCGGGCGCACGCTCACCACCAGGTCGAGCGCCGGAAGCGAGCGCTGGTTCAAGCGGAACGACTCGCGGATGATGCGGCGCAGGCGATTGCGCGCCACCGCGCCGCCGGCGGCCCGGACCGCCACCGCGAGCCCGAGGCGCGGCGCGCCCAATTCGTTCGCTGTCGCAATCACCGTGAAAAACCCGTCGTTCAGCCGCCGCCCGCGCGCATAGGCGGCATCAAAATCGCTCTTGCGCCGCAGACGCAGCCGCGCCGGCAGAGTCAGCCGCCCTCGCATCGGGCCCCTGATGAGACCTTCGTAGGATCGGTGGCGCGCGCTCGCGGTTCCCTCGCTGCGCCAGCCGCCGTGAGGCTTCAGGGTATCAGCTTGTGGCGGCCCTTGGCGCGGCGGCGCGCCAGCACCTTGCGGCCGTTCTTGGTGGCCATGCGCGCGCGGAACCCGTGGGTGCGCTTGCGGCGCACTTTGCTCGGCTGATAGGTACGCTTGGTTGCCATTGCCGCGAGCTCCGTCGACGGGCTCAGAAAAAAAGGGCGGCAAGGCTAAGCCGTTGAGCGCCAAGGTGTCAATACATTGCGCACGGCGCGCCGCAGGCGCGTGTCGCCATTCGGAGCCTTCAGCGCGCGCGCCGATCGGTATAGACTTCGCGGCCTTTTCCTCTTCACAAATCTCCATCAAGACGCGGGGGCAATCGCGCGTGGAAGCTTCGCTTTGGACCCGCTGCATGGGCGCGTTGGAGGCGGAGCTTCCGGAGCAGCAGTTCAACACCTGGGTGCGGCCGCTGCAGGCGATGGAAGGCAACGGCGCGCTGAAGCTGCTCGCGCCGAATCGCTTCGTGGTCGACTGGGTGAACGCCAACCTGCTGCCGCGCATCGGCGAGCTGCTGCGCGATGAGTCCTCGGGCGATGCGCCCATCATCACGGTCGAGGTCGGCTCGCGGAGTGCGCCGCTGCGCGGCGCGCCGCCGGTCCTGAACAACCTTCGCGCGCGGCCCGCGGAAGGGCTGGTGGTCGGTGCGCGGTTGAATCCCGACTTCACCTTCGCGAGCTTCGTCGAGGGCAAGAGCAACCAGCTCGCCAAGGCCGCGGCGCTGCAGGTCGCGGAAAATCCCGGCCGCGCCTACAACCCGCTGTTCCTCTACGGCGGGGTGGGCCTCGGCAAGACCCACCTGATGCACGCCATCGCCCACCTCATCAAGCAAAACGACCCCGAGGCGCGCATCGCCTACGTGCACTCGGAGCGCTTCGTCGGCGACATGGTGCGGGCGCTGCAACACAACTCGATGAACGAGTTCAAGATGGCCTACCGGTCGCTGAACGCGCTCTTGATCGACGACATCCAGTTCTTCGCCGGCAAGGAGCGCTCGCAGGAGGAGTTCTTCCACACCTTCAACGAGCTGCTCGAAGGCCAGCACCAGGTGATCCTCACCTGCGACCGCTACCCGAAGGAGGTCGAGGGCCTGGAGGAGCGCCTCAAGTCGCGCTTCGGCTGGGGGCTCACGGTTGCGATCGAGCCGCCGGAGCTCGAGACCTGTGTCGCGATCCTCATGACCAAG
The DNA here is from genome assembly GCA_035624075.1 of Steroidobacteraceae bacterium. Taxonomy (GTDB): domain Bacteria; phylum Pseudomonadota; class Gammaproteobacteria; order Steroidobacterales; family Steroidobacteraceae; genus 13-2-20CM-66-19. The sequence continues at coordinate 2,174 of DASPSF010000037.1, read as the reverse complement.
GCGCGCGCCGCCGGCGCGCAGCTACCCGAGGAAGTGGCGTTCTTCATCGCCAAGCGCATCCGCTCAAACGTGCGCGAGCTGGAAGGCGCGCTGCGGCGCGTGATGGCTAACTCGCGCTTCACCGGCCGGGCGATCACGCTGGAATTCACCAAGGAGGCGCTCAAGGACCTGCTGTCGCTGCAGGCGAAGCTGGTGACGATCGACAACATCCAGAAGACCGTCGCCGATTACTACAAGGTGCGCATGGCGGATCTGCTCTCCAAGCGCCGCAGCCGCTCGGTCGCGCGCCCGCGCCAGGTGGCGATGGCGCTCGCCAAGGAGCTCACCAATCACAGCCTGCCGGAGATCGGCGATGCCTTCGGCGGGCGCGATCACACCACCGTGCTGCACGCGTGCAAGCGCATCAAGGATCTGCGCGACACCGAGCAGCGCATGAAGGAAGATTACTCAAACCTGTTGAGAACCCTCGCCGGCTGAGGGCGCTTCTTTGTGCATTTGCTGTGGACGCGCTTGGGGATAAAGTTATGCACAGGCGGCACACAGCTCGCCGGCAGCTCGTCCCAAAGCTGAGCGCGGATTCTGGCGTCTTAAGTAACTGAGCGGGGCCGAAAAATTCGTTTATACCCGTAACTCCCAGCCTCTATAGTCTCAACAACAATAAGATCTCTGATCGATTGAAGATTCAGAACTGCGAAAGAGAACACACCCCATGAAGCTGACCGCCACGCGCGAAGACATCCTCGCCCCTCTGCAAAGCGTCATCGGAGTCGTCGAGCGGCGGCAGACGATGCCGGTGCTCGCGAACGTGCTGCTGGCAGCGCGCGACGGGCGCCTCAGCGTGACCGGAACCGACCTCGAGGTGGAGCTCGTGGCGGCGAGCCAGGCGAGCGTCAGCCAGGCTGGCGACATCACCGTGCCGGGAAGAAAGCTGCTCGATATCTTCCGCTCATTGCCTGAGAAAACCAGCGTTGCGCTCAGCACCGAAGGCGAGCGCGTGTCGCTGCGCGCGGGGCGCAGCCGCTTCACGCTCTCGAGCCTTCCGGCGTCGGAGTTTCCTCTGGTGGAGGAGATCAACGCGCAGCAAACCTTGAGCGTCGTGCAGGGAGAATTCCGCCGCCTGATCGACAAGACGCATTTCTCGATGGCGCAGCAGGACGTGCGCTATTACCTGAACGGCCTGCTGCTCGAGACCGACGGCAAAACACTGCGCGCAGTGGCAACCGACGGACATCGTCTCGCGCTCTGCGAGACGGAGCTGAGTGGCAAAGCCAAGACCAACCAGCAGGTGATCGTTCCCCGAAAGGGCGTCCTCGAGCTGCAGCGGGTCCTCGGAACCGAGGGAAATATCGAGCTCGCAGTTGGAACTAATCACGTTCGCGCCCAGATCGGCGACATTCGCTTCACTTCGAAGCTGATCGATGGTCGTTTCCCGGAGTACGGTCGTGTGATTCCCGCCAATCCGTCCCGGACGGTGGAAGCCGAGCGGGAATCGCTGAAACTGGCCTTGCAGCGCACGGCGATCCTGTCGAACGAGAAGTACCGGGGCATCCGCCTGACGGCACGTCCGGGGCTGCTCACCATCCAAGCGCACAATCCGGAACAGGAAGAGGCGGAAGACCAGGTCGAGGTGAATTACAAGGGCGAGGAAGTCGAGATTGGCTTCAACGTCAATTACCTCCTCGATGCCCTCGGCGCGATCGAGAGCGAGAAGGTCGAGATCGGGCTCACGGACTCAAACAGCAGTTGCCTGATCCACGCGCCGGGCACCACGCACACTAAGTACGTCGTAATGCCAATGCGGCTTTGAGCCACGCAGAGAGACTGAAGGGAGTGCACCGACGCGAGCCCGGGCCGGAGGAGGCCCGAGGACCGCGTAGCTACCGGTGATCGCCGTCGGACTTCGGGGCGCCGCCACCGGAAGCTCCTGCGAGCCTATGCCGGCGATCGTCCCGCCCAGGCCGCGAGCGCCGAAGCCTCCTCGCACATCACCGGCTATGCCGCCAGAGGCGCCCCACCACGGCGGTGACGATGCCTCCGCCGCCGACTGCAATCTCGCGGCAGACGGTAGGAGCTCCCCCTTCCGGACGTATCTCCCTCGGGATCGGTTGGAGGGGCATTACTGACTACGGCGAATGTGCGGGCGCAGACGCCCCAGTCACAGCGCCCGCGGGTGT
>DASPSF010000031.1:0-21639 GCA_035624075.1 Steroidobacteraceae bacterium | reverse complement strand
TGTTCCTCATACGGGCGGCCGCGGTGCGGGTGCCCTGGGCGCAGCTCTCGCTCGATGCCACGATCTTCGTCGTCGGCTTCGGTGCCTTCTTCTGGTTCCTGGTGCTGCACCCGGCCGCGCAGCTGCACGAGGCCTCGGGGTTGAGTCAGGTACTCAGCCTGACCTACCTCACGGCCGACTGCGTGCTGCTCCTGATGCTCGGCGTGCTGCTGCTCACCGGCTCAGGCAACCTCGGCGGGCAGCGCGTGCCGCTGATGCTGCTCACCGGCTTCGCCACCATGTTCGCCGGCGACATCGTCTGGTCGCTTGCCAAGATGCGCGGCTACTACCTGCCGGGCGACAGTTCCGAAGTCATGTACCTGGTCTGCTACGTGCCGCTGGCCGCGGCCGCGCGGGTGCAGCTCAAGTGGATGGCGGCACCGCCGCCTGCGAGCTCGCAGAACGCCGATGCGCTGGCGCGCGCGCTCCCCTATGCGGCGATGCTGGCGGCGTTCCTGATGCTGGTGTACCTCTCGGGCGGCGATGTGAGCGGCCCGGCGAACATGATGACGATGGTGGTGTTCGCGCTGACGCTGCTGCTCATGGTGCGCCAGAGCGTCGTGCTGCGCGGGGACGCACAGGTGCGCGAGCGCCGTGCGGCACGCATGGTCGAGGATCGCTACGCTTCGCTCATCGCCAACGCTTCGGACGTCATCATGATCGTCGGCGCCGACGGGGTGGCGCGCTTCGCCTCACCGGCGTGCGAGCGCACGCTCGGGCTCGCGCCGGCGGAGATCACCGGCAAGAACCTGCCGGACCTGTGGGCGGGCGAGGACGCACAGAAGCTGCGGGCCTTCCTCGCCGAGGTAGCGGCAACTCCCTCCGGCACGGTGGGCCCGGTCGAGTTGCGCTTCGAGCGCGGCGCGAAGCGCTACGTCGTCGAGAGTGTGGGCAGCAATCTCACCCAGGACCCGGCCGTGCAGGGCCTGGCGCTCAACTTCCGCGACATCAGCGAGCGCAAGGCGCTCGAGGAGCAGCTGCGCCAGCTCGCCTTCCACGACCCGCTCACCATGCTGGCGAACCGCAACCTGTTCCGCGACCGCGTGCAGCACGCGCTCACCATCGCACAACGCGGCCCGCACTGCCTGGCGGTCATGTTCCTCGACCTCGACAACTTCAAGAACATCAACGATTCCCTCGGCCACGACGCTGGCGACCGGCTGCTGCAGGCCGTGGCCCACCGCGTGCTGCAGACCACCCGCTCCTCCGATACCGTGGCGCGGCTCGGGGGCGATGAGTTTGCGGTGCTGATGGAGGGCGTCGAGCGCTCGAGCGAGGTCGGCCGGGTGGCCGATGCGCTGATCGCGGCCCTCAACGTGCCGTTCCAGCTCGACGGCCGCGAGGTGCGCGTCGGCGCGAGCGTCGGGGTGGCGATCTCCGCCGCCGAAGCGGGCGCCGAGGAGCTGCTCAGCAACGCCGACATCGCCATGTACCACGCCAAGGCCGCCGGCAAGAATCGCCACGTCTCCTTCCAGCCGCAGATGCAGGCGATGCTGCACGAGCGGCTGCGGCTCGAGGCGGACATCTCGCGGGCGCTCGCCAACCAGGAATTCTTTATCGAGTACCAGCCGATCGTCGACCTCGGCAGCAAGAGCCTGCTCGGCGTCGAGGCGCTGGTGCGCTGGCGCCACCCGGAGGCGGGCATCCTCATGCCCGGCCGCTTCATCCAGGTGGTGGAGGAGTCCGGTCAGATCGTCAAGCTCGGGCGCTGGGTGCTGAAGCAGGCCTGCCGCGACCTGTGCGCCTGGCGGCGCTCGATCGCGGGCGGCGCCGGCCTGCGGCTGGCGGTGAACATCTCCGGGCGCCACCTGCAGCACGGGGAGCTGGTGCACGACGTGTCGCAGGCGCTGGCCGAATCGGGGCTCGAGCCGGGCAACCTGGTGATCGAGCTCACCGAGAGCACCATCATGTACAACACCGATGCCAACCTCGAGCGCTTCCACAGCTTGAAGGCGCTCGGTGTGCGGCTCGCGATCGATGACTTCGGCACCGGCTACTCCTCGCTCTCCTACCTGCACCGCTTCCCGATCGACATCCTGAAGATCGACCGTTCCTTCGTGAGCAGCCTGACCAACAGCGACAACGGACCGGAGCTGGCGCGCGCGGTCATCACGCTCGGCGAGACGCTCGGCCTCGAGACGGTGGCCGAGGGCATCGAGCATGAGCCGCAGGTCGCAGCGCTGCTCGCGCTCGGCTGCGTCGCCGGGCAGGGGTTCCTGTTCGCCAAGGCGACCTCGCTCGAGCACCTCTCCAAGACCCCGTTCGTCGCGCGGCGCAACGCGCTCTGGAACTCGCAGACCCGCAGCGAGGACCTGTCGCCGACCGGGCGCTTCAAGGCGCTCAAGTCCGTCCCCGGGCGCAGTGCCGGCGCGGCCTGAGCCGCCAACCGAAGCTGCCCGCCCCCGGCGCGGTGTAGGATCGCACCCGCATGGTGCCCACCGTCGACGTCGCCGCGTTGTTCGGCCCGGCCGGTCGCGCGCGCGCGGCGGCCGATGCGGCCGTAGCTGCTGCTGCCGCCGACATCGGCTTCCTCACCATCACCGGCCTCGGCGCGCACGCGCCCTCGGGACCCGAAACGCGCGCGGCGCTGCTGCGGGTGTTCACGCTCGAGGAGGCCGGGCTTCGCCGGCTGTGGCGGCGCAAGTTCGCGCCCGGCAACCCCAACGTCTACCGCGGCTTCTTTCCGCTGCAACCCGGCAACGTCACTGCGAAGCAGGGCATCGATTTAGGTCCCGACCTGGTCTATGGAGCGGACGTGGTGCACGCGGACGACCCGCTGCGCGAGCCAACGCCGTTTCCCGCGGAGGCCGAGCTGCCGGAATGGCGCGCCGCGGCCAGGCACTACTACCTGGCGATGGAGCGGTTGTCGCGCGCGCTGCTGCAGTCGGTGGCGCGCAGCTTCGGGCTCGCGGAGCATTATTTCGACGGCGCATTCGAGCGCGGACTCTCGACGCTGCGCCTGCTGCACTATCCGGCGCGCAGCGCCGCCGAGCTCGAGCGCGCCGATCCGGCCGTGTGGGTCGAGCACCGGGGCGAGCGTTGCCATCTGACGGGCGCCCCGCATACCGACTCCGGATTTCTGACGCTGCTGGCGCAGGATGGCGTGCCGGGGCTGCAGGCCCGCAGCCGCGATGGCGCCTGGCTCGACGTGCCGCCAGTCGAGGGGACGCTGGCGGTGAATTTCGGCCAGGTGCTCGAGCGCTGGAGCGCCGGCCGCATCCGCGCCACCGAGCACCGGGTGATCGGCAGCGCGCAGGAGCGCTTCTCGATTCCTTTTTTTTACGAGGCGCGCGCCGACGCCGAAATCCGCCCGCTGCCACTCGATGACCCGGAGAGCTTCGAGCCGTTCCTCTACGGCGATTACCTCTGGGAGCGCATCACGGCCTTCGTCGAGTTCCGCGGCATGGAGCGCCAGCGCCACCCGCGCGGCGTTGGCGCGGCGCTTCGCTAGGGGAGTGGACACCTCGTGGCCGGGGCGGTAGTTTCCCTGCCGCCGGGGAGGACCACCATGCGACGCTACATTCCGCTTGCCGCGCTGCTCACGCTCACGGGCTGCTACAACATGCCGGGAGGCGACGTCACCGCGGATGGCAGCGGGGCGAACGCCGTCAACGGCTCGATCCACGTACCGGCCGGCACCCATAGCGGTGCCGTGGGCACCGTCAACGGCTCGATCCGCATCGATGATAACGCGACGGTCGCGAGCGCCGGCACCGTGAACGGCTCGGTCGCGCTCGGTGCACACGCCAGCGCCGACACGGTCGGCACCGTCAACGGCTCGATCACCCTCGGCGAGGGAGCACACGTCGCCCGGGACGCCAGTACGGTAAACGGCTCGATGACCTTCAAGAGCGGCGCCGATGTCGGTGGCCCGGTGTCGAACGTCAACGGCCGTATCGCCTTGAGCGAGGCGCACGTCGCCGGCGGGCTGCACACCGTGAACGGCGACATCGATATCGGCGGCGGCTCGCACGTCGAGGGGGGCATCGTGGTGAAGCGCGGCGGTGGCGGCTGGTTCAACTTCGACACGCACAAGCCACGCATCGTCATCGGGCCGGGCGCGGTGGTGCAGGGCGACCTGCGCTTCGAGCGCGCGGTCGATCTCTACGTGAGCGACTCGGCGACCACCGGGCCGATCACCGGTGCCACCCCGATTCGCTTTGCGGGCGCGAACCCGACTGGTTGATTGGCGGAAATTGCTTCCTGCAATTTCCGCCAGTCGATCAGCGGCGCGCGCCCTTGGCGCGCAGCAGCGCGAGCGGATTCGGCTCGGGTTCCGCCACTTTCACCAGGGTGTTGCGGTCGCGGTGCAGAAAGGGCTCCTCGCGTCCGCGCACCTTGAGCATCGTGTCGAGCACGTAGCTCCAGCTGCCGTCGGGGTTGAAGACCACCTCGATGCGGTAGGAGTCGGTGCGAAAAGCATATTCGAGGAAGCTGGTGGAACAGATGCCGTACTCGGTCTGGCCGCGCTGCGCAGCGAGCACCAGCTCGGTGGCATCCGCCGTGGCGTGTCCGGCGGCGATCGCCACCTGGCCGCGCGGGATGCTGAGCGTCTGCAGCACCAGCCCCGTGGCCGGCTCCCACAGCCAGTAGCCGGTCTGATCGTGAAAGGTCGCATCCTCGTCGGATGCGAGGATGCGGGTGTGATAGCGCAGCCCGAAGAACAGCTGCGGGCCGTTCGACTGGGGGTCGATGGGCTCGAGCACGATTCGTTCGCTGTACTCGCGGCGCTGCGGCCCCTCGGGTTTCGGATTGATGTCGACCCCTGAGCGGCCCTCCCAGGTGCCTGCCAGGCGTCGCAGCGGTCCCAGGTTGGCGAGGGTGTCGGGGCTGGCTTCCTGCTCGGTGTAGATGTCTTCGGGGAACGCGTTCATGCAGTGAGTTTAATCGATCTGAAGTAGCGGCAGCTCCCGGAGACCGGACACTCGCCGCACTTCGGGTTTTTGGCCTTGCACAGCTCGCGCGCGTGCCGCTGCAGCAGCAGGTAGGCGCGGCTGCGGGCGGCGAGCGTCGCGGGCAACTGTGTCTCGATGAGCTGCTGCGCCCGGCGGTAGGTTTCGGTGTACTTCGCTCCCTCGCGTCCGGATTCGATGCGTACCGGCACGTACGGGGCGCTCGAGGGTACCGCGGCCACGGGCTCGAGGCCCGCGAACAGCAGGATGCGGTCGGCGCCGGGAGCGCCGATGCCCGGGAACTTCGTCAGCAGTTTGCGCGCTGCGCCCACCGGGAGCGCTGCGAGTGCCGCGCGCAGATCGCCGGCGTAGTCCCCGAGCACGCTGCGCGCGATGCTCTTGACGCGCGCTGCGCGCAGCTCCGGGACCATGCCGCCGGCCTTCAATGCCCGCGCGAGCCGGGTGGATCTCGCGGCGGCGAGCTCTGCCGCACTCACTCCCACGGCAGCCGTGAGCGCTTTCCAGCCGCGGTCACAGCGCTCCTCGCCCGGCGGATATCCGCAGTGCCACCAGATGAGGAAGAGGTAGGGATCGGTCGGCCAGACCGGCGCCTGCTCGCCATGGAAGGACTCGAGCGTGTCCAGAATTCGGGAGAGCCGCGTAAGAGGGTCGCCTTCGCGATACTTAGGTACTTGCCTAACCATTGCCAGGTCGACCCTCGCACGGTCCTCTAGGCGACCGGGGAAGAGCTCCCTGCCGGGTCCGGCCACTCGAGCGGGGCCACCTTCGGGATCATGAATACCCAACCTGCCACCCCGAGGCAGCTGACGACGGCCGCGACCAGGAAAGCCGAAGTGAAGTGCTGGCTCTGTCCGACCAGAAATCCGGTCAGCGCCGGGGCGATCACGCCGGCAAAATTTCCGATGCCGTTCTGGATCCCGACCCAGCGTCCGGCGGCGCGGGGCCCGGCGAGAATCTGCGGTATGCCGAACACCCCGGGTGAGTTGGCGCCGTCGAGGACCTGGTAGGCGAAGATTGCCGCCAGCGCCCACGGGGCGGGCGCCAGCGCGATGCACACCATGCAGGCGACGAAGCCGATGTGGGTCGCGCCCATCACGGACTTGTAGGCGAGATTGGCGCGCCCGCGGCGCGCGACCACGCGGTCGATGAGCCAGCCGGCGACCAGCCCGCTCACCGCATGCACGCAGTAGGCGAGGAAAGTGAAGCTCGCCATCTGCTCGGTGGAGAAGCCGTGCTCGCGCACCACGTAGAACGGCAGCCAGGTCAGCGTGAAATAGAACGTGTAGTTGACCGAGAACAGCCCGAGGCTCGTCCCCCAGAGCTCGGGGCGCGCGAGCAGCGAGCGCAGGGGCGGATCGACGGCTGTGCGCGCCGTCAGCGGCTGCGCCGGCAGCCGCACCCGCGACCAGGGCAGCAGCCACAGCAGCGACAGCGCTCCGAAGACCCAGAAGCTGCTGCGCCAGCCGTAGCGCGCCATCAGCATGCCGCCGACCCCTGAGCCGACCGCGGGCCCGAACAGGTAGCCGAACGCCACGATGCCGTTGGCGAACCCGATGCTCCTCACCGGCACGACCGTAGCCAGCAGCTTCGACACCGAGGGAAAGCCGACGCTCTCGCCGACGCCGAGCAGCAGGCGCAGCGCGAGCAAGGCGCCGAAGGAATGGACCACGCCGACCAGCATGGTGGCGCAGGCCCACAGCGCGAGCCCACCGGCGAGCAGGCGCTGCGCGCCAAAGCGCTCGACCAGCCACCCGACCGGGAACTGCAGCAGCGTGTACAGCCACCAGAACGCCGACATGAGGAGGCCGAGCTGTTGCGGCGTGAAGCCGAGATCGTCCTGAATCAGAGTCGCGGCCGTCGGCACCGCACCCCGGTCGATGTAGTTGATGAAGAGCGCAGTGGCGAGCAGGACGACGATCGTCCAGCGCGAGCGGACGCTCAACCTGCGTAGTCCGCGAGCTGCCGATCCAGCAGGCGCTTGAGTGCCTCGAAGTGCAGTTGCGCGCGATCCTGGCCGCCGACGCTGCCGCAGCCGGCGAACTGAGCGAGCGTCGCGCGCACCACCGGCTCGGGCAGCACGCCCAGCGGGCGCCCGGTCGCGAGCGCCAGGATCTGGACCTGACAGGCGCGCTCGAGGAAGTACAGCCGCTCGAACGCCTGGGGCACCGATTCTCCCGTCACCAGCACGCCGTGATTGCGCAGCATCCCCACCGGCTTGCCGCCGAGCGCGCGCGCCAGCCGCTCGCCCTCGGCGAAGTCGAGGGCGAGGCCGTTATAGTCGACATAGGCGATCTCGCCGTGGAAGCCGATGGCGCTCTGCGAGGCGGTCTCGAGACGCCCGTCGGCCAGCATGCCGAGCGCGGTGGCGTAGGGCATGTGGGTATGCAGCACGCAGCGCGGCTGGGGGCTCAGCCTGTGGGCCGAGGCGTGAATATAGAGTGCGGTGTCCTCGACCAGCCCGCGGCCGGCGAGGAGCTTGCCGGTGAAGTCGACCTCGAGCAGATCGCTCGCCTTCACTTCCGACCACAGCAGCCCAAAGGGCGCGAGATAGAAGCGGTCGGTAAAGCCGGGCACGAGCATCGTCATGTGGTTGTCGATGCCCTCGTTGAAGCCGAAGTGCGCCGCCAGGCGATGACAGGCGGCCAGATCGACGCGCGCGCGGCGCTGGGTCTCGCCCTGCACCGATGCAACCTGCGCTGAGGCGCTCATTTCGACTCGAACTTTATCGCAAGCCGCGCACAACCGGTAAGAGAGGTCGCGCCGGAACGGGCGATTCTGAGCGCCGCCTCGTCGAGGCCCGGGTTGCCGGATGAGCGGGTGATGACCGGCTCCTGGGTGAGCTTGCCGGCCTCATCGGCGCAGACGCGTACCTCGGCGCTACCCGCCGCCGGGGCAGCAGCCGCGCCGGCCGCAACACCCACAGCCGCGGTCGCGGCGGCGGGCGCCGTGCCCGCCTGCGCAAAGTGCTCACGGCCCCACTTCCATGCGATCTCCTGCCAGGACGCCATCGCCGAGCCCTCACCGGCGCGTACCGCCGGGAGAAAGCGCAGCTTCATGACGCAGCTCAAGGCCGCGGCGTCGAGGCCATCGGAGCCGGAGGACGTCTTGATCGAAGGCTGCGAAGGCACGCCGCTCGGGCCCACTACCAGAACGATGAGCGCCGCCGAGGGTTCCTGGATATTCGTCTGGATCAGACCCGGACAGCGTCCCTTGGGGTCGTAGCCGACCGCCACACTGGCCTCGCGCAACTCCGCCCCGGCGGGCGGCGCGGACCTGACCGGGGCCGGTGAGGTGAGGAGAAACGCCGCGCAGGCGAAGAATGCAGACTGCCGGATATCCATCGATCGACCCCCCTGGTTGCCCATTCTACGGCCCGCACCCCGGGGTCTCACAGTCGCCTTCCTCCTCGATCTGCACCGTCGTGTGCTCCACCCTCAGGCGCTTCTCGAGGCGGGAGTGGATCGCGGCGATCGCATCGCCGTGGCGGCTGCCGGCCGCCAGATTGGCGTGCAGCGTCACCGTCGGGCGCTCGCCGGTCATCGACCACACGTGCACGTGGTGCACGCCGATGAGGCCGGGTACGTGCCCGACGAGCTCGGCCTCGATGGCCTCGACGTCGCAACCGGCGGGGGCGCCTTCGAGCAGCACGTGGGCCGACTCGCGCGTCAGCGTCCAGGCCGAGCGCAGGATGAGCGCCGAGACGACCAGGGAGAGCAGCGGATCGGCGAGCGTCCAGCCGCTCGCGAGGATCACGATCGCGGCCAGGCTCGCGGCCGCGGAGCCTAAGAGATCACTCAGCACATGCGCACGCGCGCCGCGCTCGTTGAGCGAGCGCCCACCCGAGAGGGCGAGGAAGGCGGTGAGGTTGGCGGCCCCACCGACCAGCGCGATGCCGAGCATCAGGCGGCCGTTGACCCCGGGCCGGGCCACGATGCGCAACAGCGCCTCGTACACCACCCAGGCCGTGAGCACCAGCAGCAGCTGACCGTTCATGAAGGCAGCCAGCGGCTGGTAGCGGCGGTGGCCGTAGGTGCGCCGCACGCTGGCCGGCCGCCGGCCGACGCGAATGGCGATGATCGCGAGCAGCAGCGAGGCCGAGTCGGCCAGCATGTGGGCCGCTTCGGCGAGCAGCGCGATCGAGTTGGCGAAGTATCCGCCGGCCGCCTCGACCACTGTGAAGCTGCCGAGCAGGACGAGCGCGATGGTCAGCCGCCGCTCGCCGGCCTGGTCACCATGGCTGTGCGCGTGCCCGTGATGATGTCCGTGGTCGCCGTCGTGCGTGTGATGCTGATGCGCCTGCCCCATGCGGTGCGCACGATACGACGGCGCGCCGTCACCGGGCAAGTGCGCCCGGCCCGGGGGTAATACGGTAGGGGGGTATGGGATTTGACTGTATGGACCCCGGGCGGCGCGCGCTCGTATGCTCGCGCCGGCGGTGCCGATCCCGGTTGGACCGGGTGAGCCAGGGAGAAAGTGTGATGCAGGTCATGAAACATCTCGCCATGAATGCCCGTTGCCACGGCTGCGGCGCCCGTCGCGGGCTGGTGCAGCTGCTCGGCTACGGCCGCGACGTCATGCTGGCGGTGTGGGCCATCGGCGTCCTGGCCTTCTGTGTCGCGGGTCTCGCCGAGGCGATGCTCTAGGCTATTCTTGGTGGCGTGAGCACGCCACTCGATCTGGTCGCGATCGGACGCGTCAGCGTCGACCTCTACGGGCAGCAGCTCGGCAGCCGGCTCGAGGACGTCGCCACCTTCGCCAAGGGAGTCGGCGGCTGTCCGGCCAATGTCGCTATCGGTGCCGCGCGCCTCGGACTGAAGTCCGCGCTCATCACCCGGGTGGGGGACGAGCCCATGGGGCGCTTCGTGCGCGAGCAGCTCGAGCGCGAGGGCGTCGACACCCGCGCCGTGCACCTCGACCGCGAGCGCCTCACTCCGCTGGTGCTCCTGAGCGTACGGGACCGCGACACTTTTCCGCTCATCTTCTACCGTGAGAACTGCGCCGACAGCGCGCTCAGCGCCGCCGACATCGATGCCGGGCTGATCGCGTCGGCGCGCGCGGTTCTGGTCACCGGCACCCACTTCTCCATGGCGGCGGGCGCGCGCGCCCAGCGCCGGGCGATCGAGATCGCCCGCGCGCACGGCGGCAAGGTGGTGCTCGATGTCGACTACCGCCCGAGTCTCTGGGGCATCGGCGGGCACAGCGCGGGCGCGAGCCGCTACGCCCGCTCGGCGCGGGTGACCGAGGCGCTCGCCGCCGTGCTCCCGGAGTGCGACCTCATCGTGGGGACGGAGGAGGAGCTGCACATCGCCGCCGGCCGCGAGGACACGCTCGAGGCCGTGCGCCACATCCGCGAGCGCTCGGGCGCGGTGATCGTAGCTAAGCGCGGCGCGCAGGGCTGCGTGGTATTTGCGGGCCGCATCCCCGAACGGATCGAGCGGGCGCTGGTGGTCCCCGGGATGGACGTCGAGGTCTACAACGTCCTCGGTGCCGGAGATGCGTTTCTCGCCGGCTTCCTGCTCGGCTACCTGCGCGACCAGCCGCACGAGAAGAGTGCGCGCTATGGCAACGCCTGCGGCGCGCTCGCGGTATCGCGCCTCTTGTGCTCGAGCGAGTTTCCCTCGCGCATCGAGCTCGATCACTACCTCGACCACGGCAGCGCGCAGCGCGCGCTGCGCAACGACGCGCAGCTCAGTCATCTCCACTGGGTGACCACGCAAAGGCGGGGTCCCGCCAACGTGTGGGCGCTGGCCGCGCCCGCAGAGCCGCGCCTCGGGCCGCTCGCGCTGGAGGCCGTTGCACAGGTCGCCGCGGGACGCGCGGGTTTTGGCGTGCTGCTCGATGCCGCCCCGGACCCGGTGCTGGCGCATGCGGCCCAGGCCAGCGGACTGTGGCTGGCGCGCGCGGTGGCGCAACCGCTCTCGCGGCCGCTCGAGTTCGCCGGCGCCGCAAGTCTCGCGCTGCACCTGCGCGAGTGGCCGACCGCCGTGACGGCCGTCTGCCGCTGTCAGTATCATCCGCAGGACCCGCGCGAGCTGCGCGAGGCGCAGGAGCGCAACCTCCTCAGGCTGGCCGCGGCCTGCCGGGCGCAGGGACGGGAGCTCGCCCTCGAGGTGAGCCCCGGGGGCGGAGGGGTGCTGCGTGCGGATACCGAGTCGCGCGTCCTGGCGAGGCTCTATGAGCTTGGGATCCGTCCGGACTGGTGGGTGCTCGAGCCGCGGCCGCGCGAGGCGACCTGGGAGAGTTGCGCCCGCGTGATCGGGGCGAGCGACCCCTATTGCCGTGGCGTGCTGGTCGCACTGCGTACGCCGGCCGAGCAGCAGCCGGCGCTGCTGGCCACCGCGGCGGCGAGTCCCATCGTGCGCGGCTTCATCGCGGGCGGTAGCATAGTTGACCAGGTCGCGGGAATTGCGGAGCGCTTTCGCGCGCTGGTCGAGGCCTGGAGCGCGGTGCGCGATCCGCGCTTCGACCGGCCTTGAGGGGGCGGGCGTTGAGGGCAACTCGGCTCACGGTAGCGCAGGCGCTGGTGCGGGCGATGGCGGCTCAATGGACCGAGCACTGCGGCGAGCGCACGCGCGTGTTCGCGGGCGTGTGGGCCATCTTCGGACATGGCAACGTGGCGGCGCTCGGCGAGGCGCTGTACGCGGCGCGCGAGGTCCTGCCCACGTTCCGGGCTCACAACGAGCAGGCGATGGGGCATGCGGCGGTGGCCTACGCCAAGGCCTCGCAGCGGCGCCGTATGATGGCCTGCACTACCTCGATCGGTCCCGGCGCCACCAATCTGGTCACCGCGGCGGCGGTGGCGCACGTCAACCGCCTGCCGCTGCTGCTGCTGCCGGGCGATGTGTTCGCGGCCCGTGCCCCCGACCCGGTGCTGCAGCAGATCGAGGACTTCGGCGACGGGCTCATCACCGCCAACGACTGTCTGCGGCCCGTGTCGCGCTACTTCGATCGCATCACGCGGCCCGAGCAGCTGGTGAACGCCTTTCAGCGGGCCATGCAGGTGCTGACGGATCCGGCGGACTGCGGCCCGGTGACGCTCGCCCTCTGCCAGGACGTGCAGGCGGAAGCCTGCGACTGGCCGCCCGGCCTCTTCGAGGAGCGCACCTGGATCCCGCGGCGCACGCCGCCGGACGCGCGCGAGCTCGGCGAAGCCGCGCGGGCGGTGCGCGCCGCACGCCAGCCGCTCATCGTGTGCGGAGGCGGGGTGGTGTATTCGCGGGCGGAGGCGGTGCTCGGGGCTTTCTGCGAGCGACACGGCGTGCCGGGCGGCGAGACGCAGGCCGGCAAGTCGGCGCTGCCCGCGAGCCACGCGCTCAACCTCGGCGGTGTCGGCGTGACGGGCACCGCGGCCGCCAACGCGCTGGCGGCGGAGGCGGACCTGATCCTCGCCGTCGGTACGCGCCTCTCGGACTTCACCACCGGGTCGCGTGCGCTCTTTCACGGCAAGGGGCGGCGAATCGTCGCGCTCAACGTGCAGCCTTTCGATGCCGGCAAACAGGGGGCGGTTCCCCTGGTCGCCGATGCCCGCGAGGGACTCACGCGCCTCAGCGAGGCGCTCGCGGGCTGGCGCGCACCGCGCGAGTGGACCGAGCGGGCGCTCGCCGCGCGCGCCAATTGGCTCAGGACCGCGGCCGCGTTCACCGCTCCCGCTGAGCGGGCGGGGCCGCCAACGGACGCGCAGGTGATCGGCGCGGTGCAGAGGGCCGCCCGGCCTTCCGACATCGTCGTCTGCGCGGCGGGCGGTCTGCCGGGAGAGCTGCACCGGCACTGGCAGAGCGAGCAGCCGGGCGGCTACCACCTCGAGTACGGTTACTCCTGCATGGGCTATGAGATCGCCGGCGCGCTGGGCGTGAAGCTCGCGAATCCTTCGCGCGAGGTGATCGTCATGGTGGGCGACGGCTCCTACCTGATGCTCAACAGCGAGATCGCGACTTCGCTGCGGCTCAACGCCCGGCTGATCATCGTGCTGCTCGACAACGGCGGCTTCGGCTGCATCGAGCGGCTGCAGCGCTCGACCGGGAATGCGAGCTTCAACAACCTGCGCGCCGCGGGCACTCCGGCGCCCGATCTCGTGGCGCACGCCCGCAGCCTCGGAGCCTTGGCGAGCGCGGTGCAGAGCACCGCCGAGCTCGAGAGCGCCCTGGCCGCCGCCCGCCGGGCCGATCGCACCTCGGTGATCCTCATCGAGACCGACCCCGCCGCCAGCACCAGCGCCGGTGGCTGCTGGTGGGACGTCCCGGTGCCCGAGGTGTCCGAGCGGGCCGAGATCCGGGCAGCGCGCCGCGAGTACCTCGCGGCCGCCGGCGCCCGTGCGGATGAGCCTTCGAAGCCATGAACGTCCGACTCGGCGCCAATCCCATCATCTGGTCGAACGACGATCTGCGCGAGCTCGGCGCCGACATCACGCTCGAGACCTGCCTCAGTGAAGCGCGCTCGGTGGGTTTCGAGGGCATGGAGCTCGGGCACAAGTTTCCGCGCGAGCCGCGCGCACTCGGCGAGGTGCTGGGGCGATTTGGACTCGAGTGCGTGTCGGGCTGGCATTCGGCGGAGCTCCTCACTTGGGGAGTGCGCGAGGAGCTCAGGAGGCTGCGGCCGCACCTCGAGCTCCTCAGGGCCATGGGGAGCCCGGTGCTGGTGTTCGCCGAGGTGAGCCAGGCGGTGCACGGCGACCTCAAGCGGCCGCTCTCGGAACGCCCGCTGCTCACGGCGCGCGACTGGCGCGAGCTCGGCAAGCGGCTGACCGAGGTGGCCGCGGCGACCGCGGCGCAGGGGGTGCGTCTCGCCTATCACCATCACATGGGGACCGTGGTGCAGACCGAGGAAGACATCGATGTGCTGATGGCCGCGACCGGACCGGAGGTGGGGCTGCTGCTCGATACCGGGCACGCAGCCTTTGCGGGCGCCGACCCCGCGGCGCTGGCGCGGCGCCATGCACCGCGGATCGTGCACGTGCATGCCAAGGATGTGCGCTCCGCGGTCGTGACCCAGGCGCGCGGCGCGAACTGGAGCTTCCTGCGCGCGGTGCTCGCGGGCGTGTTCACGGTGCCGGGAGACGGGGATGTCGCGTTCGAGCCGGTGTTCGCCGAGCTCGCCGACTATTCCGGCTGGGTAGTGCTCGAGGCGGAGCAGGATCCACGCATCGCCAACCCCCTGAAGTTTGCGACGCTCGGCTACCGCAACCTCAGGCGCCTGCTCGCGGAGCACGCCCGGTGACGTCGCGACTCCTCGTGAGGCCGGATCTCTCGGCCAACGCGGCGCACGTGCACCGGATCACGCCGGAGAGCGCGGGATGGCGCTACGTGGGATTCGAGGTCACCGATCTCGCCCCGGGGCAGACACTCTCGCGCGCGCTGCCCGACCGCGAGCAGTGCCTGGTGCTGCTCTCGGGCACCGCGACCGTGCGCGTGGCCGGCGAAGACTTCGGCTCCATCGGCGCACGCGCCAATCCCTTTGCCGGCAAGCCGTTCGCGCTCTACGTTCCGCCGCGCGCCGAGGTACGCCTCACGCCGCAGAGTCACTGCGAGCTCGCCGTCGGCTCGGCGCCGGCCGAGGGCCGTTACCGGGCGCGGGTGATCCGCCCGGATGAGGTGCGCGAGGAGGTCAGGGGCACGGGCACCAACACCCGCACCGTGTACGACATCCTGCCGGAGAGCGCCGAGGCCGAGTCACTGCTGGTGGTCGAGGTGCGCACGCCGGGCGGGCACTGGTCGAGCTACCCGCCCCACAAGCACGACTCGGCCGTCGGCGGGGAGAGCCAGCTCGAGGAGATCTATTATCATCGCCTGTCGCGCCCGGGCGGCTTCGCCTTCCAGCGCGTTTTTACCGACGACCGTGCACTCGATGAGACGCTGTCGGTGGAGGACCGCGACCTGGTGCTGGTGCCGCGCGGCCATCATCCGGTGAGCGCTCCGCATGGCTTCGACCTTTACTATCTGAACGTCATGGCAGGACCGGTCCGTCGCTGGCGCATCAGCTACGCGCCCGGCTACGAATTCCTGACACGGCGCTGACGGCGGACCTATGGCAATGCTCGGCATGGCGGTTCTCGGCTGCGGGCGCATCGGGCGCCTGCACGCACGCAATCTCGCGCGGCACCCGCGCGCGCGGCTGGCGATGGTGTTCGACGTCGCCGGCGAGGCGGCGCAGCAGACCGCCGGCGAGCTCGGCGTGCGGGCGGCGAGAAGCCTCGAGGAGGCGTGGGACGACCGCAACGTGCGCGCGGTCGTGATCGCCACGCCGACCGACACGCACGTGCCGCTCATCGTGGCGGCGGTGAAGGCCGGCAAGGCGGTGTTCTGCGAGAAGCCGATCGACATGAGTCTCGAGCGGGCGCGTGCCTGCTGGAGCGAGATCGCCGCCGACAACCCGAGCGTGATGATCGGCTTCAACCGGCGCTTCGACCCCTCCTACCGGGCGTTGCGCGAGCGGCTCAAGCTCGGGGAGATCGGCCGCCTCGAGCTCGCCGTCATCACCAGCCGCGATCCCTCGCCGCCGCCCGCGGGCTACATCCAGTCCTCCGGCGGCCTGTTCCGCGACATGACCATCCACGACTTCGACATGGCCCGCTACCTCGCGGGCGACATCGCCAAGGTGCATGCCTTCGGCGCGAACCTGGTCGATGCGGAGATCGGCCGGCTCGGCGACATCGACACCTGCGCGATCTCGCTGCGCGCCAGGTCCGGCGCACTCATCCAGATCAACAACAGCCGCCGCTGCGCCTATGGCTACGATCAGCGCGTCGAGGCCTTCGGGGCGGGCGGCATGCTACAGGCAGGCAACCGCCACGAGACTTCGGTCGCTTCCTGGAATGCCGAGCGCACCACCGCGCGCGATGCGGTGCTGCATTCCTTCATCGAGCGCTACGCCCAGGCCTACGAGGCCGAGATGGATGCGTTCATCACCGCGCTCGGCGAGGGCGGGCCCGTGAGCCCGGATTTCGCCGACGGCGTCGAGGCGCTGCGGCTCGCGGTGGCCGCCGGTGAGAGCCTGCGGACCGGGCGGGTGGTGGATGTAGGTACCTAGTCAAAAGCTCGCATCGGACATTGCGCTGCGCTGTCCTGCTGCGCGCAAGCCCTGGGCGCACATCCCTGTGCGCCCGCTCGGCGCGATGCGCCTCGCCCTGTCACGATGCTCGCAGCGGCGCGCCAAAAGCGGGGCTCGATGCGCGTGCACCTAGATCACCTCAGCAGCCGAGCACTTCGTGGCAAGGCTGGCGCACGGGTTTCGGCGCGCCGCTCGCCGCCTGCGGCGGCGGGCACATCCATGTGCCTATGCCGCTCGCAGCTTCAGCCGTGCGCGCGTCTCCGAGGAGGTGAGCACCCGCGCTCCGAGCAGCTCGACGATCTCACGGGCGCGCTCGACCAGCTGGGCGTTGGTCGCGAGCACGCCCTTGCCGAGATAGAGATTGTCCTCGAGGCCGACGCGCACGTTTCCGCCGAGAAGCACCGCCTGAGCGACCATCGGCATCTGCGCCCGGCCGACTCCGAACGCCGACCACGACACATCGCGCGGCAGCGCATCGCGCATCGCCAGCATGGCCTGCGCCGTCGCGGGCGCCCCGTACCTAATGCCGAGGCAGAGCTGAAACAATGCGGGCTCACTGACCAGGCCCTCGCTGATCAGCTGCCGCGCGAGCTCGATGTGTCCGAGCTCGAACACCTCGATCTCAGGAAGCACACCGCGCGCGCGGTACTCCGCGGCGATGGCGCGCAGGTAGCGCGGCGTCGTGCCGTAGAGCGCCTCGTCGAAGTTGAGTGAGCCGCAGTCGAGGCTGCCGATCTCCGGCGTGAGCTCGACGATGTGCGCGATGCGCTCGCGCGGGCCGACGAAGTCGGTCCCCTTGCCGAAGGCGAGCGGCGCCTCGTCGGGTCCCAGCAGCAGGTCACCACCCATGCCGCCGGTCAGATTGAGGATGACCTCGGTGCTCCTGGCCCGGATCCGGTCGACGACCTCGCGGTAGAGGGCTGTGGCGCGGCTCGGCGCGCCCGTTTCGGGATCGCGCACGTGGATGTGCACGATGGCGGCGCCGGCGGCATGGCTCTCGAGCGCCGCCGCCGCGATCTGCGCGGGCGTCACCGGAACGTGCGGGCTCTTCCTGACGGAATCGCCCGAGCCGGTAACGGCGCAGGTGATGAAAACCGCCTCGTTTGGCACTGCCCGGTCTCCGCCCTTGTGGAGGTGAGCAGCATAGCGCCAAAGCCCTCACAATAGACCTTGGAGGACCATGACAAAAAACCGCTCGGTCGGCTGGGGGATGGAGGCGCTGCCGCGCATCGTGCGCGGCGAGGGCAGCTACTTGCTCGACGCCGCCGGTCGTCGTTACCTCGACGGCTCAGGCGGGCCGGCCGCATTCAGCATCGGGCACGGCAACCGCGAGGTGAACGCCGCGATCGCCGCGCAGCTCGAGCAGGTCGCCTGCGCCTACCGCTATCTCTTCACCAGCGCGCCCCTCGAGGAACTGACGGGCCTGCTGCTCTCGCTGTGCGGTCCTGACTTCGGACACATCGTCTACTCGGGCAGCGGCTCGGAGGCGGTGGAGGGGGCGCTCAAGGTGGCGCTGCAGTACTGGGACGCCCGCGGGCTGCCGAAAAAGAAGCACTTCATCGCGCGCCAGCGCTCCTACCACGGCAATACGCTGGGGGCCCTGTCGGTGTCGGGGTTTCTCGAGCGCCGCCGTCCGTTCGAGGGGAGCCTGCTCGATGTGTCCTTCGTCTCCGCCGCCAACGCTTATCGGCCGTTGCGCGGCCTGGCCGGCGCTGCGCTGAGTGCGGCGCTCGCCGGCGAGCTCGAGAAGAAGATCGAGGCGCTGGGCGAGGAACGCGTCGCGGCCTTTATCTACGAGCCGGTCGTGGGAGCCGCGGGCGGCGCGGTGCCGGCCCCGGAGGGCTATGCGCGCGCGGTCGAAGCGGTGTGTGCACGCCACGGCGTGCTCGTGATCGCCGACGAGGTAATGTGCGGCTCCGGCCGCTGCGGCACCTGGCGCGCGCTCGAGCACGATGCGGCCGTCCCGGACATCATGGCGGTGGGCAAGGGGCTCGCCGGCGGCTACATCCCGCTCGCGGCGACGATTCTGAGCCGGCGGGTGGGCGAGACGATACTCGCCGGGGACGGCGCGATCCTCACGGGGCACACGTACTCCGGACACACCACCGCCTGCGCCGCGGCGCTTGCGGTCCAGCGCATCATCCAGCGCGAGCAGCTCGTGGCGCGGGTGCGCTCGCGTGGCGAGCGGCTGATCAAGGAGCTGCGCGGGGCGCTCGAGAGGTTCGCGGAGGTGGGTGACGTGCGCGGGCGCGGCTATCTCATCGGCATCGAGTTCGTGCGCGATCGTACGACCCGCGAGCCGCTGCCGCCCGAGCGCGCCTTCAGCCAGGCCCTGGGGCAGAGCGCGTTCGAGGACGGGCTCATCATCTATCCCTGCGCCGGTCACGTGGGCGGCACCGCCGGCGACACCGTGATCGTCGCGCCCCCCTACAACGCGACCGAGGACGAGCTCGCCGAGCTCGTCGCGAAGCTCACGCGCGCCGTCGGGCGCACGCTCGCGGGGGGATGAGTCCCGGGAGCGTGCGCCACGGCGCTGAATCCGGCCGACGCCGCTAGAAGCGCTGCCCGACGGTCAGGGCGATGGTGCGCGGCTGAGTCGGGATGGCGTACGGCTGCGGTCCGCAGGTCGTGGTCGCGCACTCAACGAAGCGGGTGAGCTGGGCGCGCTTGTCGGCCACGTTGGTGAGGGCGAGCTTGTACCAGAAGTTGTTGCGCTCGGATCCCGCCGACAAGTCGACCAGCGCGTAGGCCGGTATCGGCCCAAGCGCGATCTGGTCGATGAGCCGCAGCAGGGGCTCGGTCTCCGTCTGGTACATGCCCGAGGCCTGCACATTGGACTCCCAGTCGCCGCCAGATGCCCAGGTGTAGCGCAGCACCAGGTTCGCCTTGAACTTTGGCGCGACCGGGAGCTGGGTGCCCGAAGGCGCCTCGGGCCCGTTGGGCGCGGGGATGCCGTCGGCATAGGTGTTGACCTGGTTCGGACAGTCGGTCGACTGGATGGTCGTGCCGGGAATGGTCGCGCTCGGGCCGCAGTAATTGGCCGTCGTGACCGCGTGCAGGTAAGTGGCGCCGCCCGAGATCATGAGGTTGCTGCTCGCGGCCCATTCGAGCTCGGTCTCGAGGCCCTTGATCTGCGCGGAAGCTGCGTTCTGCACCACCGTGACGCTGTTGGGTCCTAAGAACAGGAACTGGAAGTTGTTCCAGTTCTCGAGGAACACCGCGCCGTTCCAGCGCAGCGTGTGATCGTCGGTGGTGGTCTTCCAGCCAACCTCCCAGTTGGTGAGGAAGTCGGCCTTGTAGGGCGGGAAGACTGCGTTGATGGCCGAGTCGAAGACTCGATTGACGCCACCCGGACGGTAACCGGTCGAGTAGGTGAAATAGAAGAGCTTGTTCGGGTCGAGCTTGTAGGTGAGGTTCGCCTTGTAGGTGCGGCCGCTGTCCGACACGTCCGAGTCCAGGTCCTGACAGGGAGCGCCGTGGAAGACGCCCGTGCCGGCGAAGCAGATATTCTGCCCCGGATAGAACCCGGTCTGATCCTGGTAGTTGGCCGAGTAGCCGTAGAAACCCTGGATCGAGTTGTCGTACTTGTAGAAGCGGATGCCGCCGGTCATCTGCCAGTTCTTGTCGATGTCCCAGGTCGCCTGGCCGAAGGCCGCCTGGTCGCGGTCGACGCGCTCCTGGTCGGTGAGCCAGATGGTGTTGCCGTTGACACCGGGGATGCTCAGGTCCGGGGCGAGGCCCTGCGGGTTCTGCGTGTAGGGATTACCGCCCGCCCCTGGGATCGTGTACTGCTCCCAGATCTCGTGCACCTGCCGCTCGGCGAACAGGCCCACGATCCCCTTGAGCGGGTTGTCCTGCGGCGTCGTGAGGCGCAGCTCATGACTCCACTTGGTGTAGTGGCCGTTGGTGATCACGTACTCCTGGGGCTCGGTGTAGTCGCCCGCGGGGTACGCGGTCCCTGTATAGCAGGCGGCGTATGCCGCCGGGTTCGCCTGCAGATACTTGTAGCCGCTCTCGTTCACCCAGTTGCAGCCCGAGGCGAAGAACTTGTCGTAGTAGTAGGAGTAGTCGCTGTAATCGGAGAGGGTGTGCGTCTCGCGCACGAACCAGCCGCCGGAGTAGGTGATGTCGAAGTCGCTCACCTTGCCTTCGATGGTGAGCGCGGTCTGGGTGACAGAGTCCTGGTTGCTCTCTGGGCCGTAGCGCACCGCGTCGAGGTCGCCGACCGCCGGATCGAAACCGAAGAAGCCGTTGGCATTGAGGGACTGCGTCAGGAAGGTCGGCGTCACGGTCCAGTTGTCGCCGAGCTTGAGCAGCGCCGCCACACGTCCGCCGAGCGTCGACACCGGGTTGTACTGATTGTCGGTCTCGCCCGAGTTGTCGATCGACAGGCCCGAGGTGGGAAAGGTGCGCACCCCGTTCAATTCGCCGCCGGTGGCATTGGTGCCGGCGACGTTGTGGATGTAGCCCGCATCGTGCTCGTCCCAGGCCACGAGGCGCACCGCGGCGATCGGCGACAGCGGGAAGTTTACATACCCCTCCGCGACCGACCCGATGCCGCCGTGATCGACCGAGTTGACACCGACGTCGTAGGCCGCCGAGAACTTACTCGTGTCCGGCTTGTTGGTGATGATGCGGATAGTGCCGGCCTCGGAGCTCGCGCCGTAGAGAGTCCCCTGCGGGCCTTCCAGCACCTCGATGCGCGCGATGTCGTAGATGTGGATGTCGGGGGTGCCGTCGATGGTCGTGATCGGCTGGTCGTCGAGGTAGGTGCCGACGCTCGGCTGTGAGCCGGAGTGGTTGCCGTCCTGGCCGCTCACCACGCCGCGCATGTACATGTGGGTGGTGCCGACGCCGTTGCCGCCCTGCCCGAGGCCTTTCACCGTTGTCACGCCCGAGAGGTACTTCACGTAGTCGTCGATGTCGGTGATGTTGAGCTGCTCGAGCTTCGCCGTGTCGAGCGCCTGGATGCTGATCGGCACATCCTGCAGGTTCTCGGTGCGCTTCTGCGCGGTGACGACGATCTCCTCGAGACCGCCGGTGGCGGCGCTGCCGGCCTGCGGGGCCGGCTGCGCCTGTTGCGCATAAGCGGCCGGAATGGCCGCGAGCACTGCGGACGCCAGAGGCAGGGCAGTACGAACCGGCGTGTGAGACTTTGGCGCACTTACGGCTGCACGCAGCAGCTTTCTGCGTCGACTACGTGTCATGGAAGCTCCCCCTCGAAAAAATTTGGCGCCGCGGCTACCACGGCTTCTGCAATTCTATTGTCACATCAGCAGGCGTTTTCGGGTAGGCCGTCAGCACCGACCCCAGCGCGGCCTTGAGCGGCTCGAGCCAGGGCTCGTAGTGTCGCCATTGTTCAAGGCCCGTCGCGAAGATCGGCTGGCGTACCTGCTCGGAGCTCGCGGTGCGAACCGCGCGCTCGTTGTCGTAGAACTTCAGGCACGCCGCCTCGAATTCGAGGCCGCAGGCGCTGAGCAGCCGCCGCACCTCGCTCTCGGTGTTGGCCACCATGTCCTCGTAGAGCACACGCTGCACTCTTCCGGGCAGCACTGCATCAAAGTGGTGCATGAGTGCCACGTAGTCCCGGTAATAGGCGCCCAGATCCTCGAGCGCGTAGGCGAAGCTCTGGCCGCGGGCGAAG
>DASPSF010000034.1:0-90315 GCA_035624075.1 Steroidobacteraceae bacterium | reverse complement strand
AGGGCGGCGTGGATGCGGCGGTCGAGAGCCTTGCGCTTGAAGTAGTGCCAGAAGCGCGTGAGCTTCGTGAGCTCGCCACCGAGCTGCGTGACCAGCGCCGTGGCCTCCTCGCTCTGCGCGTGCGCCGCGGCTACGGCGGCTTCGGCGGCCTGGCGGCGCGAGAACTGCTGGCGGTTGTGATGCGCGAGATGGAGCTTGCGCTCGCGCTCATCCTGCTGGCGGGCGAGGTCCGCGACGAACTGCTGGACCAGCTCGCGCCCGCTCTGCCACAGACGGCGCAGCTGATAGAAAGCGAGCGTCGCATAGGCGGTCTCGTTGCTGCTCAGGCGCGCCTCGAGCTCGTTCAGCGTGTCCTGGACGCGCTGGGTGGCCGCCTCCTGCTGCTTGACCAGGTCCTTGAGGCGGTAGGTTTCCTCCTGCAGCCCGCCGTATTGCTTCTTGAGCTCGGCGCGATTGCGGAAAAGCTCGATGACCCGATGCTCTTCAGCGTCGGGCTGGCGCTCGGGGCGCAGGTTGAGCTTGAGGAATCCCAGTTGCCGCAAAGCGTTCATGAGAAATTGGGCGGGCGACCGCCCCTTCTCATGCGCCGGCGCTGAGCCTTGTGCGGGATGAGAAGCGATGACCTCGCTCCACGCAGTATTCCAGCCACTTGTTTAACATCACGTTGCGTGCCCAGCGCTGATCCAGTTCACGCTCCGCGCGGCTGCGCAGCGCCTTGAGCAGCGGCTGCGTGTGAACCGCGGCCCATTGCTGGGCCTCGACCAGATGCGCGTCGTGGTAGATGCGCAGCCGCATGTCCGGATACCGGCTGGCGCCCTCGGGCTCGGGCAGCAGATAGCTCAGCGCGACCGTGCTCGTATAGGGTGAGCGCTCGGTCACGGTGAGAAGGAGATCACAGTCTCCGGCGATCGCGGAGCGGTGGCTGCCCGCGAGCGCATCCAGGGCGCCCGCCAGCCAGCCGAGGCGGATGAAGTTGCTCTCATAGAGCCCCATCAGCGCGACGAAGCTGCGTGGCCGGGCACGCCAGGAAACGCGAGTCAGTGTGTCGTCTGCGAGCACGCCGCGACTATAACGCTTCAATCTCGCTGCGCAAGCCGACGAGTGCGCGTTTTGTCGGGGCATGGCGACCGAAGGCCGCTTGCAAATTTCGTGCGACCCGGCGCTCGCGCCACTTATGGGCGCAAACGCCGTTCGATTCCGGTAGTGTTGAGAATCCGGCTGGCAATTTCCTCGATCGAGCATTCGGTGGTCTCGAGCGAGGGAATCGCATAACGCGCGTACAGCGCCTCGGCCGCGCGCAGCTCGTACTGCACCTGTGCCCGCGAGGCGTAGCGGCTCTCGGGGCGGCGCTCCGCGCGGATCTGCTGCAGCCGTTCCGGCTTGATGGTGAGCGCGTAGAGCTTGGCGCGGTAAGGCTCGAGCCGCGCGGGCAGCCTGCCGCTCTCGAGATCGTCCTCGGTGAGCGGATAGTTCGCCGCGAACACCCCGTATTGCAGCGCCATGTACACGCAGGTCGGCGTCTTGCCGACACGCGATACGCCGACCAGCACCACATCGGCGTGCGCGTAGTCGCCGCCGGTGCCGTCGTCGTTGGCGAGCGCGAAGTTAGTGGCGTTGATGCGCGTGGTGTAGGCGGCCAGGTCGGCGATGCCGTGCGCGCGCCCGGCGCTGTGCGAAGAGTGCATGGCAAGCTCGCGCTCGAGCGGGCCGACGAAGGCGGCGAAGAAATCCAGGAACAGCCCGTTGGCTGCGGCGACGATGTCACGCAGATCGTCCTGCACCAGAGTGCTGAACACGATCGGCCTCAGGCCCTCGTCTTCGGCCGCGCGGTTGATGCGCCGGACCACCTCCTGCGCCTTGTCAATGCTCGACACAAATGGCAAAGTCACCGCGCGAAATTCCACCCCCTCGAACTGGGTCATGAGACTGTGACCCATCGTTTCGGCGGTCACGCCGGTCTGGTCCGAGACGAAGAAAATGGTCCGACGACTCACCGTGCCAGTGTTTCACCGCACGGCGAGTGGAGCAAGCGCCCCGGAGGATTCCCCGGTTTGAACGCCTACGTGATTCCGTTCGAGCGACTGGGGATGCGCGACATCGAGACGGTCGGCGGCAAGAACGCCTCGCTCGGGGAGATGATTGGCGCGTTGTCCAGGCTCGGCGTGCGCGTGCCGGGCGGTTTCGCCACCACCGCCAACGCCTATCGCGAGTTCCTCGCGCAGGGCGGGCTCGACGCGCGCATCCGCGACGAGCTGGCCGCGCTCGACGTCGACGACGTGGTCAAGCTCGCCGCGAGCGGCGCGCGCATCCGCCAGTGGATCCTGGCGACACCCTTCAGCGCCGCGCTCGGCGAGGCAGTGCGCGCGGAGCTCGCGCGCATGAGCGGCGGCCAGGAGGTGGCGGTGGCGGTGCGCTCCTCGGCTACCGCCGAGGACCTGCCGGACGCCTCGTTCGCCGGCCAGCAGGAGACCTTTCTCAACGTGCGCGGCGTCGAGGCGGTGCTCGAGGCGATGCACCACGTGTTCGCCTCGCTCTTCAACGACCGCGCGATCGCCTACCGTGTGCACCAGGGCTTCGATCACGCCGCGGTGGCGCTGTCCGCCGGCGTGCAGCACATGGTGAGGAGCGATCTCGGCGCGGCGGGCGTCATGTTCACCCTCGATACCGACTCGGGCTTCCGCGATGTGGTGTTCATCACCGGCGCGTGGGGCCTGGGCGAGACCGTGGTGCAGGGAGCGGTGAACCCGGACGAGTTCTATGTCTACAAGCCCGCGCTGCGCGCGAACCGCTATGCGGTCGTGCGCCGCAATCTCGGCGGCAAGGCGGTGAAGATGGTGTACGCGCCGGCGGGGAGCGACGCGCGCGTCGCGACCGTTGAGGTGCCGGAGGCCGAGCGGCGGCGCTTCTGCTTGAGCGACGCCGACCTCGGGACGCTCGCGCGCCAGGCGCTCGTCATCGAGGAGCACTACGGCCGGCCGATGGACATCGAGTGGGGCAAGGACGGCGCCAGCGGCGAGATCTTCATCCTGCAGGCGCGGCCCGAGACGGTGCAGAGCCGCGCCGGCCGCACCATCCAGCGCTACACGCTCAAGGGCCGCTCGCGCGTGCTCGCCACCGGCCGCAGCATCGGTCAGCGCATCGGCGCCGGCCTGGCGCGCGTCATCCGCGACGTGAGCGAGATCGCGCGCGTGCAGTCGGGCGACGTGCTGGTCGCCGACATCACCGATCCGGACTGGGAGCCGGTGATGAAGCGCGCCGCGGCGATCGTCACCAACCGCGGCGGCCGCACCTGCCACGCGGCCATCATCGCGCGCGAGCTGGGGATTCCGGCGGTGGTCGGCTGCGGCGATGCGACCCAACGCATCGGCGACGGCCAGCCGGTCACCGTATCGTGCGCCGAGGGCGACACCGGCCAGGTGTACGACGGGATGCTCGAGTTCGAGCGCAAGCAGATCGAGCTCGACGCGCTGCCGAAGATCCCCGTCAAGATCATGATGAACGTCGGCAATCCCGACCGCGCCTTCGATTTCGCCGCCATTCCCAACCACGGCGTGGGGCTGGCGCGGCTCGAGTTCATCATCAACCGCATGATCGGCGTGCACCCGCGCGCGCTGCTCGAGTTCGCGCGGCTCGACGGCGAGCTGCAGCAGCAGATCCGCGTGCAGATGGCCGGCTACTCCGACCCGGTCGGCTTCTACGTCGAGAAGCTCGCCGAGGGCATTGCGCAGATCGCCGCGGCGTTCGCGCCCGCGCAGGTCATCGTGCGCCTCTCCGACTTCAAGTCGAACGAGTACGCCAATCTCATCGGCGGCGAGCGCTACGAGCCGCACGAGGAGAACCCGATGCTGGGCTTCCGCGGTGCCTCGCGCTACACGGACGAGAGCTTCCGCCCCTGCTTCGAGCTCGAGTGCCGGGCGCTGAAGCGCGTGCGCGAGACCATGGGACTCACCAACGTCGCGGTCATGGTGCCGTTCGTCCGGAGCCTCGGCGAGGCCCGCCAGGTCACCGAGCTGCTCGCCGCCAATGGCTTGAAGCGCGGCGTCGACGGCCTCAAGGTCATCATGATGTGCGAGCTGCCGACCAACGCGCTGCTCGCCGAGGAGTATCTGGACCACTTCGACGGCATGTCGATCGGCTCGAACGACATGACGCAGCTCGCGCTCGGGGTCGATCGCGACTCGGCGATCGTGGCCCGCCTGTTCGACGAGCGCGATCCGGCAGTGAAACGGCTGCTCGCCATGGCGATCAGCGCCTGCCGCAAGCGCGGCAAATACGTCGGCATCTGCGGCCAGGGGCCCTCAGACTACCCCGAGCTCGCGCGCTGGCTGGTCGATCAGGGCATCGAGAGCATGTCCTTGAACCCCGACACAGTGGTCGAGACCTGGCTGTTTTTGGCGCAGCAGACTGCGCCCTAGTTGATTGGAAAAATCGCCTGCGGCGATTTTTCGGACATCAGCTTCGTTACCGGGCGCCAAACGGCGGGGCTCGACGCGCAGCAGTCCAAGTCACCTCAGCAGCCGAGCACTTCGTGGGAATGCCGGCGCAGTGACTTTGGCGCCCTGCGCCTCAAGTACGCGACCGGTCGCGGATGCGCGCTTCCGAGGCGGCGCGATCGTTGTCGTCGAAGACCTCCACCTCGATGTGCTCGATGGTCGATGGATCGAGGCAGCGGGCATTGACGCTGTAGCCGTCGGGATTCGAGCGCGGCACGTAGAAGGACTTCACACCGCAGTGGCGGCAGAACAGGTGGCGCGCGGTGCCGGTGTTGAAGCGGTACTCGGAGAGACTGTCCGCGCCCTTCAGGAGCCGGAAGCGCGCCCGCGGCACGATCAGGTGCTGGTAGCCGCTCATGCGGCAGATCGAGCAGTTGCAGTCGCTCACCGTCAACCGCGCCGGCGCGTCCACCTCGAAAGCGACTGCCCCGCAGTGACAGCCGCCGCGGTGCGTCACCAGGCTCACGTAGCCGCCGTGCCCTGAAACGCCGGCGCGAGCAGGCGCGCGCGGTAGTGGCGCAGCTCGCGGATCGACTCGTGAATGTCGGCGTGCGCCAGGTGCGTGCCCTGCTTGACGAAGCTGTCGGCGACCGCGGGCGCCCAGCGGCGCGCCAGCTCCTTGAGCGTGCTGACGTCGAGGTTGCGATAGTGGAAGAAGCGCTCGAGATCGGGCATGTAGCGGGCGAGGAAGCGGCGGTCCTGGCAGATGCTGTTGCCGCACATCGGCGAGCTGCCGGCGGTGACCAGCGGCGTCAGGAACTCGAGGGTGCGCTGCTCGGCCTCGGCGAGGCTCACGCGGCTCGCGCGCACGCGCGCCAGCAGGCCGGAAGAGCCGTGCTGGCGCTGATTCCAGTCGTCCATGCGCGCCAGCGCATCCTCGGGCTGATGAATGGCGATCACCGGCCCGTCGGCCAGCACCACCAGCTCCTTGTCGGTCACCACGGTGGCGATCTCGATGATCGAGTCCGAGTCGGGCTTGAGGCCCGTCATCTCGAGATCGATCCAGATCAGGTAGTCGCCGCTCGGCATGTGCGCGTCGGAGGTGCTAGCGTGTCGTTTCGGTGGGCGACCAATCGAAGCCAAGTGTAGCAGACGCCTCGCAGCACCCCGGCGCGGGCGATGCGTTCGCGGCGCGCGTGATCGCGACCTTCGGACGCCACATGACGGTGCGCGATGCGGCCGGCCAGCAGCTGCGCGCCCGCCCCTTCGGCCGCTCCCTCACCGTCGTGTGCGGCGATGAGGTCCTGTGCCGCCCCGATCCGCTGCACGATGAGCTGCACGTGGTCGAGGTGCTGCCACGGCGCAGCGCCCTGTACCGCGCGAATCTGCGCGGCCGCTCCGAGCCCGTGGTCGCAAACCTGACGCGGCTGCTGGTGGTGCTGGCTCCGGTGCCGGTGCCGGATCTGTTCGTCGTCGATCGCTACCTCGCGGCCGCGGAGTCGGCCCACATCCTGGCGACGCTGGTGGTGAACAAGGAGGAGCTCGGCGTCGACGACGCCCTCGCCGCCGAGCTCGCGGCCTACGCCCAGGCCGGCTACGACGCGGTGCGCTGCTCGGCGCGCACCGGCAGCGGGACCGGCGAGCTGCTCGCGGCGCTGCCGGCGGGCGCGGTGGCGGCGCTCGTCGGGCAATCGGGCGTCGGCAAGTCCTCGCTCATCGTGCGCCTCTTGCCCACGCAGCGCCTCGCGATCGGCGAGCTGGTGCGTGCGGAGGAAGGACGGCACACCACCACCGCATCGCGGCTCTTCGACCTGCCGGAGCGGCGCGCGCTCATCGACTCGCCGGGAGTGCGCGATTTCGCGCCCGCCATCGACAGCCTCGACCCCCGCAGCCTCGGCTTCGTCGAAGTCGAGCGGCTGTCGCCCGAGTGCCGTTTCCTCGACTGCCGCCACATGCGCGAGCCGGGATGCGCGGTGCGGGCGGCGCTTGATGCCGGCACGCTGCACCCGCGCCGCTACGAGAGCTACCGGCGGCTGCGCCGCCTGCACGAGGACTTGAGCGCTGCCCGGGGCCCCGAGCGCAGGCGCTGAGCGTCAGACCGACTGCCTGCCGGCGAGCGCGTGGGCGAGTGTGCCGCCGTCGACGTACTCGAGCTCGCCGCCGACCGGCACGCCGTAGGCGATGCGGCTCGCGCGAATGCCGCGCCGCGCCGCGAGCTCGCTCAGGAAATGCGCGGTCGCCTCGCCCTCGACGGTCGAGTTGGTGGCGAGAATGAGCTCGCGCACGCTGCCTTCATCGAGGATCGCCTCGAGCTCGCGCAGCCCCAGCTGCTCCGGGCCGATGCCATCGAGGGGCGAGAGGTGCCCCATCAGCACGAAGTAGCGTCCGCGGTAGCTGCCCGATGATTCGATCGCGACGACGTCCGCGGGGGATTCGACCACGCACAGCAGCGCCGCCTCGCGTTGCGTGGCCGAGCAGATCGAGCAGAGCTCGCTCTCGGTGAGCATGCGGCAGCGCCGGCAGCGCACCACCGACGCGAGCGCCCCGGCGAGTGCCTCGGCGAGCGAGCGCGCCCCCGGGCGCCCCTCCTGCAGCAGGTGAAACGCCATGCGCTGGGCGGTCTTCGGACCTACACCCGGCAGGGTACGGAGCGCATCGATCAGCTGTGCGAGATGGGGCGAGTGCTTCAAATCTTACTTTCCATAGCCAGGCACAGGGACGTGCCCGCCGCCGCAGGCGGCGAGCGGCGCGCCGAAACCGCGCTTTTGGCGCGCCGCCGCGAGCATCGTGACAGGGTGAGGCGCAGCGCGCCGAGCGGGCGCACAGGGATGTGCGCCCCGGGCTTGCGCGCAGCAGGACAGCGAAGCGCAATGTCCGATGCGAGCGTCATCAAAAAGGCAGTTTCATTCCCGGCGGCAGCGGCAGTCCGGCGGTGAGGTGGCTCATCTTCTCCTGCACGCGCGCCTCCACCTTGTGGACGGCGTCGTTGGCCGCGGCCGCGATCAGGTCCTCGAGCATCTCGCGGTCCTCGCCCGCGATCGCCGCTTCGATCTGCACCCGCTTGACCTCGTGGCGGCCGTTCATGGTGATCTTCACCATGCCGCCGCCGGCTTCGCCGATCACTTCGAGGCTGGCGATCTCGGCCTGGGCCTTCTGCATGTTGGCCTGCATCGCCTGCACTTGCTTCATCATGTTGTTGAAATTGCCACGCATGTGAACGAGTCCGTCAGGCGCCGCGCGCCGCTTCAGGGAAAGTGCTCATTTTACCGGGCGCACCGTATCCGGCAGCACGGTAGCGCCGAAACGCTCGCGCAGCCCCTGCACGCCGGGATCGGCCTCGAAGGCGCGCCGCGCCTGGGTAAGCTCCTGCTGCGAGGCGCGCTGGGCCGCGAGCGCCGGGCTCTCGCCGCCGCCGGTCTGCTGGAACTCGAGCCGCACCGGCTCGCCGAAGTGGCGTGACAGCGCCTGCGCGAGTTTCTCTTCCTGCGCCGGGGTGCGCAGCTGCTGGTTGTGCGGATCGAGCGCCAGGCGCACTACGGCGCCCGCGCGCCCAATCAACACACTGTGGCTGGCCAGCTGCCGGGCGGCGCCCGTGAGCTCGAGGGCGTTCACGATCGCCGCCCAGGACTGCTGAGCCGAACCGGGCGCGTCTCCCGACCGCTGAGCCGAACCGAGCGCAGTCTCTCCCGACGGGGGCGCCGAACCAGGCGCGTCGGGCGCGGTCTGTCCCGAGCCGGGCTGTGGGGCCGGAGCGCCGCGCGCCCCTTTTGCAGCGCCCGTGCCCGCATCGGCCGACGCGCCAGCCGGGCGGAACGCCACCATGCGCAGCAGCGTCATCTCGAAGCCGGTGCGCGGATCGGGCGCGAGCGGCAGATCGCGCTTGCCGTTGATCGCCGTCTGGTAGAAGAGCTGGACATCCTCGGGGGCGAGCGCGCGCGCCAGCCGCTCGATCACCTCGGGCGCGAAGACCTCGTCGCCCTCGTAGTCGCTCACCGCCTGGCGCAGTCCCACCCGCACCAGCAGGCCCGCCAGCTCATCGAGCAACTGGCCATAGTCGGGCGCGAACTGCTCGAGCGCCTGCGCGCCCTTCATGAGCGATGCAGGGTCGAGCGCCGCGAGCAGCTCGGCGATGCGCACCACGTGGTCGCGGGCCACGGTGCCGAGCATGGCGCGCGCCTCGGCCTCGCCCGCCTTGCCGCCGCCGAAGGCGATCAGCTGGTCCAGGAGCGAGAGCGCATCGCGCATGCTGCCGTCGGCCGCCTGCGCCACCAGCTTCAGGCCCGCCGCGTCGTAGGCGATGGCCTCCTGGTCGAGGATGTGGCGCATGTGCGCGGCGATCTCGGCGGCCGGCAGCCGCTTCAGGTTGAACTGCAGGCAGCGAGAGAGCACCGTCATCGGCAGCTTCTGCGGATCGGTGGTCGCCAGCAGGAACTTCACGTGCGGCGGCGGCTCCTCGAGAGTCTTCAGCAGGGCATTGAAGGAATGCGCCGACAGCATGTGCACTTCGTCGATCAGATATACCTTGAAGCGCCCGCGCGCCGGGCTGTACTGGACGTTGTCGAGCAGCTCGCGGGTGTCGTCGACCTTGGTGCGTGAGGCGGCATCGACCTCGATCAGGTCGACGAAGCGCCCGGCGTCGATCTCGCGGCACGCGGCGCACACGCCGTCCGGCTCGGCGGTGACGCCCTGCTCGCAGTTGAGGCACTTGGCGAAGATGCGCGCGATGGTGGTCTTGCCCACGCCCCGGGTGCCGGTAAAGAGAAACGCATGGTGGATGCGCCCGGTGTCGAGCGCATTGACGAGTGCGCGCCGCACGTGCTCCTGCCCGATGAGCTCGGAGAACTTCTTGGGACGCCATTTGCGCGCGAGCGCGGTGTAGCTCATTCCATATTCCGTGGATTCAGATGGAGGCGGCCCGCACCAGCTTAGCCTCCGGCACCCGACATCGCCGCTGCCGCTGCTGCCTTCCGGCCCTGACGGGATTCACGACTGGTCGTCGCGGAGAAACCGATGCGGGCCACCATGTTCATTGGCTGAAATGGCCTGTCGGCCATTTCAGCAGCCAACCTACTTACTCTGTCGACCTCGCCGGCAAAGGTGTGGCTTTGCCGGCGAATAGCAGGCCGGTTTTGGCCTGCGATTTCAGCAGCCAGCCCACCAGCTCTCTCGACCTCGCCGGCAAAAGGGCGGTGCGGAAGCACCGCGGCCTTCGGCCCTTTTGCCGGCGAACGGCAGGCCGGTTGGCCGCGCGAGAGATCTGGCGGAGAGGGTGGGATTCGAACCCACGAACACCGGTGAAGATGTTACTGGAATTCCAGTCCAGCGCCTTCGACCGCTCGGCCACCTCTCCGATCAATGGCTTACAGAGCACGTCCCCCAATGGGCGGCGAATCATAATGCAAGAGGCGCAGGCTGTGCATCCCGCGGCGCGCCCGGCACTTCGGGCCGCTCAGGCCTGCGGCGGCTTCGCCACCTTGAAGGGCGGCGGCTCGTCGAGACAGGGCTCCTGGCCCTTGCGCGCCGGCGGCGCCGGTTCGTTGAGCGCCGGCAGACGCAGCGCGTTGGTGGTGTCGGGCGCATCCAGCCCGGCCGGGATCTTCAGGGGCGCGATGCTGGTCGCCTGCATGTAGGGCTGTTGCTTGTGGCAGGCATAGGTGAAGTGCCGGAAGGGATGGCACCCGCCCAGCATCAGCATCAGCGGCGCGAGCCACAGGAAGGATCTCATCGTTTGCTTTTCAACCTCGTGAAAAAAGCGCCTCAGGCCAGCACGCCCGCGGCGCGGGCGGCGGCCCGTACCGTGGCGTGATGAGCCTCGGACAGCGGCGTGAGGGGCAATCTTAACCCACTCCCGATCAGCCCCATCTGCGCCAGCACCCATTTAACCGGAATCGGATTGGCCTCGACGAACAGCTGCCGATGGAGCCCGGCGAGCGCCGCGTCGAGCTCGCTCGCTTTGGTCCCATCGCCGGCGAGCGCCGCGGCCACCATCTCCGACATCGCTCGCGGCGCCACGTTCGCCGTCACCGAGATCACCCCACGCGCGCCCGCGGCGATCGCCTCGCGGGCGGTCGCGTCATCTCCGCTCAGCACGGCGAAGCCGCGCGTGACCGCATCGACCAGCTCGCGCACGCGCCCGGGCTCCGGCACCGCTTCCTTGACGCCGGCGATGCGCGCGACGCGCGACAGGCGCGCCACCGTCGCCGGCTTCATGTCGACGGCCGTGCGGCTGGGAACGTTGTAGAGCACGATCGGCTTGGCCGAGGCGGCGGCGGCCGCGGCGAAATGCTGGTACAGGCCTTCCTGCGTCGGGCGGTTATAGGCCGGCGTGACCAGCAGGAATCCATCGATCGGCAGATCCGAGAGCCACCTGACGCGCTCCACCGTCGTCGAGGTACTGCTGGTGCCCGCGCCTACGAGCACCGCGAGCTTGCCCCGCACGCGCTCGCAGGCGCGTAGCGCGAGCTCGCGCAGCTCCAGCTCCCGCAGCGTCGCCGACTCGCCCGTGGTGCCACCGACCACGACGCCGCTGGTGCCGCCCGCCAGGTGCAGATCGAGCAGCCGTATCCACGCTTCCAGGTCGACCGCGCCATCGGGCCGCATGGGAGTGACGATGGCAACCAGGCTGCCGGAGAACGACATAGGCTTTCAGCGGAATGCCAGGGGAAGCCGGCGGATGTTAAGAGCGGGGCTCCCGCGGAGGCAAGCCTGGGGCGCGCGCGCCCAAGCGAATGGTCGCAACCGGCCCCTGCTCCCGGTACACTCGGCTACCGCAGGCCGGCAAACGACACCGCCACCGACAGATAGATGAAGCAGCACCTGGCCGTTTCGGCGATCGGCAGCGACCGAACGGGGATGGTCCACGAGCTGACCCGCGTCATCAGCGAGTCCGGCGGCAACATCAGCGAAAGCCGCATGGCGAATCTCGGCACCGAGTTCGCGATGCTGCTGCTGGTCTCGGGCAACTGGCACGCGCTCGCCAAGCTCGAAACCGAGCTCAAGCGCCTCGCCGAGACCAGCAACCTCAGCATTCATCTGCGGCGCACCGAGCCGCGCGCGCCGCGCACCGACATGCTGCCGTACTCGATCGACGTCGTGTGCCTCGATCAGGCGGGCATCGTCTCGGGGCTGGCGGGGTTCTTCGCGACCCGCGGCATCGACATCGCCGAAGCCTCGACCCGCAGCTACCCGGCCGCGCACACCGGCGCGCCGATGTTCGCCGTGCAGATGATCGTCAACGTGCCGAGCCGCATCCACGTCGCGCACCTGCGCGAGGAGTTCATGGAGTTCTGTGACTCGCTCAACCTCGACGCCATTCTCGAGCCGGTCAAGTCCTGAAAGAGATGTCAGCGATCAAGACGGGGAGTAAGGTGCCGGCATTTTCCCTGCCCACGACGGGCGGCGGCACGTGGAGCCTGAAGGACGCGGCCGGCAGGAAGCTGGTGATCTACTTCTACCCGCGCGACCTGACCTCGGGCTGCACCCGGGAAGCGCAGGACTTCCGCGACCTGTACGGCGCCTTCGTCAAGGCGGGCGCCGAAGTCGTGGGCGTATCGCGCGACAGCGTCGCCTCGCACGACAAGTTCGCCGCCAGGGAGACACTGCCGTTTCCGCTGCTCGCCGACAGCGACGAGCGCCTCTGCCGGCTGTTCGATGTCATAAAACCGAAAAGCCTCTACGGCAGAAAGTATCTCGGGGTCGAGCGCAGCACCTTCCTGCTCGACGGCGCGGGCAGGCTGCGGCAGGAGTGGCGCAAGGTCAAGGTTCCCGGTCACGCGGAGGCAGTGCTTGAAGCAGCGCGGAGTCTATGAACCCGGTCCCAAGGCCGCCTCCGGCGAGGCGCGCGCGGTGAAGAGCCGGCCACGCGGCGGGCGGCGGCTGTTTGTGCTCGACACGAACGTGCTGATTCACGACCCGACGGCGATCTTCCGCTTCGAAGAGCACGACGTGTACCTGCCGATGGTGGTGCTCGAGGAGCTCGACGCGCACAAGAAGGGTCTGTCGGAGGCCTCGCGCAACGTGCGCCAGGTGAGCCGCTTCCTCGACGACATGATGCGCGACGTCACCCAGGAGCAGATCGGCCTGGGACTGAAGCTCCCGAGCGGCTACTCCGGCAACCACGGCAAGCGCCCCTCCACCGGGCGCCTCTTCTTCCAGACACGCCAGCTGAGCAGCGCTTTGCCCGAGAGCCTGCCCGGTCAGGGCGGCGACAACGCGATCCTGGCGCAGACGCTGGCGCTGCAGAACGAGCACAAGGATGCGCGTGTGATCCTGGTGTCCAAGGACATCAATCTGCGCATCAAGGCGGCGGTCCTCGGCGTGCACGCCGAGGATTACTACAGCGACAAGACGCTCGAGGACTCGGACGTCCTCTACAGCGGCATGACGGCACTGCCCAACGATTTCTGGGAGCAGCACGGCAAGGACATGCGCTCGTGGAAGGAAGGCGACCGCACTTTCTACGAGATCACCGGGCCCGCGGTGCGCGGCTGGCACCCCAACCAGGGCGTGTTCGAGGACACCCCGGAGGGCATCGAGGGCATCGCGCGCAAGATCAGCGGCGATACCACCACCATCGAGCTCACCCGCGATTACCGCAACGAGCGCCACAACGTCTGGGGCGTCACCGCGCGCAACCGCGAGCAGAATTTCGCCTTGAATCTGCTCATGGACCCGGAGATCGACTTCGTCACGGTGCTCGGGCCCGCCGGCACCGGCAAGACGCTGCTGGCGCTCGCCGCCGGTCTCATGCAGACGCTCGAGACCAACCGCTTCGTCGAGATCATCATGAC
Source organism: Steroidobacteraceae bacterium (assembly GCA_035624075.1). GTDB lineage: Bacteria > Pseudomonadota > Gammaproteobacteria > Steroidobacterales > Steroidobacteraceae > 13-2-20CM-66-19. The sequence goes on along the minus strand of DASPSF010000034.1, from coordinate 77,093 downwards.
GCGCGTCACCATCCCGCTCGGCGAGGACATCGGCTTCCTGCCGGGTACCGAGGAAGAGAAGATGGAGCCGTGGATGGGCGCGCTCATGGACAACCTCGAGGTGCTCACCGGCACGCAGGAGGGCGGCAACTGGGGCCGCGCGGCGACCAACGACCTGCTGCGCAATCGCATCAAGATCCGCTCGCTGAATTTCATGCGCGGCCGCACCTTCCTCAACCGCTTCCTGATCCTCGATGAGGCGCAGAACCTGACGCCCAAGCAGATGAAGGCGCTGATCACGCGCGCCGGTCCCGGCACCAAGCTCGCCTGTCTCGGCAACATCGCGCAGATCGACACGCCGTACCTCACCGAGATGACCTCGGGGCTGACCTATGCCGTGAACCGCTTCCGCGGCTGGGCCCACTCCGGGCACGTGACGCTGGTGCGCGGGGAGCGTTCGCGCCTCGCCGATTACGCCTCCGACATCCTTTAAGGCGCGCTCGCCGTCCCCATTGTCAAAGTCGGCCCATGGGGACCCGATTCGGTGTACCCTTGGCACGGCGGCGGCGTGCGGGCTCCGGATGGCGCCGAAGCCTTTGTAAGCTTCTGTAAATCTTAGGAAACTCGCCCGCCTCGATCGCGGTCAAACGCACTTATGCGCCCTCTTTTGATCATTCTGCTGAGCGCGATTCTCGCCTCGGGAACCATCGCCTTCGCAGGCGAGCCGCCGCTGCCAGGCAATGGCGCCCTCAACGGACCTACGCCGGGCTCGAACCTTCCGGACCTCGGCAGCCCCGCCGAGACGTATCTCTCGAAGAGCGACGAGTTCCGCCTCGGCGCCATGGTGGCCAAGGAGCTGCGCGATCAGAACGTGCTCATCGAGGACCCGGAGGTCAGCGAATACATCAACGACATCGGCAAGCGGCTCGCCTCACAGAGCGAGATGGGCGGTGAGTACTTCCACTACTTCGTCATCAAGGACGACACCATCAACGCCTTCGCCGTGACCGGCGGCTACGTGTTCTTCTACGCGGGGCTGGTGCTCGCCTCGGAGAACGAGTCGGAGCTCGCCGGCGTGATGGCGCACGAGACCGCGCACATCACCCAGCACCACATCGCCCGCATGCTCGCCGACCAGTCACGCCAGAGCCTGACCACCGCGGCCGCGATGATCGGCGCGATCCTGCTCGGTGCGCTCGCCGGCGGTTACAACAGCGGCAACGCCATCGAGGGCGGCATCGTCGCGGCCCAGGGCATGGCGGTGCAGCACCAGATCAATTTCACGCGCGACAACGAGTGGGAAGCCGACCGCGTCGGCATCGGCTACCTCGCCGGCGCGGGCTTCGACCCCTACGGCATGGGCGAGATGTTCGAGGCTATGGCGCACCATACCGGGCTCTATCAGACCTATATCCCGGCGATGCTCCTCGATCACCCGCTGGACACCGAGCGCGAGGCCGAGCAGCGCGCCCGCGCGGCGCAGTTTCCGCCGCGCACCGGGCACGACTCGCAGAGCTACGAGCTGATCCGCGAGCGCGTGCGGGTGCTGGTGGCGACCGGCGACACCGACCTGGCGGCGCAGTACGCGGCCAAGATCGCCCACGGGGGCGACAACATGGGCAATCAGTACGGCCGGGCGCTCGCGCTCATGGGCGGCAACCAGGCCGCCGCCGAGGAGGCGGTCACGATCCTCACCCGGCTGGTGCACGAGCACGAAGGCCTCACGGTGCTGTATTCCGCCCTCGGCCAGGCTCAGGCCAGGGCCGGACACGTGAACGAGGCGCTCACGACCTTCAAGCGCGCTGCGGCGCTCTTCCCGCGCAACGTGCCGGTGACGGTGCGTTACGCCGAGACGCTGATGGCCGCGGGCCGAGCGGGCGAGGCGCACACCATGCTGCTCGACCTGTTCAACATCGTGCCGCCCACCCCCGATCAGATTCACCTGACGGCGCTCGCGGCGAGCGCCGCCGGCGATCCGGGCGACGCCTACTACTACATGGGCGAGTACCAGCTCTCCAACGGCGACCTGCAGCTGGCGATGCAGCAGTATCAGCTGGCGCTGGCCTCGCCCAACATCAGCGGCATCCAGCGTCAGCGTTACCGCGCGCGTCTCGACGAGGTGCGCGAGTTTCTCATGAGCACGCGCAAGCCCCGCCTCAGCGACAACACCGATCAGGGGCAGGGGCGCGGCGGCCGCATCCACTGACTCTGCCTTTAGTGCAATAGAGCGCGCGGGCGCCGCTGTTAAAATGCCGCCCACCATGCGCACTCCCCTGGCGGCGCTGCTCGTATTGCTGCTCAGTGCCTGCGCCGCCCAGGCCCCGACGCGCAGCGATCCGCGTGATCCCTGGGAGCGCATGAACCGCGCGACCTACGCCTTCAACGACAGGTTCGACAAGGCCATCTTCCGCCCGGTGGCACGCGGCTACCGCGCGGGCGTACCGCGCGTGGTGCAGGCCGGTATTCGCAACGCCTTCGACAACGTCGACACGACCATCACCATGCTGAACGACCTGCTGCAGGGGCAGGTCACGGGCTTGGTGCACGACACCAGCCGGCTGCTCGTCAATACCGTCATCGGCATCGGCGGACTGTTCGATCCGGCGACGGCCATGGGGCTCGAGAAGGCCGACCGCGACTTCGGGCAGACGCTCGGCAAGTGGGGCGTACACGCGGGGCCCTATGTGGTACTGCCGTTCCTCGGGCCGAGCGACGTGCGCGATACCTTCGGCCGCGCGGCGGATACCTTCTCGACGCCGCGCACCTACATCAGCAACACCTGGTGGAATTACGGCAGCTGGGCGCTGGAAAAGGTCGACTGGCGCTCGCGGCTGCTCGACTCCGACCACCTGCTCGACAGCGCCTACGATCCCTACGCCTTCCTGCGCAACGCCTACCTGCAGAACCGCGCCTTCAAGGTGCGCGGTGGCAACTCGCAGGGCGAGGAGGACGAGGAGCAGAAGATGCTCGAGGAGTCGGGCATCGAGCCGGCGCCACCGCAGCCGCAGCCGGGAAAACCACCCACGGAGCCGCCGGCGCCGCCCAAGTGAGCGGCGGACCGCGCCTACACGCCGTGCTCGAGCAGCTCGTTCACCTCGCTGATCCGGGCGAGCGCGGCGAGCCCCGGCGGCAGGTGCGCGTAGCGCAGCGAGCGTTGCTGCGCGCGCGCGGCGGCCAGCCAATCGAGCAGCACCGCAAGCCCCGCGCTGTCAGAGGCCGTGACCCCCTGGCAGTCGATCAGCAGCGCGCCGTCGGCCGCCGCATCGATCGCATCGATCCCGAGCTGACGCGCATGCCGCGCGCTGGCGAAGGTCAGCGGGCCCTCGGCATACAGCCGGCCGTCGGCCGCGGTGAGGCTGAAGGGGCTCGAGGTGAGATCGAAGGCCGGTACCGAGGCTGGGCGCGAGCTCATCGGTGTCAGCCCGTGGTCTGCGCGGCGATCTGGCCCGGCTTCTCGCCCGACTCGAGGCGCTTGATGACCGTCTCGAGGCCCTGATTCTCGATCTGCGCGCCGAAGTCCTCGCGATAGCTCTTGACGTAGCTGATGCCATCGATCACCACGTCCCACGCCTTCCAGCCCTGCGGCGTCATGCGCAGCGAATAGTTGACCGACACGGTATCGCCGTTGCGACGCCGCACCTCGGTGCGCACCGTCGCCGTCGTGGCGCCCGGCTCGAGGCGGCTCGGGTAGATCTTCAGCCGGTCGGAGGTGAACTCGACCAGCGAATCCCCGTAGTTGGTGAGCAGCGAATGGTAGAAGGCGTTGATGAAGCGCTGCCGCTGCTCGGGCGTCGCCGAGCGCCAGAACTGGCCGAGCACCACGCGCGCCGAAGTCTCGGTGTCGAAGTGCGGCATGAGCCACTTGTCGACCAGCGCGGCGACCCTGGCCTGGTCGTGGCGGTATTCGTCGCGGTGCTTGTCGAGCTCGTCCAGCATCCCCTGTGCGGTCTCGCGCACCATCGCCGTCGGATCATCGGCGCTCGCCGGCGCGCTCGCGGCGGCAGCGGGCGCCGACTGGGCTGGCGCGGCCGGCTGGGCCTGCGCCCCGGCGAGCGCCGCCCCGCACAGAGAAACTGCACTCAACAGTAGGCTCGCGAATCTCATTTCTTCGGCTCCTTGTCCGTACCCTGGCTATCGCCCTCGCCGCTGCCCTTGCTCGCGAAGCTGGCGAAGAACTTGTTGACGAGAGTCTCGATCACGATCGCCGACTGGGTCTGATCGATGCGGCTGCCTTCCTTGAGATAGGTGTCGAGGCCGCCCGGGCTGATGCCGACATACTTGCCGCCGAGCAGTCCCTCGGTCTGGATGCTGGCGAAGCTGTCGTCGGGAATCTCGTTGTACTGCGGATCGATGCGCATGCTCACCACCGCCTTGTAGACCTTGGAATCGAAGCGGATGGAGGAGACCTCGCCGATGCGCACACCCGACATGGTGACCGGCGATCCGATCTTGAGATCTCCGACGTTGTCGAACAGCGCGGTCACGTGATACCCGGCCTTCTGGCCTGCGAACTTGACGCCGCTGGCTGGCAGCTGCGTGGTGAGAAACAGCAGCGCCGCAAATCCCAACAGCACGAACAAACCGGTGCCAATCTCGAGGGTTCGATTGCTTTGCATGGCGGTTAGTTCCTCTCAAAGGAAGGCGGCCGTGAGCACATAGTCGAGCAGCAAAATCATGACCGACGACGCCACCACCGTACGCGTGGTCGCGAGTCCCACGCCCTCGGCGGTCGGCTCGGCGTGATAGCCCTCGTGCACCGCGATCAGGCTGCAGGCGAGGCCGAATACGATGCTCTTCACCACGCCTTCGTTCACGTCGTGCAGGTCCACGGCGCCCTGAGTCTGCGACCAGAAGACGCCGCGGTCGACCCCCATGAGCTGCACGCCGACCAGCTGGGCGCCGTACAGTCCGATCACGCTGAAGATCGCCGTCAGCAGCGGCATCGCGATCACGCCGCCGAGAAAGCGGGGCGCGGCCACGTAGCGCAGCGGGTCGACTGCCATGATCTCCATCGCCGTCAGCTGATCGGTGGCGCGCATCAGGCCGATCTCGGAGGCCAATGCGGTTCCGGCGCGCCCGGCGAACAGCAACGCCGTGATCACCGGCGCGAGCTCGCGCAACAGGCCGAGCGCCGCCGCGATGCCGAGCGCCTCCTCGGAGCCAAAGCGCCGCAGCAGGTCGTAGCCCTGCAGCCCCAGCACCATGCCGACGAACAGTCCCGACAGCATGATGATGATGAGCGAGCGGGCGCCGGCATTGTAGATCTGCATCACCAAGAGGCGCGGCTTGCCGAGCGCCGGCACGCACTGAATGAGCAGCTGTACCAGGAAGATGGTCACCGACCCGAGGCGGCGCAGCCCGCCGAGGAGGTAGGTGCCCGGGCGGCGGGGGGTCATCGCTCGTCCGCCTCGAGCAGCTGCGTGGCGTAGTCGGGCGCCGGGTAGTGAAACGGCACCGGGCCATCGGCGCTGCCGGTCATGAACTGGCGCACGGCCGCCGAATCGCTCGCCTTGAGCTGCGCCGGCGTGCCGGCGGCCGCCACTCTGCCCTCGGAGATCAGGTAGCTGTCGTCGGCGATGGTGGCGAGCTCCCGCACGTCGTGCGAGACCACGACGCTGGTGATCCCGAGCGCCTGGTTGGTTTGCTTGATGAGCCGCAGGATGAAGCCGAGCGAGATCGGGTCGAGTCCCACGAACGGCTCGTCGTAGAGCAGGATCTCGGGGTCCATGACGATCGCACGCGCGAGCGCCACGCGCCGCGCCATGCCGCCCGAGAGCTCGCCCGGCATGAGCTGCGCGGCCCCACGCAGGCCCACGGCCTGCAGCTTGGTGAGGACCAGCAGCCGCACCAGCGGCTCGGGCAGATCGGTGTGCTCGCGCACCGGGAAGGCCACGTTCTCGAACACGTCCATGTCGGTGAGCAGCGCGCCGTTCTGGAACAGCATGCCCATGCGCCGCCGCAGCGCGTAGATCTCGCGGCGGCCCAGCGTCGAGACCTCCTGGCCGAACACGGTGAGCTGGCCGCTCGCGGGCGGCACCTGGGCGGTGATGAGCCGCAGCAGCGTGGTCTTGCCGGTGCCGCTCGGGCCCATGATCGCGGTGATGCGCCCGCGACGCACCTCGAGATCGAGCCCGGCAAAGATCGGCCGTCCGCCCGCGGCGTAGTGCACGTCGCGCACGGCGACCACCACGTCGCCGTCAGGCGCGGTCGACGTGGCGTGCGCGGATGCGGTGCTGCTCACGCGAGCGCAGTGCCGCCTGAAGCCCTCAGGCGGCCCGGCTCTCCATCTCCGGCGCGTAGCGGCCGGTGGTCGCCGCCCCGTTGAGCAGCGCGCGGCGCGCAAATTCCTTCTGACCGGCGGCGAAGGTGGCGGCCGCCCCGCCCCAGGCCTTGAGCGCGGTGTCCTGCAGCGCGCGCCCGTAGCTGAAGGTGAGCGCCCAGGGCAGCGGGCCCAGCCGGTTCATCAGCGACAGGTGCAGCGTCGCCTCGGTCGGTGACTGGCCGCCGGAGAGGAAGGCGATGCCGGGAACCGCCGGCGGCACGTGACGCTTCAGCACCCGCACCGTCGCCTCGGCGACTTTCTCCGGGGATGCGCGCTCGCTCGCCTTCTTGCCCGAGATCACCATGTTGGGCTTGAGCACCATGCCCTCGGGGGCTACGCGATGATCGAACAGCTGGTCGAACACCTCGGCAAGCACCTGCTCGCTCACTTCCGAGCAGCGCTCGAGCGAGTGGGCGCCGTCCATCAGCACCTCCGGCTCGACGATCGGCACGATGTCGTTTTCCTGGCAGAGAGCTGCGTAGCGGGCCAGCGCATGCGCGTTGGCCTCGATCGCGAACGCGGTGGGGATGCCGGCGGCGATGTCGATCACCGCGCGCCACTTGGCGAAGCGCGCCCCGAGGCCGCGGTACTCGATCAGCCGCTCGCGCAGGCCGTCGAGCCCCTCGGTGATGGTCTCGCCGGGGAAGCCGGCGAGCGGCTTCGCGCCGAGATCCACCTTGATGCCGGGGATCATGCCGTGCTTGGCGAGGTACTCGGGAAACGGCGTGCCGTCCTTGGTCTTCTGGTGGATGGTCTCGTCGTAGAGAATCACGCCGCTCACCGCCTCGGCCGCGCCGGGCGCGGTGAACAGCATCTCCCGGTAGGTGCGGCGATGCTCCTCGGTCGACTCCAGCTTGATGGCGTCGAAGCGCTTCTTGATGGTGCCGCTGCTCTCGTCGGCGGCCAGGATGCCCTTGCCCTTGGCGACCATCGCGTTGGCGACGCGATTGAGCTCAGTGAGATTCATCGTCCACTCCTTAAGGCGATCGACGTGCGCCCTCAAGGTGTGGGGCGCCCCTCGTGACCGCAAGCCTTTGAAAATCGGATCGCCAAGGATAGCAAAAACCCGTGGCTCCCTTTGTTCCAAGAACCAATTAGTACTAAAATAGTCCTACTTTCGGAGGGGATGCTCCATGCTGCGTATCAGCCGGCTCACCGACTACGCCACCGTGCTGCTTGCCACGCTCGCCGGCGAGCCCGCACGGGTGCAGACCGCGACCGCGCTCGCCGAGCAGACCCATATCGCCGCCCCCACGGTGAGCAAGCTCCTGAAGCAGCTGCAGCGCGCCGGGCTCGTGACCTCGACCCGGGGACTGCATGGCGGCTACCAGCTCTCGCGCCCGGCGACTCAGATCAGCGCCGCGGCGATCCTCGATGCGCTCGAGGGGCCGGTGGCCCTCACCGACTGCGCTGCGGGGCATGGCAACTGCGAGATCGAGGAGAGCTGCCGCGTGAGCCGCGTCTGGCAGCGCCTGAATCTCGCCATGCGCCGCGCGCTCTACGACGTGAGCCTGGCGCAGCTCGCCGGCCTCGACGCCACGCCCGCGCGCCTCCCCGGGCTCGAGCGCGACATGAAGGCGGCCGCCACGCGCACGCAGATCCGCTCATGAGCGAGACCGCCAAAGAGCTCGAGAGCCTGATCGGCCGTGGCTACAGCCAGGGCTTCGTGACCGAGATCGACTCGGACACCGTCGCGCCGGGGCTCGATGAGGACGTGGTGCGGCTCATCTCGCGCAAGAAGGGCGAGCCCGCCTTCCTCACCGAGTGGCGGCTCCAGGCGCTGCGGCACTGGCTCACCATGAAGGAGCCGCACTGGGCCCACGTGCGCTTCGCCCCCATCGACTACCAGGCGATCTCCTACTACTCGGCGCCCAAGTCGAAGAAGGACGGCCCCAAGAGCCTCGCCGACGTGGATCCGAAGCTCCTCGAGACCTACGAGAAGCTCGGCGTGCCGCTGCACGAGCGCGCGCGCCTCGCCGGCGTCGCGGTGGATGCGGTGTTCGATTCGGTGTCGGTCGCCACCACCTTCAAGGAGCGCCTCGCCGCCGCGGGCGTCGTGTTCCTGCCCTTCTCCGAGGCGGTGCGGGCGCACCCGGCGCTGATCGAGCAGTACCTGGGGAGCGTCGTCCCGTACACCGACAATTTCTTCGCGACCTTGAATTCCGCAGTGTTCTCCGACGGCTCGTTCGTCTACGTGCCGAAGGGCGTGCGCTGCCCGATGGAGCTGTCGACGTATTTTCGGATCAACGCGCTCAACACCGGCCAGTTCGAGCGCACGCTCATCATCGCGGATGTTGGAAGTTATGTGTCATATCTTGAAGGCTGCAGTGCACCCATGCGCGACGAGAACCAACTGCACGCCGCAGTCGTCGAGCTGATCGCGCTCGATGACGCCTACATCAAGTACTCGACGGTCCAGAACTGGTACCCGGGAGACGCCGAAGGCCGCGGCGGCATCTACAACTTCGTCACCAAGCGGGGCGAATGCCGCGGACGCAACGCGCACATCTCCTGGACCCAGGTGGAGACCGGCTCCGCCATCACCTGGAAGTATCCGAGCTGCGTGCTGCGCGGCGACGGCTCGATCGGCGAGTTCTATTCCGTCGCCACCGTCAACAACCACCAGCAGGCGGACACCGGCACCAAGATGATCCACATCGGGCGCGATACGCGCAGCACCATCATCTCCAAGGGCATCTCCGCCGGACACGGGCAGGCGACCTACCGCGGGCTCGTCAGGATGCTGCCGAGCGCCCAGGGCGCGCGCAACTTCACCCAGTGCGACTCGCTCCTCATGGGAGGCGAGTGCGGCGCGCATACCTTCCCCTACGTGGAGGTGAAGAACCCGAGCGCGACGGTCGAGCACGAGGCGAGCACCTCCAAAATCAGCGATGACCAGCTGTTCTACTGCCTGGCGCGCGGCATCTCCGAGGAGGACGCGGTCAACCTGATCGTGAGCGGCTTCTGCAAGTCGGTGTTCAAGGAGCTGCCGATGGAATTCGCGGTCGAGGCCTCGAGGCTGCTGGCGGTGAGCCTGGAAGGCGCGGTGGGCTGACATGACCCGATCGGCAACCCCGATGCTCGCGATCCGCGACCTCTCGGTCACGGTCGACGGCAAGCAGATCCTCAACGGCCTCACGCTCGAGCTGCCGGCCGGCGAAGTGCATGCAGTCATGGGCCCGAACGGCTCAGGCAAGAGCACTCTGGCGCACGTGCTCGCCGGTCGGCCGGGTTACGAGGTCACCTCCGGCACCGTCACCTATGAAGGTCGCGATCTGCTCGCGCTCGCGCCCGAGGAGCGCGCCCGCGCGGGCGTATTCCTCGGCTTCCAATACCCGGTCGAGATCCCGGGCGTCAACAACGTCTATCTCCTCAAGGCGGCCCTCAACGCGCAGCGCAAGGAGCGCGGGCTGCCCGAGGTCGACGCCTTCGAGTTCCTCAGCATGGTGCGCGAGAAGATGCAGCTCATGCAGATGGAGGACAGCTTCCTCTCGCGCGGCGTGAACGAGGGCTTCTCGGGCGGCGAGAAGAAGCGCAACGAGATCCTGCAGATGCTGGTGCTGGAACCGAAGCTCGCGATCCTCGATGAGACCGATTCCGGGCTCGACATCGATGCGCTCAAGATCGTGGCGGCGGGAGTCAACTCGCTGCGCTCGCCCGAGCGCTCTTCCCTCGTCGTCACGCACTATCAGCGGCTGCTCGAGTATGTCGTGCCCGATGTGGTGCACGTGCTGGTGCGCGGCCGCATCGCGCGCAGCGGCGATCGCACGCTTGCCGCCGAGCTCGAGCGCCGCGGCTACGACTGGGTGAGCGGCGAGGCCGCCTGAGCCTTACGATGAGCCATCCCCTCGCCGCCCGCATCGCCGAGCAGCACGCACGTGCCGCGCGCGCGCTGTCGGCGCATCTGCCCGGCGCCGCCCGCCGCAGCGCCGCCATGGAGGCGCTGGCGGCCGCGGGGCTCCCGGGCTCGCGCGATGAGAACTGGAAGTACGCCAACCTCCGTCCGCTCGAGCGGGCGAGCTTTACCCCTGCCGCCCTCACCGCACCGGACAGCGCTGCGGATGCTGCACTGGCCGCTGCACTCCCCGCGAGGCTCGAGGGCTTCGCGCGCTACGTGTTCGTCGACGGGGTGTTCGCTCCTGCCCTCTCCGACGCGCCGGCTGCAGGTCCGGCGCAGTTCAGGACGCTCGGCGCCTTCGCGGAGAGCCACGACACGCCGCCCGCGGCTCTGCTGCCCCGCGGCGAGCTCGGCGCCGACCAGCGCTTCGCGCTCCTGAACGAAGCCTTCGCCACCGACGGTGCGGCCATTCATGTGGCAGCCGGGCACGAGGCCGCGCGGCTCGAGCTGATCTTCGTCGCGAGCGCCGAGGGGCAGCTCGGCGCCTCCTACCCGCGGGTCGAGCTGCGGCTCGAGTCCCGGGGGCAGCTCGAGCTCATCGAGCGCCACGTGAGCGCCGCTGCGGCAGCGAGCTTCGTCACGAGCGCCGTCAGCGCGCAGATCGGGCGCGGCGCGGCTCTCGATCACTACCGGCTGCAGGAGCTCAGCTCGCGCGCCATCCTCTTCGACACGCTCACCGCCACGCTGGCGCAGGAGGCGAGCTACCGGCTGCACGCGCTCGGCAGCGGCGCCGCAGCGGCCCGCTCGACGCTTTCCATGCGGCTCGCCGGCGAGCGCTCCGCCCTCACCCTCTCGGCGGCCGCGCTCGGCGACCGCCAGCAGGTGCAGGATACCTACGCCCTGGTCGAGCACCAGGCGCCCCACGCCCGCACCGAGGAGACTTTCCGCGGCATCTCCGCGGGGCGCGCCCGGGTCGCCTTCAACGGCAAGATCGTCGTGGCACGCGGGGCTCATGGCACCGACTCCCGGCAGTCGCTGCGTGGGCTGCTGGCGGGCCCTGAGGCCGAGATCGACGTGCGACCGCAGCTCGAGATCTACACCGACGACGTGCGCTGCAGCCACGGCGCGACCGCCGGCAAGCTCGACGACCACATGCTCTTTTATCTCCTCTCGCGCGGGCTCGACCACGACACGGCGCAGCGCGCGCTCAAGTGGGCGTTCCTCGAAGACGTGGTCGCCCGGATCGAGGTGGCCGCGCTCCGCCGGCAGATCGAGGAGCGCCTCGCCGGCCGGATGCAGGACGGAGCCGCGCTCCGGGAGCTCATCTGATGGCAGCCGAAGTCTCACCGCTCAAGTCCACGCCCGCCTACGACGCCGCGCGCGTGCGGCGCGACTTTCCCATTCTCGCGACGCAGGTCAACGGGTACCCGCTCGTGTACCTCGACAGCGCCGCTTCCTCGCAGCGGCCGCTGCCGGTGCTGCGCGCGGTCGAGGATTACGAGACGCATTCGCACGCCAACGTGCACCGCGGCGTGCACGCGCTCAGCCAGGCGGCCACCAACGCCTTCGAAGGCGCACGCGAGCGCACCCGCCGCTTCCTCAACGCGCGCTCGACGCGCGAGATCATCTTCGTGCGGGGCACCACCGAGGCGATCAATCTCGTGGCCCAGTCCTATGCCCGGCCGCGCTTCGGGCCCGGCGACGAGATCCTGATCAGCGCACTCGAGCATCACGCCAACATCGTGCCGTGGCAGATGGTGTGCGAGCAGACCGGCTGCACGCTCAAAGTCGCGCCGATCAACCGCCGCGGCGAGCTCCTGTATGAGGAATTCGCCGAGCTCCTCAGCCCGCGCACGCGCCTGGTGGCAGTCGCGCACGTCTCGAACGCGCTCGGCACGGTGCTGCCGGTGAGGCGCCTCGTCGAGGCCGCGCACGCCCAGGGCGCCGTGGTGCTCATCGACGGCGCGCAGGCAGTGCCGCACTCGCGGGTCGACGTGCGCGCACTCGGCGCGGACTTCTACGCCTTCTCGGGCCACAAGATGTACGCGCCCACCGGCATCGGCGTCTTGTACGGCCGCGAGGAGCTGCTCGCCGCGATGCCGCCCTGGCAGGGGGGCGGGGAGATGATCCGCACGGTCTCGTTCGAGAAGACGACCTGGAACGACCTGCCGTGGAAGTTCGAGGCCGGCACGCCGAACATCTCCGGCGCGGTCGGGCTCGCCGCGGCCATGGACTACCTCGAGGGACTCGGAATCGACGCAGTCGCCGCGCACGAGTCGCGCCTGCTCGCCCTCGCGACCGCGGAGCTCGCGCGGATGCCGGGCATCGAGCTCGTCGGCACGGCGGCGCATAAGGCCTCGGTGCTCTCCTTCACGCTCGCCGGCGTGCACGCGCACGATCTCGGCACGATCCTCGACACCCAGGGGATCGCCGTGCGCACCGGGCATCACTGCGCGATGCCGGTCATGACTTTCTTCGGGATTCCCGCGACCGCCCGCGCCTCTTTCGGCTGCTACAGCACCGAGGAGGACGTGGCGGCGCTGGTGGCGGGCCTCGCCAAAGCGCGCGAGGTATTCGGCTGATGGACCTGAAGGAGCTGTATCGCGACGTGATCCTCGATCACAACCGCCACCCGCGCAACTTCGGCCGCCTCGAGAGCGCCGCCGGCGGCGAGGTACTGCAGGCCGCCGGGCACAACCCGCTGTGCGGCGACCGCCTGTCGGTCTACGTGCGCATGAATGGCGAGCGGGTCGAGGATATCCGCTTCGAGGGCTCCGGCTGCGCGATCTCGACCGCCGCGGCCTCGCTCATGACCGAGGCGGTGAAAGGCAAGGAGCGGGCGGCAGTGGCCAGGCTCTTCGACCAGGTCCATGCGCTCCTCACGCGTCACGACGCCGTGCCCGAGGCCGCGCTCGGCAAGCTCGCGGCGCTCTCCGGGGTACGCGAGTTCCCCGCGCGGGTGAAGTGCGCCACCTTGAGCTGGCACACCCTGAATGCCGCCCTCGAGCACGGCGCGGCCACCGTGTCGACCGAGTAGCCCATGCGCCGGCACGAGAACGAGCCCTTCGTCGTCAACCGCGAGGTTCGGGCGGTGATCGTCCCCGCCGGGCAGGAGGTCAGGCTCAAGCCCGGCCAGGCGGGCTACATCACCCAGGCGCTCGGGGGCAGCTTTACCGTGTACCTCGACGGGAACCTGTTCCGGATCGCCGGCGAGGACGCCGACGCCATCGGCCAGGAGCGGGTCTTGCCGCCCGAGCTCCCGCCGAACGCCACCGTCGAGGACGTGCGCAAGCTCGCCTGGGAGCAGATGCGCAGCTGCTACGATCCTGAGATTCCCATCAACATCGTCGATCTCGGACTCGTGTATGAATGCGAGGTACAAGAGAACGACGACGGCACGCGCACGGTGGAGGCGCAGATCACGCTCACCGCGCCGGGCTGCGGCATGGGGGAGATCCTGGTGGACGACGTGCGCGACAAGCTCGAGCGGATCCCGACGGTGCGCCAGGCCCGCGTCTCCCTCACCTTCGACCCGCCGTGGAACCAGTCGATGATGTCGGAAGCCGCACGGCTGCAGACGGGGATGTTTTGAGCGACTGGGTCGACATCGGGCCGGCCAGTGCGCTCGGCGAAGGCGTTCCCTTCCCGGCCGAGGTCGACGGCGTGGCGGTGGTGGTCGTGCGCTGCGGCAAAGAGCTGTACGCGGTCGAAGACCGTTGCACGCACGACGGCGAGTCTTTCGCCGGCGCCGAGGTGGAATCCTGCGAGCTCATCTGCCCGCGGCACGGCTCGCACTTCGATCTGCGCACCGGGGACGCCCTCACCCCGCCGGCCTACGAGCCGGTGCGCACCTACGCGGTGCGCGAGCAGAACGGCCGGATCCTCATCGAGCAGCCCACCTGAGCCGCCACGCATGAAACGCCTGACTGTCATGCGTCACGCGGATGCCCGCTGGAAGGACCCGGCAACCGACGATTTCGCCCGGCCGCTGAATCGCCGCGGCCTCTCCGGGGCGGAGGCGATCGCCAAGCGGCTGCTCGAGCTCGAGCTCGTTCCCGACCGGCTGCTCGCCAGCACCGCGCGCCGCGCCGAGCAGACCGCCGACATCGTGGCGCGCGAGCTGTCGCTGTCGGTGCGGCACGTGCAGCGCGAGGAAAGACTGTATCTCGCCAGCGCCGCCGACATGCTGCGCCTCGTCCAGGAAACCGGCCCGCGCATCGCCCATCTGATGGTGATCGGGCACAACCCCGGCGCGTCCGATCTCATCCACCTGCTGGTGCCGCGCGGCGGCATCAGCACGCTCACCACCGCGGCGGTCTGCTCGATGGTGTTCGATACCGACCACTGGCACGCGATCGGGCCGGATTGCGTGAAGGAGGTGCACCACCAGGCACCGCCGTCGCGGTTATGGGGGTTGATTGGTTGATTGGCTGAAAACGCCTGCGGCGCTTTCAGCAGGCCACCCGCACAGCCTTGTCGAGCCCGCGGGCAAAGAGCGAGTCAACACTCGGGGACGTTGACGGCGAGCCCGCCCTGCGAGGTCTCCTTGTAGATCGTCGACATGTCGGCGCCCGTCTGGCGCATGGTGGCGATCACCTGATCGAGCGACACTTTGTGCGTGCCGTCGCCACGCATCGCGAGCCGCGCCGCGTTGATCGCCTTGACCGCGCCCATGGCGTTGCGCTCGATGCACGGGATCTGCACCAGTCCCGCCACCGGATCGCAGGTGAGACCCAGGTTATGCTCCATGCCGATCTCGGCGGCGTTCTCGACCTGCTCGTTGGTGCCCTGCAGAGCCGCGACCAATCCCGCCGCCGCCATCGAGCAGGCGACGCCCACCTCACCCTGGCAGCCCATCTCGGCACCCGAGATCGAGGCGTTGCGCTTGTAGAGCATGCCCACGGCGGCGGCGGCGAGCAGGAAGCGCAGCACGCCCTCCTCGTTGGCGCCGGCCTCGAAGCGCCGGTAGTAATGCAGCACCGCGGGCACGATTCCGGCCGCGCCGTTGGTGGGCGCGGTGACCACGCGCCCGCCGGCGGCGTTTTCCTCGTTCACGGCGAGTGCGTAGGCGTTCACCCAGTCCATGACGTCGAGCGGCGTGGCCTGGCCGCTCTCGGTGAGCTGCCGATAGAGCCGCGGCGCGCGGCGGCGCACCTTGAGCACTCCGGGCAGCACACCGCTCTGGTGGAAGCCGCGCTCGACGCAGCCCTGCATCACCTGCCAGATGTGCATGAGCTTGGCGCGCACCTCGGCCTCCGACGCCCAGCTGCGCTCGTTCGCCAGCATCAGCTCGAAGATCTCGAGCCCGTGCTCGCGGCACTGAGCGAGCAGCTCGACGGCCGAGGTGAAGGGGTATGGGGGCGCGGCGTGTGCGCGGGTCTCGCGCGCCTCGGGCTCATCACCCTTCACGATGAAGCCGCCGCCGATCGAGTAGTAGTCCTCCTCGCGCAGCACGCGGCCGTCGGCGGTGAGTGCATCGAAGCGCATGCCGTTGGAATGGCGCGGCAGCCGCTCGTGCTGCATGAACAGCAGCTGCATCGGCTCGTCGAAGGTGATCTCGTGCTCGCCGAGGAGCCGGATGCGCCCGCTCGAGCGGATGCGCTTCACCGTGGTCTCGATGCTGTCGGGATCCACGGTTTCGGGGTCGGCGCCCTCGAGGCCGGCGAGCACGGCTCGATCGGTGCCGTGGCCGAGGCCGGTGAGCGCGAGCGAGCCGTAGAGACGCACCGCGATCTGCTGGGTCGCCGCGAGCTGTCCGGCAGTCTTCAACGCCAGCGCGAACTGGCGCGCCGCCCGCATCGGTCCCATGGTGTGCGAGCTCGAGGGGCCGATGCCGACCTTGAAGATGTCAAAGACGCTTAGGGTCATGGGAGAGAACTAGTCTGCAACGCCGCCGTGACACCGACATGCTTTGCGGCGACCTCGGGCGGCTCAAATGCGACCCCGCAGCCGGCGCAGCTGGCGGCGCTCGCGCTTGTCCGGGCGGTCCGGCGGCCTCGGCGTCAGCGCGGCGGCGAGCCTCATGCGCTGCGCAAATTCGGCGCGCCGGGCGATGGACGGCGCGGTCTCCTCATAACAGCGTGCGGCGGCCTGCGCCGGTCCGCGCCGCGGCGGGATCGCGCTCACCGTGCACTCGAAGTCGACCGCACCCCGCACCAGGCTGAGCACATCACCCGGGCGCACCTCGTGCGCCGCCTTCACGCGCCCGCCGTTCAGGTGCACCCGGCCGCCGGCGACCGCTTCGGCCGCCAGCGAGCGTGATTTGAACAGCCGCACGGCAAACAGCCAGCGGTCGATGCGCGCGGCTCCGGGGCCGGCGGCGGGCTCGTCGGACATAGAGGGTCTAGTATAATTCCGCCCCATGATTCAGGCCGTTATCGAACGATTACGCGGCGAGCTCGCCGCCTTGCGCGAGCAGGGCCTCTACAAGAGCGAGCGGGTGCTCACGAGCCCGCAGGGCGGCGTGGTGCGCGCCGGCGACCGCGAGGTCATCAACCTGTGCGCCAACAACTACCTGGGCCTCGCCAACCATCCGGCGGTTCGGGCCGCCGCGCAGCGCTCGCTCGACCGTTATGGCTACGGCATGGCCTCGGTGCGCTTCATCTGCGGCACCCAGGAGACCCACAAGGAGCTCGAGGGGCGCCTGGCGCGCTTCCTCGGAACCGAGGACGTGATCCTCTACTCCTCGTGCTTCGATGCCAACGGCGGACTCTTCGAGACGCTGCTCGATGAGCGCGATGCGGTGATCTCGGACGCGCTCAACCACGCGAGCATCATCGACGGCATCCGTCTCTGCAAGGCACAGCGCCTGCGCTACGCCAACAGCGACATGGGCGAGCTCGAGCAGTGCCTGCGCCAGGCACAGGGCGCGCGCACACGCCTCATCGCCACCGACGGCGTCTTCTCCATGGACGGCTTCATCGCGAACCTGCGCGGCATCTGCGACCTCGCCGAACGCTACGACGCGCTGGTGATGGTCGACGATTCGCACGCCACCGGTTTCATGGGGCGGACCGGGCGCGGCACGCCCGAGCACTGCGGCGTGGCCGCGCGCGTCGACATTCTCACCGGCACGCTCGGCAAGGCCCTGGGCGGCGGCAGCGGCGGCTACATCGCCGCGCGGCGCGAGGTGATCGAGTGGCTGCGGCAGCGCTCGCGCCCCTACCTGTTCTCCAACAGCATCCCGCCGGTGGTCGCCGCCGCGAGCCTCGCGGTGCTCGACCTCCTCGAGGGCAGCACTCAGCTGCGCGAGCAGCTATTCGATAATGCGCGCTTCTTCCGCGCCGCGATGACGCAGGCGGGGTTCGACTTGAAGCCCGGCGAGCATCCGATCATCCCGGTGATGCTGGGCGATGCGGCACTCGCGACGCGCATGGCGGATGCGCTCCTGCAGCGCGGCGTATACGTCATCGGTTTCTCCTATCCCGTGGTCCCGAAGGGGCAGGCGCGCATCCGCACGCAGATGTCGGCGGCCTTAGGGCGGGCGCAGCTCGAGCGTGCCGTCGCCGCCTTCACCGAGGTGGGTCGCGAGCTCGGCGTGCTGCGCGCGTGATGGGCGCGGCGCTTGAAGGACCCGTAGCCGTCTCAAAATTTACAGGTTGCCAATGAAAGCACTGGTCAAACAGCAGGCAGCGCCCGGCATCTGGCTCACCGACATTCCGGAGCCCAAGGTCGGGCACAACGACGTGCTGATCGAGATCGCCAAGACCGCGATCTGCGGCACCGACATGCACATCTACAACTGGGACGCCTGGGCGCAGAAGACCATCCCGGTGCCGATGGCAGTCGGACACGAGTACTGCGGGCGGATCGTCGAGGTGGGCTCGGAAGTCAAGGGCCTCAAGCCCGGCGACCGGGTCTCGGGCGAGGGGCACATCACCTGCGGCTATTGCCGCAACTGCCGTGCCGGCCGGCGCCACCTGTGCAAGAACACCGTCGGTGTCGGGGTCAACCGGCCGGGCGCCTTTGCCGAGTACCTGGCGATCCCGGCCTTCAACGCCTTCAAGCTCCCGGACTCGATCCCGGACGACATCGCCTCCATTCTCGACCCCTTCGGCAATGCGACTCACACCGCGCTCACCTTCAACATGGTGGGCGAGGACGTACTGATCACCGGCGCCGGTCCCATCGGCATCATGGCGACGGCCATCGCGCGCTTTACCGGCGCGCGGCACATCGTGGTCACCGACGTCAACGACTATCGCCTCGAGCTCGCCCGCCGCATGGGCGCGACCCGGGCCATCAACGTGCAGCGCGAGTCACTCGATCAGACCATGAAGGAGCTCGGGATATTTGGGGGGTGGGACGTCGGGCTCGAGATGTCGGGCAACGCGGCGGCATTCCGCGACATGCTGCGCACCATGTTTCACGGCGGCTCGGTCGCGATCCTCGGCATCCCGCCCGGGGACATGGCGATCGACTGGAATCAGGTGATCTTCAAAGGCCTGACCCTCAAGGGCATCTACGGCCGGGAGATGTTCGAGACCTGGTACAAAATGGCGAGCATGCTGCAGTCGGGCCTGAAGCTCGACCCGATCATCACCCATCACTTTCCGATCCAGGAATTCCAGAGAGGGTTCGAGACCATGGGATCGGGGAAGTCGGGGAAAGTCATCCTGGACTGGAATAGTTTGTAGATGGCCCGCTAAACAGAGGGCGGGTAAGAGCCAGCGTTGATAGGTCTATTTGGCAATAGTTAGGCGTTTGCCTAACCATCGCCCGGAGACCCATCACGCGTCGGGGGTCAGGCCGCCGGCAAGCCCCGGCGGGGACGCATCGGCTACCGCACCTCGCAGAAACAGTACGCGTAGACCCGGTTCGGGACGCTGAAGCGGCTGAGACGCGTGACCTCGCGCGCGATCGGGTCGAGGCGCTCGGCCAGGTGCGCGAGCGCGAGCTGATCAGGGCTCGCACGGAAGAACTCGCGCGCCAGCATCGTCCGGAACGACAGCGCCAGCTGCTGCGTCCAGGTGAGCTCGGGCTCGATGAACTCAGGCGCATAGTCGCTCAGCTTGGCGCGGTGGGCGGCGGCCTTGACCGCCTCATCGAACGAGCCGAGGTGATCGACCAGGCCTAAGCGCTGGGCGTCGACGCCGGCCCACACGTGGCCCTGGGCGATCGCGTCGATATCGGCGCGGCTCTTGTTGCGTCCGCTCGATACCCGCTCGAGGAATGTGTCATAGCCGTGGTCGATCTGCGACTGCAGCAGCGCGCGCGCCTCGGCGCCGAGCGGCCGGTCGAGGCGCAGCTGGCCCGAGAGCGCCGTGGTGCCAACGCCATCGACGCTCACGCCCACCTTGCCGAGCGTGCGGTCGAAGGTCGGAATGATCGCGAAGATACCGATGGAGCCCGTGAGAGTCGCGGGGCTCGCCCAGATCTCATCGGCCGGAGCCGAGATGTAATAGCCCCCCGAGGCGGCGTAACCGCTCATGGAGACGACCAGCGGCTTGCCGGTGGCGCGCAGCGCCTTGAGCTCCCGGTAGATCTCCTCGGAGGCCGTGACGCTTCCCCCGGGACTGTCGACGCGCAGCACCAGCGCCTTGATGTCGGAGTCGAGACGGGCCTGGCGGATGAGCCGCGCGGTCGAATCGCCGCCGATGGTGCCCGGCGGCTGATCGCCGTCGAGAATCTCGCCCGAGGCGACGATGACGCCGACGTGCTGCTTGCCGCTCGCACGGAGCCTGCGCTGCGCCTGCGCATAGCTCAGGTAGTCCGCCACCGAGACCGCGCGGAACGAGCCCGTGGACTTGTCCTCCCCGACGAGCACGCTCAGGCGTTTCTCGACCTCGATCTGCGTGCGGATGCCGCTGACCAGCCCGGCGTCGAGGGCCACGTGCGCTGCGTTGCCGCCGGCGGCCGGCACCGTCTGCGCCAGCCCGTCGACGTACTTCGCCACCGCGTCGGGGGCGATCTTGCGCGCGTGAGCAATCGCTTCCTGGTAGGTGTTCCACAGCACGGCGAGGTAGGCGCGGCTCTCCTCGCGGTCCTCCGGCGACATGCTGGTGCGGGTGTAGGTCTCGACCGCGCTCTTGAACTGCCCGACGCGGAACACGTTGATGTCGACGCCCAGCTTGTCGAGCGCCTCCTTCAGGTACATGCGGTAGCGGTCGTAGCCGTCGATCAGCACGAAGCCGAGCGGGTCGAGGTAGGTCTCGTCCGCCTGCGCCGCGAGGTAATAGCCCTCCTGGGTGAGCTCGTTGCCGTAGGCCACGACCTTCTTGCCGGTCGCGCGGAAGTCGTGCAGCGCCCGCGCCAGCTCTTCGAGCGAAGGTTGAGTCCCGCCTTCGAACTTGTCGAGGTCGAGCGCGATCGCCGGGATGCGCCGGTCGGTGGCCGCGGCGCGGATCGAGTCGGTGAGATCCCACAGCAGTGTCTCGTGGCGGCGATCGCCGCGGGCCGCCTCGAGGGCACGGGTCAATGGGTCGCCCGAGAGCTGCTCGACCAGCTCGCCATCGGGCTCGATCAGCAGCGCCGCCCGCGCAGGGATGCGCGCCGCCCCGGAGAGCAGCGCCCCGAGCACGGCGCCGAAGATCACCAGCAGCACGATCAGGTGCAGGACCTTGCGCAGGCCGTCCAGGCCGCGCCACAGGCCCGCAAAGAACGAACGCACGTTCACGGGCTCACCGCTTCGCGCGCCGGGAGCGGCCGGTGGCCGCCCGCCGCTGCACGCGCCTTCAGATCTTCTCCTCGATCCTCGCCGCTTTGCCTGCGAGATCCCGCAGGTAGTACAGCTTGGCCCGGCGCACGCTGCCGCGGCGCTTGACCACGATGTCGCTGATCGCCGGGCTGTAGGTCTGGAACACGCGCTCCACACCCTCGCCGTGCGAGATCTTGCGCACGGTGAACGAGGAGTTGAGGCCGCGGTTGCTGCGTGCAATCACGACGCCCTCGTAGGCCTGCACGCGCTCGCGGTCGCCTTCGACCACCTTCACCTGCACCACCACGGTATCGCCGGGCTTGAAGTCCGGCACTTTGCGGCTCATGCGCCGCTTGTCCAAGTCCTGGATGATCTTGTTCATATCAGTTACCTCGATCCTCATCCGCGGCCGCCTGTGCGGCCAGCAGCTCATTCATCGCCCGCTGCGCCTCGCCCGTGAGCCTCGCTCCGGCGATCAGATCGGGCCGGCGCCGCCAGGTCCGCTCGACCGCGCATTGCAGGCGCCAGCGGCCGATGCCGGCGTGGTCGCCCGACAATAACACCGGCGGCACCGCGTGGCCCTCGAACACTTCCGGCCGCGTGTAATGCGGCCACTCGAGCAGCCCCTGCGCGAACGAGTCCTGCTCGCTCGAGCGCTCATCGCCCAGTGCCCCGGGCAGCAGCCGCGCCACGGCGTCGATCACCGTGAGCGCCGGCAGCTCCCCGCCGGAAAGAACATAGTCGCCGATCGAGAGCTCCCGATCGATCCCAAGCTCGATCACGCGCTCGTCGATCCCCTCGTAGCGCCCCGCCACCAGCAGCATTCCGGGGAGCGCCGCCAGCGAGCGCGCCAGGCGTTCGCCGAAGGGCTCGCCCTGCGCGCTCAGGCAGATCCGCGGGCTCCCCGGCGGCAGCCGCCGGTGCGCGGCACGGATCGCCGCGAGCAGCGGCTCGGGCTTCATCACCATGCCCGGACCGCCGCCGTAGGGGCGGTCGTCGACCGTGCGGTGCGCGTCCTGCGTATGGGCGCGCGGATCCTCGGTCCCGACCGTGACGAGCCCACGCTCGATCGCGCGGCCCACCACTCCAAACTCCAGCGCTCCCGCAATCATGCGCGGAAAGAGCGTCACGACTTCGATCTTCATGGCCCTATTCCAGCTCCGCGGGCCAGTCCACCACGATCACCCGTTGGACCAGGTCCACCGTGCGAAGATGCTTCGGCGAGGCGAGCACCCAGTGCTCTTTCCCGTCCGGCTCCTTCGCCACCATCACCGCCCCGCCCGGCGTGTCCACGAAGTGGCTCACCGTGCCGAGCGCGGCACCCTCGAGGTTCTTCACCGCGAGTCCCACGAGGTCCGCGCGGTAGTACTGATGCTCACCCGGCGGCGGGAGCGCAGCGCGCTCGACCTCGACGATCGCGCCGGTGAGCGCTGCGGCGCCCTCGCGGCTCGCCACCCCCTCGAGCTGGGCGACGAGTCCCCGGCCGTGGCCCCGCCCGCTGGCGACCCGCCGCGTGACCCGCTCGCCGTTCGCGAGCCTCAGGGCCCATTCGCGGTATCTCAGCAGGCCGTCCGGCGGATCGGTATACGAGTCGACATGCAGCCAGCCCTTAGTGCCGTACGGCGCGCCGAGGCGCCCAAGCTCGATCCAGGCCACGGCGGCTCACAGTACCGCGCCGGCCCTGGGCCGTCAGGCCGTCGCCTGCTTCCGATAGGACGCGACCAGCGTCCGCACGCGGTCGGAAGGCAGCGCCCCTTTGCCGACCCAGTAGTCGATGCGTGGCAGATCGAGCTTCAGCTTGATCTCGCCCTTGCGGGCGATCGGGTTGAAGAATCCCACGTGCTCGAGGCTCGGGCCGCCCTGGCGCTTGCGGCTGTCGGTCACGACGACGTGATAGAAGGGCTGGTTGCGCGCCCCACGCCGCGTCAGGCGAATGGTAACCATGGTCGTATTGCTCTCGTTCGGCGGGCTTTGAGCCCCTCATCCGGAGGAGCCGCCCAAAAAAGAGCGCGGATTCTACGCAACACTGCAATTCTGCGCCAGTTTTTCGGGCCGGGCAGGACGGCGGCATGGGGGTGCCGCTAGCGCCCCGGAAAGCCCGGCGGGAGCCCCCCTTTGAAGGCCCCCATGAGCTTACGGAGTCGCCCCCCCTTCATGCTTTTCATGACCCGCTGCATCTCCTGGAACTGCTTGAGCAGGCGATTGACGTCCTGAACCTGCACGCCGGATCCGGCTGCGATGCGCCGCCGGCGCGAGCCGTCGATGATTCCGGGGCTGCGCCGCTCGCCGGGGGTCATGGAATTGATGATGGCGATCTGGCGGCGCAGGTCCCTGTCGCCCTGCTCGGCCGAAACCGCCCCCTTCCTGACCACCGCGCCCGGGAGCTTGTCGATGAGGGCGCCGACGCCACCCATCCTCTGGAGCTGCTCGAGCTGGCTGCGCAGGTCCGCCATGTTGAAACCCTGGCCCTTGACCACCTTGCGGGCGAGGCGGCCGGCCTCTTCGACATCGACTTGGCGGTGCACCTGCTCGACCAGGCTCACCACATCGCCCATGCCGAGGATGCGGGAGGCCATCCGCGCCGGGTCGAAGGGCTCGAGCGCCTCGGTCTTCTCCCCGACCCCGACGAACACGATCGGCTTGCCGGTGATCTGCCGCACCGAGAGCGCGGCGCCCCCGCGCGCGTCCCCATCCGCCTTGGTGAGGATGACCCCGGTCAGATCGAGCGCGGCGCCGAAGGCGCGCGCGGCATTGACCGCGTCCTGGCCGGCCATGGCGTCGACGATGAAGAGGCGCTCCGCGGAGCCCACGGCGGCATCGATGCGCCGCACCTCGTCCATCAGCTCCTCGTCGACGTGCAGCCGGCCGGCCGTATCGACGATCAGCACGTCAAAGACCCCGTTACGCGCGCGCTCGAGCGCAGCCAGCGCGATCGCCTCCGGGGTCGCGCCCGGCTCCGGCGCGAAATATTCGGCCTGCACCTGCGCGGCGAGGCGCTCGAGCTGCAGCATCGCGGCCGGCCGGCGCACGTCGGTGCTCGCGAGCAGCACGCGCTTGCGTCCGTTCCCGATCAGCCAGCGCGCGAGCTTCGCCGCGGTCGTCGTCTTACCGGCGCCCTGCAGCCCCGAGAGCAGCACCACGACCGGCGGTTGCGCACGCAGAGTGAAGGCGGCGCCCCCGCCTCCCATGAGCGCGATGAGCTCCTCGTTGAGGATCCCGATGAAGGCCTGCCCCGGAGTGAGGCTGGACGCGACCTCGGCGCCGAGCGCCTTGGCTTTGACGGCGTCGATGAAGGACTTCACCACCGGCAGCGCCACGTCGGCTTCGAGGAGCGCCACCCGCGTCTCGCGCAGAGCCTGCGTGATGTTGTCTTCCGTGATGCGGCCGCGGCCCCTGAGGCTCTCGAGCGTCGCCGACAACCGTGCGGTGAGCAAGTCGAACATGCAGTCAGGATCCCCGATTCGCGCGCGCTATGCTAGTCGCTCGGCCGCCGCCGCCTCACCGAATCGGAGAGCCGCCTTGAAGTTCGCCTCGACCCCCTGGCCACTGCTGGCGCTGCTCGCGCTGCTGGTCGTCGCCGCCTTCTCCTCCGGGGCTGAGGCGGCGATGCTTTCGGTGAACCGCTACCGCATCCGCCACCGCGCCGAGGCGGGGCAGCGCTCGGCGCGGGTCCTCGAGCGGCTGCTGGTCAAGCCCGACGAGTGGCTGGGCGCGAACCTGGTGATTCTCGCGCCGGCGAGCGTGTTCGCCTCCGCCATCGCCACCATCCTCGCGCAGAAGAGCGGCTACGCCTACGCGGTACCGGTCACGGAAGTGCTGCTCACCATCATCGTGATCGTCTTCTGCGAGCTCGCCCCGAAGATCTATGCGGCCTCGAAGCCGGAGGCGGTCGCGTTGCACGCCGCCGGCATCTATCGGGTGCTGGTGCTGGTCGCGCGGCCGGTACTCTGGCTCACCAACCACTTCGCCTACGGCTTTCTGCGCCTGTTCGGCGTGCGGCGCTCCGCCCAAGCGAGCCACGCGCTGTCTGCCGAGGAGCTGCGCACCGTGGTGACGGAGGCCGCGCCGGTCATTCCTACGCGCCACCGGGAAATGCTGCTCTCGATTCTCGATCTGGGGCGTCTCAGCGTGAATGACATCATGATCCCGCGACAGGAGATCTCCGGCATCGATGTGAATGAGAGCTGGGAAGACATCCTCGATCAGCTCAAGCAGACGCCGCACACGCGGCTGCCGGTCTACCAGGGCGAGCTCGACAACCTGATCGGGGTGCTCTACATGAAGCGCGTGGCGAACGAGCTGGTACGCGGCACCCTGAGCCTGGAGCGGCTGCTCGAGCTGGCGCGCGGCCGCGAGCCCTACTTCGTGCCGGAGCGCACGCCACTGAACGTGCAGCTCGGCCATTTCCAGCGCAATCGCCGCCGCTTCGCGTTCGTCGTCAACGAGTACGGCGGCATCGAGGGTCTGATCACCATCGAGGACATCCTCGAGGAGATCGTCGGGGAGTTCACCACCGATCCCGCCACCATCACCCACAAGGACGTGCACACCGAGCGGCCGGGCGTGTTCATCGTGAACGCGAGCGCTACCCTCCGGGCGTTGAACCGGGCGCTCGGCTGGCAGCTGCCGACCGGGGGACCGAAGACGGTGAATGGCCTGTTGCTCGAGCACCTCGAGACCATTCCCGACCCGGGCGCCATGCTGCGGGTCGGCAACTACGAGTTCGAGGTGCTGCAGATCGCGGATAACGCCATTCGCACCGTGCGCGTGCGCGCGCCCGTCACCGAAAAGACAGCCATTGCGGGCGCCTCATGAAGCACGGCCGGCGAACGCGGCCGCGAGCGCCTCGGCCACCGTGCTCACGGCATGCACGCTGAGGCCGGCGGGCGGCTTGCGGGGCGCGTTGTCGCGCGGGATCAGTGCCACCTTGAAGCCCTGGACCTGCGCCTCACGCAGCCGCTCATCGCCATAAGGCACCGGGCGCACCTCGCCCGTGAGCCCGAGTTCGCCGAAGGCCACCAGCTGCGCGGGCAGAGCGGCGTTCTTCAGGCTCGAGGCGAGTGCGATCGCGACCGGCAGGTCCCAGGCGGTCTCGTGGATCTCGATCCCGCCCACGACGTTGACGAACACGTCGTGCTCCTGGAGCGCGAGCCCCGCGTGCCGGTTGAGCACCGCGAGCAGCATCGCCAGGCGGTTGGCATCGAGTCCCTGCGCGATGCGGCGCGGGGCGCCGAAGCGCATGCGATCGACCAGCGCCTGCAGCTCGATGAGCAGCGGCCTCCCGCCCTCGCGCGTCACCGTGACGATGCTGCCGGCGGCCGGCTGCGGCGCGCGGGCGAGAAAGATGGCCGCCGGGTTCTTCACTTCCCGGAGGCCCGTGCCGGTCATGGCGAAGAAGCCGAGCTCGTTGACGGCGCCGAAGCGGTTCTTGGTGGCGCGCACGATGCGGTAACGGCTGCCGGCCTCGCTCTCGAAATACAGGACGGTATCGACCAGGTGCTCGAGCAGCTTCGGCCCCGCGATCGCACCCTCCTTGGTCACGTGACCGACGATGACGATCGCGGCTCCCCCCGACTTGGCGAAGCGCACCAGCTCGGCGGTACATTCGCGCAACTGCGTCACCGCCCCGGCGCCCGCCGGCACCGAGGGGGACTGCAGCGTCTGGATCGAGTCGATGACGAGCAACGCCGCTTGCCGCGACGCGGCAAGCGCCAGCACCGCCTGGCAGTCGGTCTCGGTCACGACGCCCAGCTGCTCGGCGGACAATCCCAGACGCTGGGCGCGCAGGCCGACCTGCGCCACCGACTCCTCGCCACTCGCGTAGATCACGGGACGGCCGCCGGCCACATGCGCGGCCACCTGCAACAGCAGCGTCGACTTGCCGATGCCCGGATCTCCTCCGAGGAGAATCACCGAGCCGGGGACGATTCCGCCCCCGAGGACCCGATCGAGCTCCGTCTGCCCGCTCGGCAGCCGCTCGCCGGCGCCGCCGAGGACGGCTCCCTCAGCGAGGCTCACCGCCGCGGCGGCCGGCACGGCGCGGGCACGGGGGGCGCGGCGTTCCTCGAGCGAATTCCACTCGCCGCACAGGGGGCATTGCCCCTGCCACTTGAGGGTCTCACCCCCGCAGGAGGCACAGACGAACACTGGATTCAAGCGGGCCATCGATGCGCCATCGGTCGACTTTCGGCTAGGATTCGCGCCGGGGAGATCACTGAAAGCGGTCTTTTGTGACCAATCACCGGGACACCCCGGCGGGCGATGCTAGCTTATGGCGGCTCGATTCGGGGACGGGAAAGTGACGCGCATCACATTCGGTGGGCCAAAGGTCGGTCAGGGCGCAGCATGAGCTTGCGAAATAAGCTGCATTTCGTCGGCGCCACCGATACCGGCAAGGTCCGGGAGCACAACGAGGACACCATCGCGGTCGACCCCGACATTGGCCTGCTGGTGCTCGCAGACGGCATGGGTGGCTACAACGCCGGAGAAGTGGCGAGCGGCATCGCAGTGAAGACCATCGTCAACCTGGTACGCGAGCACGTGGAGCGCGAGGACCTCTCGATCGCCGACCGCGAGTCGGGTTTGTCGCGCCCGAACATCATCCTGCGCGACGCCATCGTGCGCGCCAACAAGATCATCTACCAGACCGCACGCACCCAGCCACAATGCGAGGGCATGGGCACCACGGTGGTCGCGGCGCTGTTCTTCGACAACAAGATCACCATCGCCCACGTGGGCGATTCGCGCCTGTACCGCCAGCGCGGCGACCGGCTCGAGCAGGTCACCATGGACCACTCGCTGCTCCAGGAGCTGGTCGACCGCGGCTTCTACTCCGCCGAGGAGGCGCAGCGGGCGTCCAACAAGAACTACGTGACCCGGGCCCTGGGGGTCGAGCCCCAGGTCGAAGTCGAAATACAGGAATACCCCGTGAACCGGGGTGAGTTCTTCATCCTCTGCTCGGACGGCCTGTCTGATATGGTGGAGGATGAAGATATCCATTTAACCATAAACACCTTTAGTGCTAATCTGGATACGGTCGCCAAGCAGTTGATTCAGCTGGCTAATGACAATGGAGGCCGGGACAACATCTCGGTGGTGATGGCGCACATACAGGACGCGTTTCCCGCCCGTACGAAGATTTTCGACAAGATCCTGAGTTGGTTCGGCTGACACAACGCGATAGGGGCTAGCAAATGGCAAGGTTGGTCTTGAGCCTGGACGGCCAGGTGATGGCGGAATACAACATGAACAAGGAGCGGTACACCATCGGCCGCCTCCCTGACAATGACATCCGCATCGACAATGCCGCCGTCAGCGGCCACCACTCGCTGATCATCAACATCCTCAACGATTCGTTCCTCGAGGATCTGAACAGCACCAACGGCACCTACGTCAACGGCAAGCTGATCAAGAAGCACGCGCTGCAGCACGGCGACGTGATCACGGTCGGACATCACCAGCTGCGCTTCGTCGAGGACGACGAGGCCCAGGACGAGTTCGAGAAGACCATGGTGATCCAGCCCTCCGCGCGCCCGGTCGAGAAGGTGCGCGCCGCGACCGAGGGCGCCGACAAGGTGTCCACGTCACTGACCGCCACCGGCCGCTCGCGCGCGCTCGCCGACGGCGCCGCGGCGGTGAAGAAGGCGAAGCTGCAGGTGCTCTCGGGCGCATTTGCCGGCCGCGAGGTCGAGCTCAGCAAGGCGCTCACCACCTTGGGCCGGCCCGGGGTGCAGGTGGCGGCGATCACCCGCCGCGCCGAGGCCTACTACATCGTGCACGTCGACAGCGGCAAGGAAGGCGACTTCCCGCTGCTGAACGGCACGCCCATCGGCGCCCAGGCGACCAAGTTGAACGACAACGACGTCATTCAGCTCGCCGGGGTGAAGATGGGTTTCTTCCTGAATTAAACCCTCGCGTAGGCCCGCACCGGGAACGACCCCATCCCGCGAACCGCGGGCGGCACCGCGCTGAAGGTGAATCCGGCGGCCGGTAGCTGCTCGAGCCCGCGCAGGTGCTCGACGATGGGGATTCCAGCGCCGAGCAGCGTCGTGTGCACCGGGCGCTCGCCGTCTTCCGTGTCGTCGATGTTGAGTGAATCGATCCCGACCAGGCGCGCCCCCTGATCCCTGAGCCACCCGGCTGCCGCCGCGGTCAGGAACGGGTGACCGCGCCCGTAGCTCTCGGTCCGCCAGTGCCGCGCCCAGCCGGTGTGCACCAGCACCGCCTTGCCGCGCACGTCGAGTGCAGCCAGCGCCGGCGCGTCGATGGCGCGGCGGTCGCTCCCGGTAACCCGTACCAGCACCGCATCGAGGTCGGCGAGCTGCGCCAGCGCGAGCTGCGAGAGATCATGTCCGTCCTCGAAGCGATGGAACGGGCTGTCGAGGTAAGTGCCGGTGTTGGCAACGAGATCGATGCGCCCGATCTGGAACGTCGTCCCGGCGGCGTAGCGGGTGCCCGAGGCTTCGCGGCTCAGGAAATCGCACACGTGCGGCGCGGGGATTCCCGGGTAGGTGATCATGCCGTCCTCGATCACGTGACTCAGGTCGAGATAACGGGTCATGGTCGCGGCTCCCTCGGGTGAAGCAGGAAAGTCGCGGCAGCATAGACGCCGGCGGCGCGCCCGCGTCAGGGGATTTTCGGACGGCGAGCGCTCAGAAACCGCAGCGGCCGCGCGAGCCGCCCGGGCGGGCGTGCCGTCAGCGCAGCTCGAGCGGTACGCGCTGGCTCACGCCGCAGAGAAGCTCGTAGGGAATCGTCCCCGCGTGGTGTGCGATTTCCTCCACCGGCAGCCCCGGGCCCCAGAGCTGCACGCCGGTGCCGACGTGCACACCGGGAACGGCCGAGACGTCCACCGCGATCATGTCCATCGACACTCGCCCAACGATCGGCGCGCGCATGCCGCCGATGAGTACCGGCGTGCCGCCCGGGAGCCCGCGCGGCAGCCCGTCGCCGTAGCCCGCGGCGATGATGGCGATCCTGGAATCCCGCGGCGCGGTCCAGGCGGCGCCATAACCGACGGTCTCCCCTGCCGTCACGCTCCGGAGCGCGATCACCGATGACTCGAGGCTCATCACGGGCTCGAGGCCGAGTTGCACGGCGGAGGAGTCCGGGAGCGGCGATGCGCCGTACAGGGCGAGCCCCGGGCGCACCCAGTCGCAGTTGAGCTGCGCGCTGCCGAAGATGCCGGCCGAGTTGGCGATGCTGACCGTGTAGTCGAGGCCGCGCGTGGTCTCGCGGAAGCGCGCGACCTGCGCATTCGTCATGCGGTTGTCGGGCTCGTCAGCGCAGGCGAGGTGCGTGAGCAGGCGGATCTCGAGCGGCGCGGGCTTCAGGCGCTTTATGCGCTCGAGCGCGCCGGCGAACTCGCGCGGTGGGAAGCCGAGCCGGTTCATGCCGGTGTCGATCTTGATCCAGAGCACGAAGCGGTGCGCGCCGGTCATCTCCTCGAGGAGCTCGACCTGCAGGGCATCGTGCACCACGAGATCGAAACCGTGGCGCGCGGCCTCGAGCAGCTGCTCGGCGGTGAACACGCCCTCGAGGAGCACGATGGGCTGCGTGATGCCCGCGGCGCGCAGCGCGAGCCCCTCCTCGAGCCGCGCCACGGCGAAGGCATCGGCGTCCGGAAGCGAGAGCGCGGTGGGCACCAACCCATGGCCGTAGGCGTTCGCCTTGACCACCGCCATGACGCGCGCGCGGCGCGCGCGCTCGCGGACGGTGTTGAGATTGTGGCGCAGCGCGCTCGGTTCGATGACGGCCCGGATGAGCCGGCTCACCGCAGTACACCCTCCGCGTAGGAATCGGAGGCGTAATTCGCGAAGCGCGTGTACTGACCCTGGAAGGTGAGCAGGAACATGCCGATCTCGCCGTTGCGGTGTTTGACCAGATCGATCTCGGCGAGGCCCTTCTTGGTGGTGTTCTTGTCGTAGACTTCTTCGCGGTAGATGAGCAGGATCATGTCAGCATCTTGCTCGAGCGAGCCAGAATTGTGCGAAACGATGCCGTCG
Source organism: Steroidobacteraceae bacterium (assembly GCA_035624075.1). Lineage (GTDB taxonomy): Bacteria > Pseudomonadota > Gammaproteobacteria > Steroidobacterales > Steroidobacteraceae > 13-2-20CM-66-19. The sequence goes on along the minus strand of DASPSF010000034.1, from coordinate 46,314 downwards.
GCCAGCCAGTTGGCGACGCCTGGAACAGTCAGGTCGTAAACGTCCTCCTCACCATCCGCAGTGATCGAAACTACGCGGTCCCAGAACAGATCGGAGGTCGCCCATTGCTCCAGTTCAGGTGAGTGAAGCACGGTCGCATAACTCGCCATCTGCTTCCGACTGGGCGAAAAGGCAAAGTGCGATGATCCCCCGTAAGCAGTTCCGCGCAATTGCGCCATCTCGCGCTGGCTGATCCCCTGTACGTTCATTTCAGCGCGAACCGCGGCGACCGCGGCCTCTGGCAGTGTGTCGACGTTCGGATTGGCGCGCACACCGTGTAGAGCCTCGTTCAGCCTGTCTGCTGGGGCCCTTCGAGGACCAAACGCGCCGACGCGATGCAGAAATGCCCTTTGCGACTCTGTCCCGCTGACCCAAACCATGTAAACGGGTCGCGCGTAACCACTCGTGACCGTGTGAATTCGAGCCACGATGCCGAGACGTAAGAGCAACGCGGCGACATCATCCGCCAGCCGACGGCTGCACGTAGAAAAGTGCACCCCGTGACCGCCTCGCTGACCTGGCTTACGCGGCGATATTGTCCCATCGGTAGCCCACAAGTGTTTCAGTAGCAGAGCAATCTCGTCGTTGGAAAGTGAGAAAACCTCTGGAGGTAAGTGCTTCTGGTGCGATCGCTGTCCAAAGATTCCGAGGTCCTTAAGCCACTTACCGAGGCGCAGGGGCCTCCAGCGATTGCCGTTGCCGCTGATGACCAGCTGGTGCCAATTTTTTCCCTCGATTTCATGGCGTGTGACCCGGTTACCGAACATTTCCGCCGCGCCGCGCACTGCTGCGCTGTTCTCTTCGGAGGCCGTCGTGTAGCGCAACGGTTGGTGCACTGGGTAACTGCCATCGCCAACCAGATGTCCCAGAACGACAGTCCAATAGTCTGGCCAGCTCTTAGGCTGGACGGGCTCCGGAATGCGGCGAGCGAGTGCCAGCCGATCACCAGTCTTGAGTCTGCCGACAGTCGTCCAGCCGGAGCCTTCGAGCAACCGGTGCTCCGCGGTGGCACGAATCGAACGGCCACTCGCGAGCTGCACCTTGAACACCGGACGTCGTCCGACCTTCCAGACCTTGTCCGACTTCGCACTGGTCAACCGTTGCTGCTCGTTAACCCCCCACACCTCGGGCTCCGCACCCACGAGCTCCGCAATCGGCACGCGCCGTCCATCCGTCAGGCACACGAGCGTGTCGCCCGTGACACATTCGCGCAAATCCGACATCACCGGCTTCTTGTGCTCGCGCTGCTCAACCGCGCGATTCAGCTGCGACAGCGCAATCACCGGGACCTGCAGCTCTTTCGCGAGCGCCTTGAGACCGCGCGAGATCTCCGCGATCTCGGTCGCACGGTTCTCCACCGTGCCGGGCACCTGCATCAGCTGCAGATAATCGACCACGATGAGATTCAGGCCGTGTTCGCGCTTCACGCGCCGGGCGCGCGCGCGCAGCTCGGTCGGATTCAGCGCCGGCGTCTCATCGACGAAGATCTTCGCCTCCGATAGCTGGCTGGTCGCGCTGGTGATGCGCACCCAGTCGTCGTCGGAGATGCGGCCGCTGCGCAGGCTCGAGAGCGGCACGCCGCCCACCGAGGCGAGCATGCGCGTGATCACCTGCTCGGACGGCATCTCCATACTGAAGATCGCGACCGAGGCGCGCGTGCCGGGATGCACCGCGGCGTACTCCGCCATGTTGACGGCGAGCGTCGTCTTACCCATCGAGGGGCGGCCGGCGATGATGACCAGGTCGCCGGGACGCAGCCCGCCGGTGATCTTGTCGAAGTCGGTGAAGCCGGTCGGGAGTCCCCGCAGCTTGTCGGGATTGGTGTGCCACTCGTCGATCTGGTCGATGACCGCGGGCAGCAGGTCGCGTACCGGGCGCGCGCCTTCGCGGCCGCGGAATGAGCCCTCGGCGATCTCGAACACGCGCTGCTCGGCGCGGTCGACGAGATCGCGGGCGCTGGTGCCGTCGTTGTTGTAGACAGCGGAGGCGATCTGTGTGCCCGCCTGGATGAGCTGTCGCATCAGCGAGCGCTCGCGCACGATCTGCGCGTAGGCACGCACGTTGGCCGCGGTCGGGGTATCGCGCGCGACCGAGCTCAGGTACGCAAGCCCACCGGCCTTGTCGAGCTGGCCGTTGCGCTCGAGGAAGCCGGAGACGGTGACGACGTCCGCGGGCTTGCCCTCGCCAGCGATGGCGGCGATCGCGCCGAAGATCAGCTGGTGATCGGGACGGTAGAAATCTTCCTCACGCACCACGTCCGCGACCTGGTCCCAGGCAACGGGGTTGATGAGCAGCCCCCCGAGCACCGCCTGCTCGGCCTCGACCGAATGCGGCGGAGCGGGCGCGTCAACCAGTGCGACCGAGCCCGCATCACGCACCTTGGCGGAACCGGCCATCGGCTGCCCCCGGGATTACTCTTCGGCGACGATCGATACCGCCAGCGGCACGTCCACGTCGGCATGCAGGTGCAGGTTGACCAGGTGCTCGCCCAGCGTGCGCAGCGGCCCGCTCGGCAGGCGCACTTCGCTGCGCTCGATCTTGAAGCCCTGCTTGGTGCAGGCCTCGGCGATGTCGGCGGTGCCGATCGAGCCGAACAGCTTGCCTTCGGTGCCGGCCTTGGCGGAGATCGTGAGCTTGAATTCCTTCATGGCCTCGGCTCGCTCGCTGGCGGACTCGAGATGCTCGCGTGCCGCTTTCTCGAGCTCGGCACGGCGCGCCTCAAAGCGCGCGACGTTCTCCGGAGTCGCCAGAGTCGCCTTGCCCTGGGGCAGGAGAAAATTGCGCCCGTAGCCCGAGCGCACCTTGACGCGGTCGCCGATGTTGCCGAGGTTGGCGACCTTCTGAAGCAGGATGACTTGCATCGGCTGCGCCCCTTAATGCTGGTCGGTGTACGGCAGCAGCGCGAGGAAGCGCGCGCGCTTGATCGCGACCGCCAGCTGCCGCTGGTAGAAGGACTTGGTGCCGGTGATGCGGCTCGGAACGATCTTGCCGGTCTCGGTGACGTAGCCCTTGAGCGTGGCGAGATCCTTGTAATCGATCTGCTTCACGCCCTCGGCGGTGAAGCGGCAGAACTTCTTGCGTCGTGAGAAGCGGCTGCCGCCGCCCCCACCGTGTCCTCTGGACATTGCCATGGATCAGATCCTCGGAAATTGGTTCAGTGTACGCATTCAGACGTTGTCCGACGCGGAATTGTCGTCGTCGTCGCCCGGGGCCGACTCCTCGCGGGCGCGCTCGCGCCGGCGGCCGCCGCCCTCGCCCTCCTCGTCCGCGGCCTTGGCCATCGGCGAGGGCTCGGTGACCGCGGCGTCCATGTTCACCACCAGGTGACGCAGCACCGCGTCGCTGAAGCGGAAGGCGCCCGTGAGCTCATCGAGCGTCTTCTGGTCGGTCTCGATGTTCATGAGCACATAGTGGGCCTTGTGCACCTTGGCGAGCGGATAGGCGAGCTGGCGCCGCCCCCAGTCCTCGAGCCGATGCACGTGGCCACCGCCAGCGGCGATCATGCCCTTGTAGCGCTCGATCATGGCGGGCACCTGCTCGCTCTGATCGGGATGCACGAGAAAAACGATTTCGTAATGCCTCATCTGTCGGTCTCCTTACGGGTTGAGCCGCCCGGCGGTTAAGGCTTTCGCCGGTGCGGCAAGGAGTCGCGTCGTCGGGCTCATGGCCCGCTCGGACGTCCCTTTCGGTTAAAAAGGGGCGCGAAGCATACTCAAAGCGGACCCCTGCCGCAATGCCGCCGCGCGCCGTGCGCGCTTTCTGATCAAAGGCTTGGACCGCGTCCTTGGATCAAGGGCTTACGCGCGAGGCTTCGGCAGGCCGCTCGGTCCATCGACATAGCTTCGCCCCTTCAGGGGACGTTTCGGTAGAGGTCCTGCATGAACCGCGCCGACATCACTCGAGTGAGGCCCTGAACGCAGCGCGCGAATTCAGCCTCTCGCGGATCCAATCCCAGCTCGGCGCAGGATTGCTGCTCCCTGCGCAGAGTGGCGGATGCATGCCCGGACGGACCCGCTGTCGCCGCTGCGAGAAACGGCGTCACACTGAGCGCGGCCAACTGGATCGGCCTGGCAGGCGTGGCGGCCTGCTCTGCCTTCAGCATACACATCGCGAGCTCGGAACTGCCATCCGTCAGGCCGAGGGAGCGGCAGTCCTGCTCCGCCTGCGTGGCCTGGCGCGCGGCGGCCGCACGCTGCAGCGAGCTCGAGAGCGCCGCGGTGCAGCCGCGGAAATCGTTGGTGGAGCGCGCCGGATCCGGGTCGGCGGGCCAGAGGTTGTCGGTCAACTCCGCGTCGGGATGCAAGCCCATCACGTTCTGACAGATCGTCGCGACTTTCGCGATCTCGGCGGCGCTCAGATGATAGGGATTGTAGGTGGGCTCGGCCGCCAGGCATGTACTGGCGACGGCCGCGGTCGCGAGCAGCGCGAGCCGCATCGGTCGACGCACCGCGCGAGTCAGTTGATCGAGTTGAGCAGTTCTCATCGAGGTCTCCTTCCGATCGCCCGCGGTCGAGTGCTTTGCGGTGCGGTTACGTGGAAGAAGACTCCGGGCTCTGTCTGCTTATTCCCCGAAGCCCGGGCAGAGGAACGCGCTCAGCCTCCCAGATGCTCCTCGACCTGCTGCCAGGCAAGCTCTGCCGTCTCGCGGGCGCGCGCCCCCGCCTCGCGCGCGTGGCGGCTCGCCGCGGTCCCCTCGAGCACGCGCTTCATGATTCCCTGGCGGATGCAGGCGATGCGGAACAGGTTGTACGCCATGCAGAACTCCCAGACGCGCGGCTCGATGGACTCGCGCCCGGTCCGCCGGCAGTAAGCGGCGACGTACTCCGCCTCGGTGGGGATCCCGAGAGTGGCCAGGTCGACTCCCTTCAGTCCCGGGATTTCGCCCGCGCCCACCCGCCAGAGCATCACGTGATAGGAGAAATCCGCGAGCGGGTGCCCGAGCGTCGAGAGCTCCCAGTCGACCACCGCGAGCATCCGCGGCTGATCGGGCGCGAAGATCATGTTGTCGATGCGATAGTCGCCGTGCACCAGCGTGGTCTCATCGCCCGGCGGGATGTTGGCCGGGAGCCACGCAAGGAGCTTCTCCATCGCCTCGATCGGTTCGGTCTCGGACGCGCGGTACTGCTTGCTCCAGCGCGCGATCTGCCGCGCGAAGTAGTTGCCGGGCTTGCCGTAGTCGGCGAGCCCCAGGCGGGCGAAGTCCGCTGTGTGCAGCGCCACCAGCACACGGTTCATCTCGTCGTAGACCGCGGCGCGCTCATCCGGCGTCGACCCGGGCAGCCGCGGGTCCCAGAAATTGCGTCCGCGGACGTAGCTCATGACGTAGAACATCGTGCCGATGACGCTCTCGTCAGCGCACAGGCAGATCGGCTCAGCCACCGGCACCCCGTGTCCGAAGAGCGCGCGCGTGATGCGGAACTCGCGGTCGACCGCGTGAGCCGAGGGCAGCAGCTGCCCGGCGGGCTTGCGGCGCAGGACGTACTGCGCACCATCTCCGGTGGTCAGGAGGAAGGTCGGGTTCGACTGGCCGCCGCGGAACATCTCGACCGTGAGCGGGCCGTGGAAGCCGGCCACCTGAGTACTCAGGTATCGCTCGAGCGCCGCCTCATCGAAGCGCTGCCGGTCCGGGACCGGCATGGTGCCCGCGAATTCCTGCCCCGGCATGTCAGGAGTGCTTTTCGAGCTCGAGCTTCCCGATCTGGTTGCGATGGACCTCGTCGGGACCGTCGGCGAGGCGGATGGTGCGCGCGTGCGCGTAGGCCTTCGCGAGCTCGAAGTCGTCGCACACGCCCGCCGCGCCGTGTGCCTGGATCGCCCAGTCGGTGACCTGGCAGGCGGCGTCGGCCGCGGCGATCTTGATCATGGCGATCTCGGCGCGCGCCGCCTTGTTGCCGACCGTGTCCATGAGGTACGCGGCCTTGTAGACGAGCAGCCGCGCCTGATCGATGCGGATGCGCGACTCCGCGATGCGCTCGAGCGTCACCGACTGCTCGGCGATCGGCCGGCCGAACGCAACGCGCGCCTTGACGCGGCGGCACATCTTCTCGAGTGCGCGCTCGGCCACGCCGATGAGCCGCATCGCATGATGAATGCGCCCGGGACCCAGGCGCCCCTGTGCGATCTCGAAGCCCCGGCCCTCGCCGAGCAGGAGGTTGGCGGCCGGCACGCGCACGTCGCGGAAGTCGATCTCCATGTGACCGTGCGGCGCATCGTCGTAGCCGAACACCGGCAGGTTGCGAAGGATCGTGATCCCGGGCGTCTCGCGCGGCACCAGAATCATCGACTGCTGGCGGTGCCGGGGCGCGCCGGGATCGGTCTTGCCCATGAAGATGAAGAGGCGGCAGCGCGCGTTCCCCGCCCCCGACGTCCACCACTTGCGGCCGTTGATCACGTAGGAGTCGCCGTCGCGCACGATCGAGCTCTCGATGTTGGTGGCATCACTCGAGGCGACGCGCGGCTCGGTCATGGCGAAGGCCGAGCGGATCTTCCCCTCGAGCAGCGGCTCGAGCCATTGTTTCTTCTGCTCGGGCGTGGCGTAGCGCTCGAGCGTCTCCATGTTGCCGGTATCGGGCGCGGCGCAGTTGAACACCTCCGGAGACCAGATGACGCGTCCCATCAATTCGCACAGCGGCGCGTACTCGAGGTTGCTGAGCCCGGCGCCGTGAGTCGAATCGGGCAGGAACAGGTTCCAGAGCCCCGCGGCGCGCGCCTTCTGCTGCAGCTCGCCGATGAGCGGCGGCTCCTCCCAGCGACCGCCGCGGTCGAGCTCCTCGCGGTAGCGCTGCTCGTTCGGATACACGTGCGCGTCCATGAAGGCGCCGAGGCGCTCGAGATATTCCCGGGTCTTGCGGCTGAATTCAAAGTCCACGGACGTCACTCCTGCCGTTGCCAGCGGCCGCGCTGGCGCGCCGCCTCATAGAGCAGCATGCCGGCGGCCACCGATACGTTGAGACTCTCCACCGCGCCGAGCTGCGGCAGCCGCGCGAGGAAATCGCAGTTCTGCCGCGTCAGCTGCCGCAGCCCCGCTCCTTCGGCGCCGAGCACCAGTACCACGGGCCCCTTCAGATCGACTGCATCCGCACTCTTCCCGGCCGCGGCGTCCGCTCCCACCACCCACAGTCCCGCCTCTTTCAGCAGCTTGAGGGTGCGCACGAGATTGGTCACCGCCACGATCGGCGTGGTCTCCGCCGCGCCCGCGGCGACCTTGCGCGCCGCGGGTGTCAGCTGCGCCGCGCGATCCTTAGGCACGATCACCGCCAGCACGCCGCAGGCATCCGCCGTGCGCAGGCAGGCGCCCAGGTTGTGGGGATCCTGCACGCCATCGAGCGCGAGCAGCAGCGGTGCCGCAGCGCTCTGCAGCGCGGCGAGCAGCTCATCCTCGCTCCACGGCGGGAGCGGGGTGATCTCCGCCGCCACACCCTGATGCACGGCGTCGCCGAGAAGCCGCTTGAGCGCCTGGGCGTCGAGGCGTTCGACCGGCCGCTGCTGTCGGCGCGCGAGCTCCTCGATCGCGCGTACCCGCGGGTCATCACGCCGCTCGGCGAGGCGCACCGCCAGCACGCGCTCCGGATGGCGCTCGAGCATGCTGCGCACCGGGTGGAGGCCGAAGATCGTTTCCCGCGCCGTGCTCATTCCTCTTCCGCCAGCGCCAGGTCGATCAGACCCTCGATCGGGTTGACCGCGGTAACCACCACCCGCACGTGGCTGCCGGTGCGCAGCCGCCGCCCGCCGCGCCGGCCGCGCCAGGCGTGGCCGTCGTCCTCCATCACGTACTGATCGTCGCTCAGGTTGTCGAGGTGCAGCAGCCCGTCGACCGCGGCATCGAGAATCTGCACGAAGCAGCCGAACTCGACCACGGTGGTGATGAGGCCGCGGAAGGTCTGGCCGATGCGCTCCTTGAGATAAGTGCACTTGAGGAACGTCGAGACGTAGCGATCGGCCTCGTCTGCGCGCTTCTCGAGCTGCGAGGTGCTCTCGCCGAGCGCGCCGAGCTCAGGCAGCGCATAGCGCACCGCCGATCCACCCTGGGCGCCGATCAGGCTCTTCAGCGTCCGGTGCACGACGAGGTCCGGGTAGCGGCGGATGGGCGAGGTGAAGTGCGCGTAGTGAGTGAGCGCGAGGCCGAAGTGCCCGATGTTGGTCGGCTGATAGATCGCCTGCGGCATGGCGCGCACCACGAGCGACTCGACGAAGGCGCGCTCGGAGGCGTCCGGCACCCGCCGGGCGATCGCCTGCAGATCGCGCGTGGTGACGCTCTTCGGGATGCGCGCCTCGATCCCGAGTGCCCGCAGCGTCGTGACGAGGCGCTCGAGCTTCTCGTCCTCCGGCGTCCCATGGACCCGGTAGAGCGTCGGCACGTGCGCCTTCTCGAGCTCCTCGGCGACCGCGACGTTGGCGAGGATCATGCACTCCTCGATCAGCCGGTGCGCCTCGTTGCGCGCGCGCAGCTCGATCGCGCGGACGCGCTCGGCCTCGTCGATCACGAACTCGGCCTCGGCGGCGTCGAAATCGAGCGCGCCGCGGCGGCTGCGTGCCTTGTAGAGCGCACGATAGACATCGACCAGGATCAGCAGCCGTTCGGTGAGCGGGCCCAGCTGCGCGCGCGCGCCCGGGCGGCCTTCGATCAGCGCCTGATTGGCGAGCGTGTAGGTGAGGCGCGCCGCGGAGCGCATGACCGCGGGATAAAAGCTCGCGCCCTTCAAGGCACCGTTGTGGCTCACTACCATGTCGGCCGCGAAACACAGGCGATCGACATGCGGAGCGAGCGAGCACAGGTGATCGGAGAGCGCGGTCGGCAGCATCGGCAGCACGCGCGTCGGGAAGTACACCGAGGTGCCGCGCTTCTGTGCCTCGGCATCGACCGCCGACCCGGGCCGCACGTAGTGACTCACGTCCGCGATGGCGACGATGAGACGGAAGCCCGCCGGATGAGGCTCGGCGTACACGGCGTCGTCGAAGTCGCGCGCGTCCTCGCCGTCGATGGTCACCAGCGGAAGGTTCCGCAGGTCGATACGCGTGTTCGCCTCGCGCGGGTCCACCTGCTCGCCGAAGGCCTGCGCCTCACGCAGTGCCGCCGCCGGAAACTCGTGCGGCAGGTCGAAGCGTGCGATCGCCGACTCGGTGCCGAGCTCGACCGGTCGATCCGGGTCGAGGCGCTGGACGACCGCGGCCTGCGCGGCGGAGGCGGAGCCCGCGTGGCGCGTGATCCTCGCGATCACCCAATCGCCGGCATGCGCGCCGTTGAGATCCGCCGGCGCGACTGTGCAGCGCAGCTGCAGTCGGCGGTCGGCCGAGTTCACCCAGGCACTGCGACCCTGCACCTCGACGGTACCGAGAAAGGCGCTGACGCCGCGCTCCAGCACCTGCTCGACGGCTCCGGACCAGCGGTCGCTCGCGTCGCGCTTGATCCTCACACGCAGCCGATCGCCGTGCATCACGCCGCGCATCTCGGGTGGTGGCAGGAACACACTCTCCTTCATGCCCTCGACGCGTACGAAGCCGTAGCCGGCGCGGTTGGCGCTCACGGTTCCTTCGACGAGGGAACCGGACTTCAATCCCGCAGGCGGAGCTGCGGATCTTGCGCGTCCTGTCGCGCCACCGGAGCGATGAGCGTGCGCCGTTCCGCCGGTACTGCTGCGCTTCGCCTGCGAGCCGCGCGCGTGGCTGTGCGATTTCGTCCCGTGGGCTTTAGGCGCACTCCTCGCGTGGCGTTCGCGGCTCCCGAACTTTCCTCTGCGTGCCTTCAATTGACAGCCCCGGGACCCGTGCGTACATTTCGCGGCCTTCGACACCGTGCCCGGGTGGCGGAATTGGTAGACGCACTAGTTTCAGGTACTAGCGGTTCACACCGTGGAGGTTCGAGTCCTCTCCCGGGCAGTTTTTTCAATATCTTATAGTGCATTCTTGAAGTGATTTATTGGTAGTGGTCCGCTCGAAAAGTGAGCGGATCAGCGGCCGCAATTCTACGCACGCTTCCCGGGCAGCGCGTGACTATCGGCTGCAGCGAATCTTCAGAGCCGAACCGCCAAGGACAAGGGAATGTGGCGAGGTCTGCTAGTCGCGCCGCCTGGAGACAACGAATGCCTCGTCGTTGAACCAAAGGCCCCCGTGTCTCTGCAGCACGCGTTGCGTGGCCTCAAGGTACGCCCCGGTAGTGACGACGGCGTCGAGACGCTCGTCCTCGATCTGGTTGACGTAGATCGCGGCATTCCAGGCGGCAAACAGGGTCGAGGTGCCGATGCGATCACCGATCTCCGACGGCAAGGTGTGCATCTCGTAGCGAAACACTGCTTTTTCGTCCGGTAGCGCTGCGAGGTTGAACTCGCGCGCATCGCGCGCCAGCTCGCGCCGCAAAGCGGCCAGGAGCCCGTGACGATCGACCTGGAAGGGACTCTCCTCCGGCCACAACTGGCGGATGATCTCCAGTCCCGGGTCACGGCCCCAGGACTGGATCGCGAGCAACCGACCGCCGCGGGCCAGACTGCGCGAGAGCGGCGCAAGCACCTTGTGCACCTTGAAATCCGCTCCCATGCGCGCCCGCCAGGGCTGCGAGGCGAGCACCAGATCGTAGTGCTCGAAGATCTGACCGGGCTTCGGGATGACACCGTCGAGCAGGAACTTGTGGTCCTCGCGGTACATGACGAGTACCGAGGGGCGCACGATCATCGGGTTGCCCGTTTTCGGATTCGGCCGCGTCTGCCAGCCGCTGGAGAGTGCGGTGCTCAGCTCCTCGATTTGCTGCGCGTATTCGTCCGCGGTCGTACCCGTCAGGCGCACTTCCTGCCAGTTGAGCGCCGCCGCCAGATGTGCATCGCGCGGCATCAGGCGCGGCGCCTCAGCATAATTGAGGTTGGTGACGACGAACACGGTGGCTGGATGCTCAAAGAACCGGTCCGGCAGCTTCTCGAGCCCGAGGCGTACGTCCTCGAGACTGATCTCCTTGGCGACCACGAACATCGGCACCGTCGGAAACTGCCGATGGGTGTTCCTCATGACACGCCCGATCACCGTGCCATCACCCATGCCGGCGTCGAATATGCGGACCGCCGGCGGCGTCGGCCGCAGCAACGCCACCTCGTGCGCCGCCCGGCGCGCGATGGCGGCCTTCTCGTTGCAGGTCGTGACGAAGGCCAGGTATTTCTGGCGGTTGTCATAAAAGCGAAACGGTGGCGAAGCATCGGCCACAGGGCTGGTCAGAGCGCGCGATGAGTCGCCGGAAGCGTTCACAGCAGGCGCCCGCAGCAACGGCAGCGCACGAAGGAAGGGGCTAGCTCCAGAGCCGGCGCGAGGCGAGCTGCGCTCCCTCGACCAGCGACCTGAGCTTCAGGTATGCGATGTCCGGCTCCACCGGCCCAAAGCCGGCGAAGGTACCAAAGCCGCAGTCCGTCCCCGCCAGGACCCGCTCGCGTCCCACGATGCCGGCAAAACGCTCGATGCGCTCGGCGACCAGCTTCGGGTGCTCAATATAGTTGGTGGTCGTCGCCAGCATACCGGGGATGAGGATCTTGTCGTCCGGGATGCCCGCGTCCTTGAAGACCGACCACTCGTGCGCGTGCCGCGGATTGGCCGCCTCGAACAACAGTCCCTGGGGCTTGGCCTTGAGCACGATCGGCAGCAGCCGCTCCATCGGCACGTCGTAATGATGCGGACCCTCGTAGTTGCCCCAACAGACGTGCATGCGCACGCGCTCGGCAGGCACGTTGCGCAGTGCGTGGTTCAATACCTCGATGTGGCGCGCCGCGAGGGCCTCGAACTCCCCGAGCGACCGATCCCGGTACATCGTTTGCCGGCCCATCGCCAGATCCGGCGCGTCGATCTGCAGGAGGATGCCGGCCGCCACGATCGCCTCGTACTCGCCGCGCAGCGCCTCGGCGAGCGCTATCAGATAGTCATCCTGCGTACGGTAGTAATCGTTCGGCTGAAACAATGCGACCACGCCGGGAGAGGCCGCGTTCATGAATGCCTCGACCGGAGCCGCGGCCGTGATGGCCGCCTTCATGTTGCCCAGGTCCGCCCGCAGCGGCTCGGCGTCCCGCAGCTTGACCTCGCCAATGCACCGCGGCCGCCGGTATTTGGCCGTCGAGCCCCGCTCCGCTAGTTTGGCAAGCAGCCCTGGAAATTCGACCAGATCCTGGCCGGGCTCGCGCGGCGTGTCGCCACCGAAGCCCGAGAAACGCTGCGCGATGTAGGTTGCGTAGCTGATCTTGCTCATCTCCCCGTCGCTCACCACATCGATGCCGGTCGCGACCTGCCGGCGCACCACCCCGGCCACTGCTGCCGTGATCACCGCGGCATCGGCGCGCGCATCGCGCTGTTCGCCGCGCTCGCGCGCAAACAGCACGTCGGTTACGGCCTGGCTGCGCGGCAGGCTGCCGACGTGCGTGGTCAGGATCCGGTCGGTGCTGGTGCGAATGGCCGTACCCTCAGGCTTCGATCCGTGGCGCTGAGCCCGCGGGCCTCAAGCGGAAGTCGTAGTTCACCGTGTAGAACGGCGTCGCCAGAGTCTCGCCGTTGGGGCCGGATCCCGGGGGGTGCCGCTCGAATTGCACCACCAGCGACTCCTTCATCCCGAACACGGCATCGGAATCGAGGTATCGGCTGCCGGCAACGAACAGGTGGGTGGTCACCGGCAGATGTCCCGGCGCCGAGACGATCATGTGGATGTGGCCGGGGCGATACGGATGGCGCCCCATCTTGCGCAGCATGCGTCCGACCGGCCCATCGGTCGGAACCGGATAGAACGTCGGCCTGATCGAGCGAAACCAGTAACGCCCTGCGGCGTCGGTGCGGATCCTCCCGCGCGCCTTCATCCCGGTCTCCCCGGGCATCTGTATGTCGTAGTTGCCTTCACCGTCGCCCGACCAGATGTCGAGCAGCGCATTCTCGAGCGGCCGGCCATCCACACTCAGCACGCGTCCGGAATAGAACGCCGGCTCACCTTTCACGCCTTCGGCAAGATTGCTGCCGCGCGGCAGATCGGGAGCGCCCTCCCAATAGAAGGGCCCCATGACCGTCGATTCGACGCTGCCCTCGTCCGCCGGATGGTTGAGCGTGATGACCAGCACCGACATACCGAGCGTGTCCGACAGCAGGATGAACTCCTGGCGTTTGTCGGTGCAGGTCTTGCCGACGTCGGTGAGAAATTGAATGGCGCTGAGCCATTCAGACTCGGTCAGTCTCACTTCTCGCACAAAGTCGTGAAGATGAATGATCAACGAAGACATGATGCGCTTGAATCGTGGGTCGTCGCACTCCGCGAGCCGCCCGATCACGGCCTGTGTGATGCTCGTCTCACTGAACTCGCGCATGTTGTTCGCCCCGTGCCGGCGGTTTCTCCCGTCAGCGGTAGGTATTGTTCGATTGGTGATTCCCCGCCAACCAGCGCTTGAGCTCCTGGTGCGCATCCGAGCGGCGGTCGCGTGAAATCCTCTCCGCCTCGGGATGATCGCGTGTGAACTCGAGAATCAGCCCGTTGGGATCCGTTACGTAGACCGAGCGGCAATAGCCGTGCTCCAGGACGTAGGTGTTCGGCGGCTCGATGCCCGCAGCGGCGATGCGCTTCTCGATGGCGGCCTGCGTCTGCGCGTCCACCGCGAGCGCGATGTGATGAAACGGCGTCGCCGGCATCTTCGGCCCGAATTCCTCCTGGTCCTTGGGGTCCTCGAACTGAAAGAAGGCGAGCGCGCCGCCATCGCCGATGCCGAAGAAGGTGTGACAGTAGGTGCGCAGCTTGCCGAACAGCTCGTCCGACTCGCACCAGGTCGCAATCAGCGGCAAGCCGATGACGTCTTCGTAGAACCGGCGCGTCGCCTCCTGATCGCGCGTGACGTAGGCATTGTGATGCAACCGGATCGGCAGCTTCTGTAACTGGGCCATGGCGCATTTCCCCTCGCATCAGAACTTAAAGGTGAAATCGACCCCGTAGCGGCGCGGCAGGGCTCGCCAGAGGAAGCCGCCCGGAGAGAACTCGGCATTGTAGATCTTGTTGGTGAGATTCTTCGACCACGCGGTCACCGTCCAGCGCTCGCCCTCGATGCCGGCGCGCAGATCGATCAGGTTGACCGGATCGCGCGAGGTGACGTTGTACGGGTCCCACCAGGTGCGGCCGATCATCTGGTAGTCCATGCGCAGCACGCCGTTGAGCCCGTCGCCGATCGGCTCATGGGCCTGGAAGCCCGCGTTGATGGTGTCCTGCGTCAGCAGCGGCGGCTTGTTGCCGATGACGGTGGGATCCTCCATTGCAGTGATTGAGCCGTAGTTGTAGCCGTAGTTGAAGTACAGGTCGAGCCAGTTGGCCGCGCGTCCCTTGAGCTCGAGCTCCCCGCCCTTGTACAAGGCATCGAGATTGCCGAGATTCTGGGTCGAGGTCGCTGCGTCGTAGTAGAAAAAGTAGCCGTTGTGCGACTCGGTGTAATAGAGGGCCGCATTGGCGACCAGGCGATGGTCAAGCCATTCGCTCTTGACGCCCACCTCCCAGGTGTTGGCGATCTCGGCCTGGAAGAGATCATGCACGCCGAGATGTCCCTCGGAGGCCGCCACCGCGCCGACACCGGTCTGGTTGAAGCCGCCGCTGCGGAACCCGCGGCTCCACCCGCCGTAGAAAGTCAGATCGTCGGTCGGCTTGTAGCGCAGCGTGAACTTGGGCTCCGCCGCATCGAAGGTGGCATCGCGTACCAGCCCCTGGTAAGCGGCGGGACGCGTTACCGCGGGCAGGAATGCATTCGGCGTATCGGTGGTGTTCTGGCGCTGATCCCGGTCGTAGCGGATCGCCGCATCGAACTCGAACTCCTTGCTGAACTCATAGGTCGCGTCGGCAAATACCGCCCAGGCGTTGTTGTTCTGCGAGTCGGCAAGGAAGGTGGCGTTGGTGTTGGTGGCGTACGGATTGGTCGGATCGACCAGCGGGGTCTCGTAGACCGGCGGAATGCCCAGCCCGCGGTCATACAGATTGTCGGTGGAGATGAAGCGCTCGGTGTGCACGAAATAGGCCCCTGCGATCCACGAGAAGCCGCCCATCTTGTTGGAGGTGAAACGCAGCTCCTGGCTTTCGGTCTCCTCGCGGATGAACTGGCTCTGACTCTCGCCGGCCGGGCCGCCGTCGGCAGCCGGGATACCGGCGAAGAAATAGTTGTAGGCGATGGAGTTCGGGATCGGCCGGAAATCGTAGGCATCACCGGTGTCGATCTCCTTGGTGAAGTTGTAGTCCGAGACCGAAGTGAAGATGCCGTAATCCCGGCTGAAATCGAGCTTCAGCGCGACATCCGTGATGTCGCGGTAGTCGGTGCCGAGGTTTTGAGTCTGGATCGGGCTGGTCACATCGTTGGCGTTCGGTGGCGTCGTGAAGCTGCTGAACGGATTGGCCTCATCGGCGCGCGGAATGATGTAGTAATAGGCAGTGGTATCGACGTGATCGCGGAAGAAGCGCAGGTCCGCCGACCAGTCCTCCGCCGGCCTCCACAAGAGGCGCAGCCGCCCGGAGTAGTCCCGATACGGGTCCGCTTTGCGGTCGAGGAACGTGTTCTCGAGATAGCCGCCGGTGTTGTAGAAGTTGAGCGAGGCGCGGTACTTCAGCGTCCCGGCCTCATCGATCGGGCCGCTGACGGCCACCTGGGCCCGCTCCGCCGGCCCGTTGCCGACACCCAGCTTGCCGGTGCCTTCGAAGTGATCGGACGGGTCGGCGGTGCGAATGATGATCGCGCCGCCGATCGCATCGCGGCCGTACAAGGCGCCCTGGGGGCCTTTCAGCACCTCGATACTCTTGATATCGGCCAGCTCCTGATCGAACTCATAGGGGTTGGTCTCCAGCACCCCATCGACCAGCACGGCGACCGAGGGCTCGCTGTTGCGCGCCTGCGAGATGCCACGGATGGTGATGAAAGAGTTGCCGACGTTCTGCACCTCCACCAGGGTCATATTCGGCACCATGGCAACGAAATCGCGCGGCGATTCGATGCCCGCCGATTCAATCGTCTGCTCGGTGAAGGCGTCGACCGTCACCGGCACGCTCTGCAGCGCTTCGTCGCGTTTGCGCGCCGTTACGACGATCTCCTCGAGCTCCCCGGACTCAGCCGCCAGGACCGGCTCGGCGGCCAGAATGGCACCCACTGCTGTCGCCGCCAACGCGGACAGTTGCCTCATCGGAGTATTCATACGCCCCCCCTCTCTCAAGTTATTGGTTCTCGGCCGCTCCACGAGCGCCCGGCTGCTCGTCTTCCAGCTGTGATCGAAGCATCCGCGCGCCGGCCACCATGGCCTGCAGCTTGCCGAAGGCGACCGCGCGCGGCAGGTACTTCATGCCGCAATCGGGTGCGACGATGACATCGGCGGGGCTTACGTACGGCAGCGCGCGACGGATGCGGCTCGCGACCAGCTCGGGCGTCTCGATCTCGTTGGTCGACAGATCGATGACGCCGAGGATGATCTTCTTGCCACTTAAGCTCTTGAGCACCGCACAGTCGAGCTTCGACTGCGCGGTTTCGATCGAGATCTGCCGGCAACGGCACTCGGACAGCTCGGCCAGGAACGAGTAGCCCGAGGGCCGCGAGTGAATGATCGCCGCATAGCCGAAGCAGATGTGCACGGCGGTGGTGCCGCTGATGCCCTCAAGCGCGCGGTTGAGCGCGGCGAGGCCGTACTGGCGCGCTTCCTCGGGGCGCGCCTGCATGTAGGGCTCGTCAATCTGCACGACGTCGGCGCCGGCATCGAACAGATCCCGGATTTCGGCATTGACGGCCGCGGCGTAGTCCATGGCCGCCAGCTGCCGGCTGCCGCCGTAGAAGTCGATCTGCGCCTGCTGCGCCATGGTGAAAGGACCGGGCACGGTGGCCTTGACCCGCCGCTGCGTGTGGCGGCGAAGGAACTCCAGATCGCGCACGCCGACGGCGCGCCGACGGCGGATCGAAGCGACCACGCGCGGCACAGGATTCGGGTGCCCGCTGCGGTCGAGCGCGGTGCCCGGATTGTCGAGATCGACACCCTCGAGGGCAGTCGCGAAGAGATTGGAGTAACTCTCGCGCCGTGTCTCTCCGTCCGTGATGATGTCGAGCCCGGCCTCCTCCTGTGCCTTGATGGCCACGATGGTTGCATCGTCCTGCGCCTGCGCCAGGAAGGGCTCGGGGACGCGCCACAGTTCGCGCGCGCGCACCCGCGGAGGGAAGCGCCCTGCCAGGCGTTCACGGTCAATCAGCCACTCCGGCTGCGGATAACTGCCGACGAGCATGGTTGGAAAGAGCATGGCAATCCCCTGTGGCTCGCCTAGGCGGGCACCGCGTGCGCCGGAGCGGCCGGCCATGCGGGCGCACGGGCCAGCGCCGCCCGGATCTCCCCGCCGTGCTGGTTAAGAAGCGGCGCAGCCGTGACCGACGCGGCGCGGCAACCGTTGAACTGCAGTGCAGGCCGCACGGCCTCCTTCGGCCCGTGCGACCCTTCAATCGGCACCACGATGCCCAGATGCCGCACCTGCGGGTCGGCAACCACCTCATCGATGCGGTTGACCGGCGCGCAAGGCACGTCATTGGCATGCAGCCGCTCTATCCAGTGCGACAGCGGCTTGCGCACGAAGCGCGCGTCGAATTCCTGACGCAGGACCTCGTACGCGGCGATGCGCCGCTCGCGTGGGTTGAAGCGCGGATCGTTCGCAAGGTCCGGCGCCTCGAGCGCAGTGACCAGCCCCTGCCAGAACTTCTCGAGCGACGACAGGTGAATTGCGATCAGACGCTCGTCGGCCGTGCGCAGTATGTAGGCCTGCGCCAGCCGGGGTCGGTCCACGGAGGTTGGAATCTGACCCAGCGCGAAAAATGCAGCGAACGGCTCGACGGCGAAGTGCGTCATTGCTTCGAGCATCGACACTTCGACGTGACCGCCGCGCCCGCTGCGGCCCCTTTGCACCAGGGCAGCGAGGATCCCCTGAGCAGCGTAAAGCCCCGTGATTGCGTCGGCGAGCGCGGGACCGAGGAACTGCGGCTGGCGGTAGTCGACGACCACGCTGAGAAAGCCGCTGAGCGCCTGGGCGACAGAGTCATAGCTCGGGCGCTCCGCGTACGGGCCGCTCGCCCCGAAGCCGCTGATGGCGCAGTACACGAGTCGCGGGTTGATCTGCAGCAGCTGCCCGGCACCTGCACCGAGGCGCTCCGCGGTCCCGGGGCGGAAGTTCTGGATGTAGACGTCGGCCTCGCGGATCAGGCCCTGGAAGAGCTCGCGGTCGGCCGCCTGCTTCATGTCGAGCACGGCGCTGCGTTTGTTGCGGTTGTAGGCCTGAAAGTGCGGGGAATACTGGCCACCCTGGTAGGCGCGGTACGGGTCCCCCTCGGGGCTCTCCACCTTGATAACGTCGGCGCCCAGGTCCGCCAGCATCATCGCGGCGCAGGGCCCGGTGATGAACGTGCCCTGCTCGACGACCCGAATGCCGGCCAGTGTCGGTTCCATCGCGGTGCGGCTGCCTCAGCCGTCCTCGCTCGGCTTGAAGCCGGCGGGGGTCTCGCCGTCGTAGTCGATCGCCTGCGCCGCGGCGTGTGACATGACGAAGCCGATGCCGCGCTGCTGCTCCTCGAGCAGGTGGGCAACGAGCCCCGCCGTGCGCGCGAGCAGCGGCACGCCCTTCAGGGCCAGGACCGGGAAGCCTGCGTCCAGCAGCACCGCCGGAATCGCCCCGGAAACGTTCAGAGCCAGCGGACGGCCGACCAGCTCCGGCAGCAGCCGCTCGAGGGCGCGGGCGATCTCCCCGTGCGCTCCAGAGGTATTCGCCTCGACGGCCACCTCAAGCAGCCGTTGCGCGCGAGGATCACGGTCGCGGTGCAGGGGATGGCCGAAGCCGGGGATCGCCCGCTGGGCCGCGCGGTATTCGCGCACCACTTCACGGGCAGCTGTCTCCAGTGACGCAGCCGCCTCGCTGCGCGCACGGATCTCCGCAAGCAGACGACCCGCCGCCTCGGAAGACCCCAGCACGACGGACCCGCACCCGAGGATTCCCGCCGCGACGGCGCCCTGCAAAGCCTCAGGAGCCGCCGCCAGCGTCATGCGCGAGACCTGAACGCTCGGTACCAGCCCGTGCTCGGCGATTGCCACCAGCGTCGCATCCAGCACGCGCCGCTGACCGTCCGTCGGCAACGAGCCGGTCACCAGCAGCCAGAAGTGTTCAGTGAAGTTGATCTTGCCGATCAGTTCGCGCGCCAGATCGCGGCCACGGACGAGAATCGTGGCTTCGTTTGAGGTCGAGATCGCCGAGCTGTGCTGATCCTGCCGCCCGATCTTCAAGGCGCCCCCTTCAGCGTATATTTTCGCATACCGAAATATACGTCGCTATACGAAACAATATTGGACTCCAGGTCCAAGCCGCGTCAAGCGTGTTCCCCGCCCCTTCCGACTTTTCGGATATCGAAATAGACTTGCCGGGCGTGGCAAAGAACAGAAAGGCGCCTGTCCGGCGCGAGGCGATGGGTGGGCTCGCCAAGGGGCTCGCGGTGATCCGCGCCTTCACGCGCGATCATGCAGCGCTGAGCCTCAGCGACATCGCGCGCAGCGCGCGCATCCCGGCCGCCACGGCGCGACGCTGCCTGCTCACCTTGGAGGAACTCGGCTACCTGACGCGCAGCGGGCGTGACTTCCTGCTGCGCCCCAAGGTGCTCGAGCTCGGTGCAGCCTACATCGAATCGATGAATATCGAGCAAGTCACCAAGAATCATCTCGAAGAGCTGGCACGCAATACGGCCGACTCGGCGGCGCTGTGCGTTCTGGACGGCGTTGACATCGTCTACGTTGCCCGCGCCTCGGTACGCACGCTGCTGCGGCTCGAGGCACATGTCGGCAGCCGATTCCCGGCCCATGCCACCTCGACGGGCCGCGTCCTGCTCGCCGGCGTGAGCCCCGAACGACTGCAGCACTATTTCCAGACCGCCAAGCTCGAGGCCTTCACCGAACGCACCGTCACCGATCCGCAGAAGCTGCGTGCGTTGATCGGCGATTGCCGTCGCAACGGCTACTCGGTGGTGGAGGATGAGCTCGCCTATGGCGTTATCGCGCTGGCCGTTCCGGTTCTCGACCACGACGGTCGTGTAGTCGCAGCCCTCAACTCATCGAGTCATTCGCGCCGTATGAGCAAGACCAAGCTCGTGCGTGAACGCTTGGCGATGTTGCAGCAGGTGAGCCGGCAGATCTCTGCCGACCTCGCCACCGCTCCCTGGCTGTCGCTGAGCGCACAGCTCTAGCCCGGCCCGCCTACCCTGGAGTCGCCGCGCTTGACGACCATCGGGTGAGCCCGTAGCCTGATTACGAAACGTTTTTCGCTATTCGAATTTCAACTCTATGCTCGTGTCGAGCGCAGCGAGGAACCTGGCGACGCAGCCGACCGATCAGTACCTCAGGGCGGCTGGTGCACGCCTGCGCTTCCGCGACGAAGGCGCAGGTCCGGCGGTCATACTGCTGCACGGCTGGACTCTGGACCTCGAGATGTGGGATCCGCAGGTCGCGAGCCTCCGGCGGGAGTTCCGCCTGGTGCGGATGGATAGACGCGGTCACGGCCTCTCGGGCGGTACGCCGTCGCTGCAGTCCGATGTGGCCGACCTGGCCGTGCTTTGTGGCCACCTTGGACTCAACCGGGTTGCGCTGATCGGCATGTCGCAAGGGGCACGCGTCGCCGTGGCTTTCGCCGGCAGTGCGCCCGAACGCGTGGACGCCGTCGTTCTCGACGGACCACCCTCGTTCGATCCTGCCCCCGCCGACGGGGACGTGCCGCTGGAACACTTCCGTGATGTCGTGCGTATGCACGGCATGGAAGCTTTTCGCCGCGAATGGCTGCGCCATCCGCTTACGCAACTGCGCACTACGGATCCCCGGGTACGCGCACACCTCAGCGCAATGATCGCGCGATTCGCAGGTAACGAGCTCGCCGGGTCAGCTGCTCGCCGGGACGTCCTTGCGGTACCAGCGCTACGCGCGTCCTGGAACGCTCCGACCCTGTTGCTCAGCGGTGAGCTCGACGTGCCGCGTCGGTTACAGTCCGCGGATCGTCTGAGCACGGAGCTGCCGCACGCCGAGCGGGCCGTGATCGCCGGCGCCGGTCACCTGCCCAATCTCGACCGCCCGGATGAATACAGCGAAATATGCCGCGCCTTTCTGAGGCGGCACACGAAGGCGCACAACGCACCCTGAGGAATCATCATGCCAAGAGTCCTGGTCCTTTATTACAGCAGCTACGGCCACATCGAAGCTATGGCGTACGCACAGGCCGAAGGCGCCAGTCGTGTTGCCGGGAAGCAGGTGACGGTCAAACGGGTTCCGGAATTGACCCCTCCCGAAGTGGCTCGCGCCGCCGGCTTCAAGCTCGACCAGAGCGCGCCGCTGGCGAGCCCGGAGGAGCTGGAGCAGTACGACCTGATTCTATTCGGCACTCCCACGCGCTTCGGCAACATGGCGGCCCAGATGCGCAACTTCCTCGACCAGACTGGACCCCTGTGGATGCGCGGCGCCCTTGTCGGCAAGGTCGGCAGCGTTTTTTGCAGCACTGCCAGCCAGCACGGCGGCCAGGAGACGACCATCACCTCATTCCACAGCACGCTGCTCCACCACGGAATGATCGTGGTGGGTCTACCCTACACATTCAAGGACCTTGCGACGATGCGCGAGGTGACCGGCGGAACTCCCTACGGTGCGAGCTGTGTAACTGGCGCCGGAGCCGAACTGCGTATGCCCTCGCCACTTGAACTCGACATGTGTCGCTTCCAAGGCGAGCACGTCGCCCGAATCACGGCTCGCCTGGTTTCCGGTTCCGCATGACCCGAGCCTCACAGGACCTCGAAGAGCCCGGCCGCGCCCATGCCACCGCCGACGCACATGGTCACGATGACGTACTTCACGCCGCGGCGGCGACCCTCGATCAGTGCGTGCCCGACCATGCGAGCGCCGGACATCCCGTACGGGTGACCAATCGAGATCGCGCCTCCATTGACGTTGAGCTTCTCGTCCGGAATCCCCAGCCGATCCTGACAATAGAGGACCTGCACGGCGAAGGCTTCGTTGAGCTCCCACAGGCCGATGTCCTCCAGGCTCATCCCGAAGCGTTTGAGGAGCTTGGGCACGGCGAACACCGGCCCGATGCCCATCTCATCGGGATCGGTGCCTGCGACCGCCAGGCCGACATACCGACCGAGTGGCGCGAGTCCGCGGCGGGCTGCAAGCTGCGCTTCCATCACCACGACGGCAGAGGCGCCATCGGAAAGCTGGCTGGCGTTGCCCGCGGTGACCACGCCGCCTTCGACCACCGGCTTGAGCGCCGCCAGGCCCTGCGCCGATGTTTCCGGCCGATTGCCCTCGTCCTTCGCGAGCGTCACCGCACGGCGTGAAGTCTCACCGCTTGCCTTGTCGGTAACCAGCATGGTGGTCGTGACGGGGATCATCTCATCGTCGAATGCGTGAGCGGACTGCGCCTGTGCGGTGCGCTGTTGGGAGCGCAAGCTGTAAGCGTCCTGCCGCTCGCGGCTGATCTGGTAGCGCTTCGCCACGACCTCCGCGGTTTGCAACATCGGCATGTAGACCGTAGACACCCGCGCCAGGAGCTGCGGATCGGGCTCGTACCACAGCTTCTGGGTCTGCACCATCGAGATCGATTCGACGCCCCCGGCGACCACCGCGTCCATGCGATCGATGACTACTTGCTTGGCGGCCGTGGCGATCGCCATCAGGCCCGAGGCGCACTGCCGGTCGACCGACATGCCGGCCACGGAAGTCGGCAGCCCGGCAGACAATGCGGCATTGCGGCCGATCGTAGTCTGCACGCCCTGCTGCAACGAGGCGCCCATGATGACGTCGTCAATCTCGGCCGGTTCGACGCGCGCACGCTCAATCGCCGCCCGGATCGCGTACGCGGCGAGTGTCGGAGAAGGCGTGGCATTGAAGGCCCCGCGATAGGCGCGGCCAATCGGGGTGCGGGCGGTGGAAACGATGACGGCGTCGCGCATGGATACTCTTCCTTATTGATTCGACCAGACCAGGAACCGGATGATCCAGCGCGTTCGCGGTCATCCGTATGCGCAACGAATGGGTCTTTGCCATGCCCGGGGGAGGATGCCATGTGGCCCAATCTGGTAACGCTCAGCCCCTCTGCCTATCAGTATCCGCTTCTCCTCAAGCATCTGCTGCACTCCCCGCTGGTTCGCTCGCCGGACAAGGAGATCGTCTATCGGGACCTGCGGCGCCACAGCTACCGGACCTTCCGCGATCGGGTCGGACGATTGGCCAGCGGCCTGAACCAGATGGGCGTCAAGGCGGGCGATGTGGTCGCCGTCATGGATTGGGATAGCCACCGCTACCACGAATGCTATTTCGCCGTCCCGATGATGGGCGCGGTGTTGCAGACGGTCAATCTTGCCCTGCCACCCGAGCAGCTTCTGTACGTGCTCAACGACACCGGCGCCGGTACCGTGCTGATCAATTCAGATTTCCTGCCCCTGGCGGAGAAGCTCGGCGACCAGCTGGGAACCGGGCGCAGGTTCGTATTGCTGAGCGATCGCCAGGACGTGCCACCGACGCGCCTGCCGGTGGCATCCGAATATGAGGCCTTGCTGGCGGCGAGCTCGCCGTTTTTCCACTTCCCCGATTTCGACGAGAACACGCGGGCGACTACTTTCCACACGACCGGCACGACCGGCCGGCCCAAAGGCGTGTACTTCAGCCATCGTCAGCTGGTGCTGCACACCCTGGCGGCGCTGGTCGCCTATGGCCTGGCCCCGGCCCAAGGCCGGTTTCATCGCGACGACGTCTACATGCCGATGACGCCGATGTTTCACGTGCATGCGTGGGGCTGCCCGTATACCGCGACCGCAAGCGGTGTCAAACAGGTGTACCCGGGCCGCTACTCGCCTGAAATCTTCCTGCGCCTGATCAAGGACGAGGGCGTCACCTTCACGCACTGTGTCCCGACCATCCTGCAGATGCTGCTTACGGCGCCCGGTTCTCGCGACGTCGACCTTTCCAGGCTGAAGATGGTCGTCGGCGGCTCGGCGCTCCCACGATCGCTCGCCAGGGCGGCGCTCGAGCGAGGCATCGATGTCTTCTGCGGCTACGGCCTCTCCGAGGCGTGCCCGTTCCTGACCAGCGCGCTGGTCGGCACCGAGCAGCTGACGGGAGACATCGAGCAGGACGTCGTGCATCGGACCAAGTCCGGTTTGCCCGGACCGATGGTGGAGCTGCGCATCGTGGACGCCGACATGGCGGATGTCCCGCATGACGGGAAATCTACCGGCGAAATCGTCGTACGGGCCCCCTGGCTCACCATGGGCTACCTGAATAACGCGGAGGCGTCCGAGCAGCTCTGGGCTGGCGGCTACCTGCACACAGGCGATATCGGGATGATCGACGGCGAAGGCTATGTCCATGTCACCGATCGGCTCAAGGATGTCGTCAAGAGCGGCGGCGAATGGATCTCCTCGATCGAGCTCGAGGACATCCTTCTGGAGAAGGAAGGCGTCAGCAAGGCCGCCGTCATCGCCGTGAAGGACGAGAAATGGGGCGAGCGACCGTTAGCCCTGATTGTCCTGCTGCCCGAATTTGCCGGCAAGGTCGCGGCAGACGAGCTTCGCGCACATGTGTCTTCCTACGTGCAGCAGGGGCTGATCTCCCGGTTTGCGGTGCCCGAGCAGATCAAGTTCGTCGACAGCCTGCCGCTCACCAGCATCGGCAAGGTCGATAAGAAGCTGCTGCGCGAGACCTACAAAGATGAGCCGTGATCGCCGCACCGCCGTCATCGCCCGGTAACGCGCATGCCCCATGCTCGGGCAGGTAGCTGACCACACGCCCCGTTTTTGAGCACGGAAAGGTTGGCGGGGAGCCGCTGCCAGGGACCACGGCCGCCACATCGCCTGGCACGCTGGTTGCACCTCAACACCTATGTACGTCACAAGCAGCCCGGCTTCGAAGAACCACTTGCTCCGTCCACTGACTCCAACGGAAAGGATGCAGCTCGACACACACGACGGAAACGCACTGGCCGCAGGATCGGATTCGTCTTGCGACCACGATCCCACACTGCTCGTGACAGCACTCGAGGAAATCGAGGCGCGGCGGGCGGGACTCGAGTGGCTGTTCGATGCCAACCTGCTGGGTGTATGTCTGACCTGAAGGAACTGTCGCACCCGCGGGCTGACGAGGCGGCCGAAGGCATCGTTCCACCTAGGGCGGGAGCGCCAATGAGACCGCCTTGCCCTTGAGCCTCACGTAATTGGCGAGCGAAGGATCGAGGCTCACTGCTGTCTTGACGTCGTCGATAGCGTTCGGCGAGCCGCCAACGCCTCCGAACGCCGTGGCAGCGCCACGCAGGAAGTAGGCGCGCGCCAGCTTTGGGTCGAGTCGGATGGCTTCGGCCTCATCCCTGACGGCACTTTCGTAGTCCTGCTGGCGCAGCGCTACGTAGCCCCGCTCGCTCCACAACGCAGCGGTCTGTGGCTGCAGACCGATCGCCTTCGAGTAGTCCTGGCGTGCATCGATGAAATTGCCGCGGGCCTGGTAGATCCGCGCCCGCTGGCGCAGCGCGGGGACCAGTGTGGAGTTGATCCCTATGGCAGTGTCGAAGTCGCGCAGGGCCGCCTCGCTATCGGATTGCGCCGCATAGAAGACGCCCCGGTTGTAATAGAGGTAGGCGTTGCGGGGTGCCAGTTTGACGGCCTCATTGAAATCCTGGAGCGCATGCTCTTTGTCGCCCTGGGCGAAATACCCGGCAGCCCGGCTGGCAAACAGAAAATAGCGTGAGTTGCCCTCGTAGATATTACGGTCCAGCGATTCCGTGCAGGCCTGAATGATCCTGGACGGCGCGGTGTCGCCCTTCTTGTCGATGCACGCCTCGATCACGACATGCTTCTCGCGGCTGAGCTGGGCTTCGCACAGCACCCCCTGGGTGTAGTCAATCGTTTCGTAGCCGACCATGCCCATGCACCGGTTGAATTCATCCGCCGGCAGGTCCGGCAATGCCTGCTCACGCGGCGCCGTGATCGTGACTTGCGGCTTGGTCTCGGCGGAGGTTGCCGGTATCTGGTCAGGGCTGGCGGGTGCCGTGCTGCCCCCGGCTGGATTGGGTGAGGCCTGACCGCTCTGGCTCGAGGTCTGGGCCTGGGCCGTCGCCGCCACCGCGGCCAACAGCAATACGGGGGGTTGCCACCAGTACAGCCGCCGCACGAACTCACATCCCAGGCTTCACCGCGGCCACATTCAAACCGTGCAGCCGAATCTATCATCGCTCGCGCGGAACTCAAGCCGCCCGTTGTAACGGACTCTTGAGTTGGCGCCTCCTGCTTGCTTTTGTACTAATGCGCTAGTACATTAGACAACATGAAAACCCATGAGAACGTCAGCCCCCGCCAGGAAGCCCTGGCTGAGCGCAACCTGTGCGCGGCGCTCGCAGCCCTCAAGACCCCCGACGAGGTGCGCGCGTTCCTGAGGGATCTGTGCACACCCATGGAAATCCAGGCGATGGCCGACCGCTGGGCGGTGGTGGATCTCCTGCGGCGCGACATCCCCTATCGCGAGATCCACCGCCGCTCGGGAGTCAGTGTCACGACCATCGGGCGCGTCGCGCGCTTTCTCACCCGGGGCAATGGGGGCTATGAGACCGCCGTGCAGCGGCTCGGCGGACTGCGGCCCGCTGCTGCCGCTGACGCCTGACCCGCGGACTCTTCATGGACGAGCTGCGTCTCAAGATTGCGGTGCAGAAGTCGGGGCGTCTGACCGAGCCGTCGCTCGACCTGCTGACCCGCTGTGGCGTGAAGCTCTCGCGGGGCAAGGATCAGCTCCTCGGGTATGGCGAGAACATGCCGCTCGATGTGCTGTTCGTGCGTGACGACGACATTCCGGACCTGGTGCGCGAGGACGTCTGCGACCTTGGGCTGGTCGGGCTCAACGTGCTCGAGGAGAAGCGTCTCTCGCTGCGCGGCCGCGGCGAGGGCGAAACGCTCGCGCCGCTGCGCAATCTCGAGTTCGGGCGCTGCCGCCTCGCGCTCGCGGTGCCGGAGGGCTTTGCCTATCGCGGTGTCTCGGCGCTCGACGGCCGGCGGATCGCGACCACCTACCCTCACCTCCTCGGGCGCTACCTTCGCGAGCGGGACGCCAACGCGGTCATCGTGACGCTTTCGGGATCGGTGGAGATCGCGCCGCGCCTGGGGCGCGCGGATCTCATCTGTGATCTGGTCTCGACCGGCTCGACGCTGCAGGCCAATCACCTGACCGAGGTCGAGACGGTGCTCGAGAGCCACGCGGTCCTCATCCGCACCCCGGTCGCATTGCCGAGCGAGAAGGCCGAATGGGTCGAGAGGCTGTTGCAGCGCATCGACGGCGTCCAGCAGGTGCGCGAGAGCAAGTACATCATGCTGCACGCGCCGCGCGCCTCGCTCTCCGAGATCCGCCGGCTGCTGCCAGGCTCGGAGGCGCCCACCATCATTCCGCTCGAGGGCTATACCGACCGGGTCGCGGTGCACGCGGTGTGCCGCGAGAACGTCTTCTGGGAGACGCTCGAATCGCTCAAGAAAGCCGGCGCGAGCGCCCTCCTCGTCCTGCCGGTCGAGAAGATGCTCGCCTGAGGATCCATGCGCGTCCTCGACTGGAGCAGCCTCGATGAGGCCGGGCGCCGCAACGTGCTCGCGAGGCCGGCCCGCGCGGCGCGCTCCGACATCGAGCGGCTGGCGCGCGAGGTGATCGCGCAGGTGCGCCAGGGGGGCGATGAGGCCCTGCGTGTCCTGACGCGACGCTTCGACGCGGTCGACCTCGCGGGCTTCGCCGTGGAGCCGGCGGAATTTGCCGACGCGCGCGGCCGCGTGACCGCCGAACAGATCGCTGCGCTCTCCCGCGCGATCAATAACGTGCAACGTTTTCACCAGGCACAGGAGCCGAGGCCTCTGCTGCTCGAGACCGAGACCGGGGTGCGGTGTGAGCAGATCATCCGCCCCATTCAGTCCGTGGGGCTGTACGTTCCGGCCGGAACGGCACCGCTGCCCTCGGCCGTGATCATGCTCGCGATTCCCGCCCGGCTCGCGGGCTGCCCCACCCGCATCCTCTGCACACCACCCATGAAGGATGGACGGGTACACCCGGCCGTGCTGACCGCGGCCGCGCTCTGCGGAATCGATCAGGTCTTCAAGGTCGGAGGCGCCCAGGCGATCGCCGCGCTCGCCTTCGGCACCGAGTCGATCCCCAGGGTCGACAAGATCTTCGGTCCCGGCAATGCGTGGGTGACGGCCGCCAAGTCCCTGGTCGCCGCCGACCCCGAGGGGTGCGCCTGTGATCTGCCCGCGGGGCCCTCGGAGGTCATGATCGTGGCCGACGAGTCAGCACGCGTCGAGCTCGTGGCGGCCGACATCCTCGCGCAGGCCGAGCACGACGCCCTCGCGCAGGCGATCGTGGTGACGCTGAGCCGCAGGCTCGCTGAGGCCCTGGTCGCGGAGATTGGCCGGCAACGCGCCGGGCTCAGGCGCGGGGTGATCCTCGACAGGTCCCTGAGCGGCTGCCGGGCGATCGTGGTGCCGAACCCCGAGACGGCGATTGACGTCGTCAACACTTACGCCCCCGAGCATCTGATGCTGCAGCTGCAGCAACCGCGCCGCTGGCTGCGTGAGGTGCAAAGCGCCGGATCGATCTTCGTCGGCTGCTGGTCCGCGGAGACTCTGGGCGACTACTGCTCGGGTCCCAACCACGTGCTGCCGACTGACGGACACGCGCGAACCCTGAGCGGCCTGTCGGTGCGCGACTTCGTAAAGACCATCCCGGTGCAGGAGGTCACCCCGGCGGGACTGCGCACGCTGGCCGCAACCGCGATCGAGCTCGCGCAGCTCGAGGGACTGGACGGGCACGCGAATGCCATCACGCGCCGGCTCGAGGCGCTGGACGTGGCGAGCGCCGCCGCCAAACCGGGCGTCATCGTATGAGCTGGGTCACGCAACTTGCGCGGCCGGCCATCGTGGCGCTCGAGGCCTATGCGCCGGCGGCCTGGGAGCCGGAGCTCACGCGGCTGCACGCCAACGAGCTGCCCTGGAGGGTTCCGGGAGACGAATCCCATGCGGGCCTCAATCGCTATCCCGAGCCGCAGCCGCGCGCACTGGTCGAGCGTCTCGCCGGGCTCTACGGCGTCGCGCGTGATTCGGTCCTCGTGTCACGCGGGAGCGATGAGGCCATCGATCTGCTGATTCGCACCTTTTGCCGGGCGGAGCTCGATGCGGTGCTCGTCTGTCCGCCGACCTTTGGAATGTATGCGGTCGCGGCGCAGATTCAGGGGGCGGCGGTGCGCTCGGTGCCGCTGCGCGCCGCGGAGGGCTTCACGCTCGACGAGGCGGCGGTTCTCGGGGCGTGCACCGCGCAGGTCAAGATCGTCTTCCTGTGCTCGCCCAACAATCCGACCGGGAATCTTCTCGAGCCGCAGGCGCTGCTGCGGGTCGCGCGCGCGCTCGCCGGGCGCGCGCTGGTCGTGGTGGATGAGGCGTACATCGAGTTCGCGCGCCACGAGAGTCTCGCGCAGCAGATCGCCGCGCATCCGAATCTCTGCGTGCTGCGAACACTGTCCAAGGCCCATGGGCTCGCGGGCGCGCGCTGCGGAACCCTGATCGCCGATCCCGAGATCGTCGGGCTCCTGAGGAAGGTCATCGCTCCTTACGCGATCACGCAGCTGACGCTCGAGGCGGCCCTGAGGCTCCTCCAGCCCGCGGAGCTCGAGGCGATGCGGGCGCGCGTCACGCAGATCCGGGCCGAGCGCGAGCTGGTCGCGCACGCGCTGGCGCGGTTGCCGCGCGTGGTGCGGGTCTGGTCGAGCGCCGCCAACTTTCTGCTGGCGCAGTTCAGGGACTCGGCCGAGGCGCTGGCGCGCGCCAGGGCGGCGAGGCTGCTGGTGCGCGACCTGCGCACGTACCCGGAGCTGCCGGGTGCGCTGCGGGTCACGATCGGCACGGCGTCGCAGAACGCGCGGCTCATGCGGGCGTGGGCATGACGGCGCGCACCCCGACGCTGTTCCTCGACCGCGATGGCACCCTCATCGAGGAGCCCGCGGACTGCCAGGTCGACTCCCTGTCGAAGGTGCGTTTCATGCCGGGCGTCTTCGCGGCGCTCAGCGAACTCACCGCGCGGGGCTACCAGCTCGTCATGGTGACCAACCAGGACGGGCTCGGCACACCGCGCTTCCCCCGCCCGGCATTCGATGAGGTCCAGTCATTCGTGCTCGACGCCTTCAGCTCCCAGGGCATCGAGTTCGAAGCGGTGTTCGTCTGCCCGCACCTGCCGGGCGAGGGCTGCGCGTGTCGCAAGCCCAGGCCGGGGCTGATCGAGCAGTATCTGCTCGAGCGCTCGATCGATCGGGAGGCGAGCGCCGTGATCGGCGACCGGGACACGGATCTGGAGCTCGCCGCGAATCTCAATCTGCGGGGCTTCACCGTGCGCCGCGAGGGACCGACGGAGCACCGCTGGCCGCAGGTGGTGAGAGCGCTGCTGGCGCGGCGGGCGGAGGTTGTGCGGGAGACCGGGGAGACGCGGGTGCGCGTGCGGGTGAACCTGGACGACCCCACGCCCGGCCCGATCGCGACCGGAATCGGTTTCTTCGACCACATGCTGAGCTCCCTCGCCGCCCACGGCGGCTTCTCGCTCGAGCTCTCCTGTCAGGGTGATCTCGAGGTCGACGAGCACCACACGGTCGAGGACACAGCGCTCGCGCTCGGACAGGCGCTGCGCCAGGCACTCGGCTCCAAGGCAGGCATTGCGCGCTACGGCTTCCTGCTGCCGATGGACGAGTCGCAGGCCGTCGTCTCGGTCGATCTTTCCGGGCGTGCGTTCGTGAAGTTCAACGGGCGCTTCAGGCGGGACACGGTCGGGGCGTTACCGACCGAGCTGGTGCCGCATTTCTTCAGATCGTTGGGCGAGGGCCTCGGGGCGGCGATTCACGTGACGGTGCGCGGCGAGAACGCGCATCACATGGTGGAAGCCTGCTTCAAGGGAGTCGGCCGATCGCTGCGGCAGGCGTTGCGCCGCGAAGGGCAGCAGCTGCCGAGCACCAAGGGCGTGTTGTGATGACCACCGCGGTCGTGATCGCCGACAGCGGCGGCGCCAATGTCGCCTCACTGCGCTTTGCGTTCGAGCGCCTCGGGGCGCTCACAGTGGTGAGCGCGGACGGCAGTACCATCGCCAGCGCCGATCGGGTCGTGCTGCCGGGCGTCGGCGCCGCCGGTCATGCGATGCAGCGCCTGCGCGAGGCGGGATTGGTCAACGTCATCCGCACGCTGACGCAACCCGTGCTCGGCATCTGTCTCGGAATGCAGCTGCTCTATCAGGCTTCCGAAGAGGAACGTACCGAGTGCCTGGGACTTCTCCCCGGTACCGTGCGCCGCATTCACGGCGCGCCCGGGCGCCCGGTACCTCACATGGGCTGGAATCAGCTGCGGCCGAGCTGCGAGGACCCGCTGCTCGCGGGAATCACGGCGCAGGACTACGCTTATTTTGTCCACACCTACGCCGCGCCCGTAAACGGCGAGACCCTGGCAGAAACGCACTACGGCAATCGGCTCGCGGCAGTGGTGCGGAAGCGAAACTTCTGCGGCGCGCAATTCCATCCCGAGCGCTCCGGCAAGACCGGAGCACGGCTGCTCGGGAACTTCCTGAGACTCTGAGCCGATGCTGCTCATCCCATCCATCGATCTGCGCGGCGGGCGCTGCGTGCGGCTGCGGCAGGGCGACTTCGCCACCGAGTCCAGCTACTCCATCGAGCCCGCCGAGCTCGCCGGGCGCTACCACCGGCTCGGGGCCCGCTGGCTGCACGTGGTGGATCTCGATGGGGCCAAGGACGGGCTCGCGGGCAACCTCCCGATCATCATGGCGCTCGCACGGCTCAAGTCGCTGCGCCTCCAGGTCGGCGGCGGCGTGCGCCATGCGTCCGTCATCGAGACGCTGCTGTCGGCGGGTATCGCACGCGTGGTCGTCGGCACGGCCGCCATCGAGCGGCCCGGCGAGGTCGCGGCGTGGCTTCAGCAGTTCGGGCCGGAGCGCATCTGCCTCGCCTTCGATGTGCGCTTGGGTCCGGGCGGCGAGCCGCAGCTGCGCACTGACGGCTGGACCCGCAACAGCACGCTCGACCTTGCCCAGGCGGTCTCGGCATTCCTCGGCGCGAGCCTGCAGCACGTGCTGTGCACCGACATCGAACGTGACGGAATGCTGCGGGGCCCGAACCTGCGGCTCTATCGGGAGTGTCTCACGCGCTTTCCCGGGCTCGAGTGGCAGGCTTCGGGAGGCATCCGCGACCGCCACGACCTGACGGCGCTCGAGGGCGTCGGGCTCGCCGCCGCCGTGAGCGGCACGGCGATGCTCGAGGAACGGATCTCAGCTGAGGAGTTACGGCCATTCTTGCCCGGCGAATTATCCCCTGCCTAGACGTTCGCGACGACGCGGTCGTCAAGGGCGTGCGCTTCCGCGACCACGAGATCGCGGGTGACATCCTCGCGCTCGCGCAACGCTATCGCGCCGAGGGAGCCGACGAGCTCGTGTTCTACGACATCGCGGCGAGCCCCGAGGGCCGCCTAGTCGATCGCGGCTGGGTGAAGCGCGTTGCCGCGGTCCTCGATATTCCCTTCTGCGTCGCCGGCGGCATCCGCTCGGTGGCGGACGCCGAGGCGGTGCTCAACGCGGGCGCGGAGAAGGTGTCCGTCAACACACCGGCGCTCGGAAATCCGCCGCTGATCGACCTCCTCGCCCGGCGCTTCGGGTCACAGTGCGTGGTGGTCGGTATCGACAGTCGCCGCACGGCGCGCGGCTTTGAGGTGTGGGAAATGACCGGCGACCCGGGGCGGGCGAGCGACAGCGGGCGAAGCCTGCTCGAGTGGCTGCGCGAGGTACAGGACCGCGGCGCCGGCGAAATCGTCCTCAATTGCATGTCGAACGACGGCGTGCGCGGCGGCTACGACATCGAGCAGCTCTCTCAGGTGCGCGAGAGCTGCCGCGTGCCGCTGGTGGCCTCGGGCGGCGCGGGAACCGTCGGACACTTTGTCGAGGTATTTGCGCGAGCGGACGTCGATGCGGCGCTCGCGGCGAGCGTGTTTCACTCGGGGGCGATCCGGATCCCGGAGCTCAAGCGCGAGCTCCGCTACGCCGGCATCGCGGTCCGGCCCACCGACCTGGAGACCTCATGCGCATGGTAAGCCACGGCGTCAGTCTGGCGACGCTCGACTCGCTCGACTTCGACAAGGGTGCGGGGCTTCTTCCGGCCGTGGTGCAGCACGCCGGCAGCGGTGCGGTGCTCATGCTCGGTTATATGAACCGCGACGCGCTGCTCGCCACTCTGACCCGCCGCCGCGTGGTGTTCTTCAGCCGCTCCCGCGGAGAGCTGTGGGAGAAGGGAGAGACCTCCGGGCATTCACTCGATCTCGCGGAGATCCGCCGGGACTGCGACCACGATGCGCTGCTGATCCGGGCGTGGCCCCGCGGGCCCGTGTGCCATCTCGGAGACGGCAGCTGCTTCGGCGACGCGCCGCAGATCGAGAGCGATGCGTCGCGATTCCTCGCGACGCTCGAGGGGGTGATCGAGGATCGAGACCGGCAGCGGCCGGCGGGCAGCTACACGACGAAGCTGCTGTCCGCCGGCTGGTCGCGGATTGCGCAGAAGGTCGGCGAGGAGGGTCTCGAGGTTGCGCTCGCCGCCGCGGGCGGCAGCGACCGCCAGGTGATCGACGAGGCGGCGGACCTCATCTACCACCTGCTGGTGCTGCTGCGGATGAGGGGGTTGAAGCTCGAGCGCGTCATGCGTGAGCTCGAGGCGCGGCACACGCAGCAGGTCTAGCTCCGGGTTATCGGCTCATAACTCATTGCATTAACCTCGCGGCGATCGCTTCAGTAATATTTGAAAGATGCTCATGCGCTGGCTGTCGGACGGCGGGGCCTCGAACGAGGAGCTCGCGCTCGCCGGTCTCAATCGCAGATTCGAGTCGCTCCCGGCGAGCGAGCGTGTGGCGCGTGCGCTCGAGCTGCTGCCGGGCACGCATGTGCTGACCTCGAG
Source organism: Steroidobacteraceae bacterium (assembly GCA_035624075.1). Classification (GTDB taxonomy): domain Bacteria; phylum Pseudomonadota; class Gammaproteobacteria; order Steroidobacterales; family Steroidobacteraceae; genus 13-2-20CM-66-19. The sequence continues at coordinate 12,287 of DASPSF010000034.1, read as the reverse complement.
CTTCGGCGCCCAGGCGGCTGTCGCGCTGCACCTGGTGACGCGGGTGAGCCCGGGAATTCCGGTGGTGTTGATCGACACCGGGTACCTGTTCCCCGAAACCTACCGCTTCGTCGATGAGCTCGCCGGGCGGCTCAAGCTGAATCTGCGAGTGTTCCGTTCCGAGGCATCCCCGGCATGGCAGGAGACGCGCTTCGGCAGACTGTGGGAACAGGGACTCAGCGGCATCGAGCAGTACAACCGCATCAACAAACAGGAGCCGATGGAGCGGGCGCTCGCCGAGCTGGGCGCGGAGACCTGGATCTCCGGCCTGCGCCGCGCGCAGGCTCCGAGCCGCGCGCGCATCGCCCCGATCGAGTTCAGGCGCGGCCGCTACCGCGTGCACCCCATCTTCGACTGGACCGATCGGGAGGTCGGCAGTTACCTGCGGGAAAATGCGCTGCCGTACCATCCGCTCTGGAACCAGGGATACCTCTCGATCGGCGACTGGCATACGACCCGCTCGCTCGGCGACGCCGGCTCGCCCGAGGGATTGCGGTTCTTCGGCCTGAAGCGCGAGTGCGGCCTGCACGAGACCTGAGCCGCACGATCCCGCGCGGCTAGCTCGTGAGGAATACGCGCCCCGCCGCCACCACCAGCATGGTGGCGACCAGCGCCCGGGTGATCGCCTGCGGCAGACGGATCGCGAGCCGCGAGGCGATGAGAATCCCCGGGATGGAGCCGATGAGGAGGCACGCCAGCACCGGAAGATTCAGGTGTCCGAGGGCGGCGTGCCCCAGGCCCGCGATGACGGTGATGGGCAGTGCGTGCGCAATGTCGGTCGCGACCAGCCGGTCCCCCGGAAGGCGCAGCGGATAGAGCCAGACGAGCGCCACCGTCCCGAGCGCGCCCGCGCCGACCGAGGTCAGAGCGACCGCGCCGCCAATGAGAAATCCCGACAGCAGCGTGAGCACGCGCTGGTAACGCTCGGCACCCGCAATCGAGGCGGCGAGCCTCAAGCCGAGGTGCCGCAGCGAATGCTGCAGCAGCAGACCCGCGGCGGTAATGGCCAGCATCACGGCGAGCGCGCGCAGGATCAGATGGTCGACGACCAGCGGGCTCGGCGACAGCCAGAACCAGGCGATCGCTGCCAGGGCCCCGGGGATGCTTCCGAGCGCCAGACGTCCGACGACTCTCCAGTCGATGCGCCGGCTATAGCCGAAAGATGCGGTGGCGGCGACCTTCGTGATCCCGGCGAACGCGAGATCGGTGCCCACGGCCGTCGCCGGCGACTGGCCGAACACCAGAATCAGCAGCGGCGTCATGAGCGAGCCGCCGCCGACGCCGGTCAGGCCCACCATGATGCCGACCAGGAGCCCGCCGACGATGTAAACCAACGGATCCGCCATAACAACACAGTCTGCATCCGCCGGACGGCGCCGGCTTCGAGTTTGTGGTTATCAGTCCATTCGGGACTGGAATGATGCCGGGCTCGGCGATTAAGGTGGTCCCCATGAACAACACACGTGCCTGGCCACAGGTCTGGTGGCGGATCATGGAGCTGCGCATCGGCGTGATCCCGGTGCCGGTGTACGTCGCGCTGCTCGGCGTGGTGGCGTACTTTGTCGCCGCCGGCAAGCTGCCCACCGAGATCAACATGATGATCGGCGTGCTGGCGGTGCTCGGCTTCACCTGCGCCGAGCTGGGCCGACACGTGCCGCTCCTCAACCAGATCGGCGGGGCGGCCATCTTCGCCACGTTCGTTCCGTCGTTCCTGAACTACCAGCATCTGATTCCCGCTCAGATCGTCAGCACGGTCACCGATTTCACCCGCTCGACCAACTTTCTCTACCTGTTCATCGCGGCGGTGATCGTCGGCAGCATACTCAGCATGGACCGGGTGTTGCTCGTGAGGGGCTTCCTCAGGCTGTTCGTGCCCATGGTGGCTGGCTCGCTGGCGGCGCTGCTGGTCGGCACCGCGGTCGGCACCGCTCTCGGGCTCGGTGCCCGCCATACCCTGCTGATGGTGGTGATCCCGGTGATGGCCGGGGGTGTCGGCGAGGGAGCGATCCCGCTGTCGGTCGGCTACGGAGCGCTGTGGCACCAGCCGCAGGGCGAGCTGTTTGCGCAGGTGCTGCCGCCGGTGATGTTCGGCAGCCTGACGGCGATCCTGCTCGCGGGTACGCTGAGTTTTCTCGGCCGCCGGTTCCCGCACCTGACCGGCGAAGGCCGCCTGCAGCCCGAGGAGAGCGAGGAGCTCGCCACCCATGAGCAGGACGCGCCGGTCAACCTCGACGTCACGCACATCGCCGCCGCGGGGCTGCTGGTCATTACGCTCTATCTGCTCGGCCTGATCTGTTTCCAGACCTTCCGTTTGCCGGCACCGGTCGCCATGCTGCTGCTCGCGGTGCTCCTCAAGCTGCTGCAGGCGGTCCCGCCCTCTCTGCAGCAGGGTGCGCACGTGGTGTATGAATTCTTTCGCCGCGCCGTGACCTATCCGCTGCTGTTCGCGATCGGGGTGGCACTCACTCCCTGGGACCGGCTGATCGCGGCCTTCGCCCCGCGCAACCTGCTCACCATCATCGCCACGGTGCTCACCCTGGTGACCACCGGATTCTTCGTCGGACGCTGGATGCGCCTGTTCCCCATCGACACGGCCATCGTCATCGCCTGCCGCGCGGGTCAGGGCGGCACCGGTGATGTGGCGATCCTGACCGCCGCCAACCGCATGCAGCTCATGCCTTTCGCCCAGATCGCCACCCGCATCGGCGGCGCGATCACGATCACCGTGACGTTGCTGTTGCTGACCCGTTCCGGATGACGGGCGAGGCGCGCGGCCCGGCGTTCAGGCCGCGATCTCCTTCGCGGTGATGGTGTAAGCGAATTTCTCCGGGTCGAGGCTGTCGAGCCGGTTGCCACCGGCCTCGCCTTGCGGGTACATCAGGTACGCGATGGCCGGTCCGGACGATCCCGGCAGGGCCACGTCGTGCGCGGTGTTATAGGGTAACCAGTTGGTCTCCCACGCTCCGAAGAGTTTCTCACGCACCGCGACGACGATCTCATCGCTGAGGGTGAGGCCGGGCTTTTCCTCGAGCACCACCTTGCGCACGTCGGCGGGATCGACCGGCACCCAGCCATGGTCGGTGAGCCAGACCTCGGCCCGGCAATGCTGGGCCTTGCTCACGTCGCCGCTCTTGCCGAGACACTTGTAGCCGAAGCGCGAGTCGGCAACGCGGATGCCGTACAGATCGCGCGCCGGCAGGCCGACCGCGCGTGCCAGCCCGACGTAGAGCGCATTGAGATCAGCACATTTGCCGGTGAGGTCACCGGTCTCGAGCATGAAGCGGATGTCGCCCAGGCCGCAGCCGCGCGTCCTGGGGTTGCGTTCGGTGTTCTCCACCACCCATTCGTAGATGGCGCGGGCCTTGTCGAGATCGTGGGTGCTGCCGCGCGTGATGTCGAGCGCAGTGGTGCGCACGATCCCATCGATCGGTATCAGTCGCGTCGCTGCCGTGCAGCGTGCCAGCGTGGCCGGATCGAGCGCTGGCACGCCCTCTGCCTGGTCAAAATTTACTGCCCGGTCACGGGCGCTGAAACGGCTGAGCAGCTCCAGCTCCGCCGCCGGACCGTCGCCGGCGGGCCAGCTGGCAACCAGCATCTGCGCACCCTCGACCGGATCGACCGCCGGCCGGATGTCGGCGGCATTGCCGCGCCACAGGTTCCCCATCGGCTTCACCCAGGCATCGTCCTGAAGCGATGGCAGCGGCAGCCAGACGCGCGTGATCCCGGGGGCTGGCGTGACCCGGGTGGTTAGCTCAAAGGTCCGCCAGCCCTCGGCCGGCGTCGGGTTGAAGGGCAGCTCGGCGGCGCCCGCGAACCGGGGCCATGCCAGCGCGGCGGCCGACAGGGAGGCGGTCTGGAGAAAATCGCGCCGGTCCATCGCGTGCGATTAATACGTTCCTCATGCGCATCAGTCAAATATCGGAAGATGCGACTGGACCCGGCTGGGTTGGATTTTGTAGGGTTCTCGCCAGACCGCGCACGGAGCCCCGATGGATCTCAACTTTTCAGCCGAGGAACAGCAGTTCAGGAACGAGGTGCGCGCGTTCCTCGCCGCGGAATTGCCGCACTCGATCCGTGACAAGGTGCTCGGTCACAAGCGCCTCGATCGCGAGGACTTCCTCACCTGGGTGCGGATCCTCAACCGGCGTGGCTGGGTGGCACCGAGCTGGCCCAGGCGCTTCGGAGGCCAGGAGTGGGATCCCGCGCGCCTCCTGATCTTCGAGGAGGAATGCGCCCTCGCCGGCGCGCCTCCGGTGCTGCCCTTCGGTCCGCGGATGGTGGCGCCGGTCATCATGGCGTTCGGCAGCCCGGCGCAGCAGGAGTACTTCCTGCCACGGATCCTCAACGGCGAGCACTGGTGGTGCCAGGGGTATTCCGAGCCCGGCGCCGGCTCCGACCTCGCCTCGCTCAAGACCCGGGCCGAGCGCCGCGGCGACCGCTATGTCGTGAACGGCCAGAAGACCTGGACCACGCTCGCCCAGCACGCCAACTGGATCTTCTGTCTGGTGCGAACCTCGAGCGAGGGGCGCCCGCAGAACGGCATCTCCTTCCTGCTGATCGACATGAAGTCGCCGGGCATCAGCGTGCGGCCGATCGTGATGCTCGACGGCGAGCACGAAATCAACGAGGTGTGGTTCAAGGACGTCGAGGTGCCGGTCGCCAATCGGGTAGGCGAAGAGAACCAGGGCTGGACCTACGCGAAATTCCTGCTCGGTCACGAGCGCGTCTCGAACGCCGCTCTGGGTCCGAGCAAGCGCGCGCTGCGGGAATTGAAGGCCATCGCCGCGGCGGCCCCTACCGGCGGCGGCCGGCCATTGATCGAGACGCCCCGTTTCCGTGACCGCATCGCGGAAGCGGAGATCGACCTCATGGCGCTCGAAGTCATGGTGCTGCGAGTCATTGCGATGGACCGCGAACGCGATACTCCGGGTCCCGAGGCTTCGCTGCTCAAGCTCCGGGGCAGCCAGATTCTGCAGACCATCTCGGAACTGGCGATGGAAGCGTTGGGGCCCTATGCCCCGCTCTATCAGCCACAGGCGTTGGCCGCAGACTGGACCGGCCTGCTCGCGGGTCCGCCCGCCGGCATCGGCATCACCGGCCGCTACTTCAACTATCGCAAAGCCTCCATCTATGCCGGCTCGAACGAGGTTCAGCGCGGCATCATTGCGCGGCACATGCTGGGACTGTAGAGAGACATGAATTTCGCGTTCACTGAAGAACAGATCCAGCTGCGCGACTCGCTGCGCCGCTATCTCACGGCGACCTATAGTCTGGAGCGGCGGCGGGCTATCACGCGCTCCGGCACCGGTTGCGATGCGTCGATCTGGCGCCAGTTTGCGGAGCTGGGAATTCTCGGCCTCGCGATCCCCGAGTCCCTCGGAGGGGTCGGCGGAAATGCGTTCGACGCCATGGTGGTGATGGAGGAATTGGGACGCGCGCTGGTGCTCGAGCCCTATCTCTCGAGCGCTCTCATCGGCGCCGGCATCCTCGTGCGCTCGGGCAGCGCGCCACAGCAGGAGCTCCTGCCGGCAGTCGCCGCCGGAGAAATCCGGCTCGCCTTCGCGCACGGCGAGCGCGACTCACGCTGGCGGCTGGACGCAGTGACGGCCCGAGCGGTGAGAGAGGCTGGCCACTGGGTGCTCGATGGCCACAAGGCGATGGTGACGGATGGCGCCGGCGCTCATTACCTCGTGATCTCGGCCCGCACAGCGTCCGGTATCTCACTGTTTCTCGTGCCCGGGGCGAGCGAGGGGATGACACGGACCGCGCTCACGACTCATGACGGCTCGAGCGTCGCGGAGGTTGAGCTCGAGGGTGTCCGGGTGCCGGCAGATGGACTGATCGGTACCGAGGGCGGAGGACTCGCGCTGATCGAAGCGGCGAGCGAGGTGGCCGTCGCGGGGCTGTGCGCCGAGGCGGTAGGCGCGATGGATGCGCTGCTGGCACTCACCCTCGAGTACGCGAGGACGCGCAAGCAGTTCGGCGTGCCCATCGGAAGCTTTCAGGCGCTGCAGCACCGCATGGCCGACATGCTGCTGCACGCCGAGCTGGCGCGTTCGATGAGCTACCTGGCGACCGCCAGGCTTGCCGTCAGCGATGCCACGGAGCGTCGTCGCGCATTCTCAGCGGCGAAGTTCCTCGTGGGCCGCTCGGCACGTCTCATCGGGCAGGAGGCGGTGCAGCTGCACGGCGGGATGGGAGTGAGCGATGAGCTCTCGACCTCGCACTACTTCAAGCGGCTCACTCTCATCAACGCCAGCTTCGGCGACATGGATTACCACCTCGAGCGGTTCGGATCGGTGCTGGCGGCTTGAGCCGCACTCCCTAGGTCTCAGGAGAGCAGCTGCAGTCCCAGCCACTCGGCGATCAGGGCCGGCTTGTCGATCCCCTCGATCTCGACCCGGACATCGAGCACCAGCAGCCATTCGCCCGCTCGGCGCTCGCGCAGGTCCTTGAGCGCGAAACGTCCGCGCACCCTGGCACCCGCGCGCACCGGGGCGAGGAAGCGCAGCTTGTCGATTCCGTAGTTCACCGACAGCACGGCCCCTGCAACGGGCGGCACGACCTGGTGAGCGAAATGGCTCAGGAGCGACAGCGCCAGGAAGCCGTGTGCGACCGTACCCCCAAGTGTTGTGGCGCCGGCCCGCACCGGGTCAACGTGGATGAACTGCTGATCGAAGGTCAGCTCGGCGAACGCATCGATCATCGCCTGATCGATCTGTTGCCAGCCCGAGGTGCCGATCTCCCGGCCGATCATGCCCCGGTAGGCAGGCAGATCGAGCGCTGCGAGCCTGCGATCGCTCACGGCGCCACCGGCGTGATGATGAGCTTCCCGAGCGCCTTGCGCGCCAGCAGGGCCGCGAGCGCCTGCGCGCCGCGCTCGAGCGGGTAGCGCTCGGCCACGTGGGGGCGCAGGTGGCCTGCGCGCAGCCAGCGGAAGAGCGTCTCAAGATCGGCCGCCCAGGCAACCGGTTCCATCCTGATGTAGCGGCCCCAGAACACCCCGATCAGCGAGCAGCCCTTGAGAAGCGTGAGGTTCGCCGGCACGCGCGGGATCTCGCCACTCGCAAAGCCGATGACGAGGTGCCGTCCTCGCCAGGCGCAATTGCGCAGCGCCGCTTCGGTGACGGGTCCGCCTACCGGATCGAACACCACATCGACACCCTTCCCCGCAGTCAGTGCGCCGAGCGCCGGCTTGAGTTCCGCGGCGGCGTAATCGATCACCTCGTCGGCGCCATGCTCGCGGCAGACGTTGCGCTTCTCGGGCGAGGAGGCGCCGGCGATCACCCGCGCACCGAGTGCCTTGCCGATCTCGATGGCGGCAAGACCGACGCCGCCGGCGGCACCGAGGACCAGCAGCGTCTCGCCTTGCCGGAGCGCGGCGCGCCCGACGAGAGCGTGATAAGCGGTACCGTAGGTCAGCAGGAACGCCGATCCGGTGGTGAAGGCCACGTCCTCGGGGAGCAGCGTCAGCGCCTCGGCAGAAGCCACCAACTTCTCGGCGAAAGCTCCTGACTCGGTCACGGCGATGACCCGATCGCCGGGCTTTACCCGTTTGACTCCCTCGCCAACGCTCTCGACCACCCCCGCAGACTCGCTCCCGGGGACGAAGGGCAGAGTCGGGGTGAACTGGTACTTGTTCTGAATGATCAGCGCGTCGGGGAAATTGACCCCGGCGGCGTGCACGCGCACAACCGCCTGCCCGGGTCCGGCCACCGGATCGGCCCTATCCTCCAGGACCAGGGTCTCGGGCAGCCCCCAGGTCTTGCACACCAGTGCCTTCATGCTCTGTCACCTGACGATATGTTGCGTTTGAAACTACGGATGGCGCCGCGGTTCGCTACTTCGGTACGATCCGCGCGTGAGCGCGCAACGTGCCATCGTGCCACTGACGGGCCTCGACGGGGTATTTCTCGATCTGGAGACGCCAGCCACGCCGATGCACGTCGCCTCGCTGCACCTGTTCGCCAAGCCCGAGGGACGCCAGCCTGACTTCTACGGGGCGGTCAGGCGGCTGCTGGCCAGCGGAGTGCGCCGCGCGCCGGTGCTCGGCAGACGGCTCGCCGAGGTGCCACTCCATCTCGCCCATCCGGTCTGGGTGGAGGGAGAAGAAGTCGACCTCGACTACCACGTGCGCCGCGTGCAGGTGCCCGCGCCCGGTACCCAGGCGGCTCTCGAGGACTGCGTCGCGGAGCTGCATTCGCAGCTGATGGACCGCAGCCGGCCGCTGTGGACGATCTACGTTCTCGAGGGGCTCGAGGACGGGCGGCGCGCCTACTATTTCAAGATTCACCATGCCGTGCTCGACGGGGCAGCCGGTGTCGCCCTGGCCGCGACGCTGTTCGATGCTTCGCCCGCCTTGCGCCGATCCCGCCGGGCGTCGCCCGGAACCCGCGGCGATCGGCCGGGCTGGCTCGCGGCCGCGGGAGCGGCCTTCAGCCACGATGCCGCGCAGTATGTGCGGCTGGTGCGTTACCTGCCGACCGCGGCGAGCGCGCTGGCCGGGATCGTGAGCAGCCCGGCTGCAAACCCCGGCAGCCAGCTGCTGCGCAATCTGGCATTCGGGCCGCGCACGCCGCTCAACGTGACCGTCACCGCGGAGCGCCGTTTCGCCGTCTCATCGCTGCCCCTCGATGAGTTGAAGGCAATCGGTGCACGCTTTGGCGCGACCATCAACGACGTGGTACTCGCCCTGTGCGGCGGGACATTGAGACGCTACCTCGCGCGGCACGGTGGCGTGCCGCGCGCACCGCTGATCGCCACGATGCCGATCTCGCTGCGCGATCCCGGCGACACACATTTCGGCACCGCCGCCACGCTGAGCCTCGTCAACCTGGCGACGCACATCGCCGACCCGGTGCGGCGGCTGCGGGCCGTGCGTGCCGCCGCCGGTGCCACCAAGTCGCTGGCGCGCAGCGCCCGATCGCTGATCCCGACCGACTTCCCTTCGATCGGCGTGCCGTGGATCGTGAGCAGCATGGCGGCGTTATACGGCCGCAGCCACCTGGCTGACATGATTCCACCGATCGCCAACGTGGTGATCTCCAACGTGCCCGGGCCGCAGGTGCCGCTCTACACCGCGGGGGCACGCATGGAGGCATACTGGCCGGTGTCGATCGTCGAACATGGGCTTGGGCTCAACATCACAGTATTGAGCTACACGGGGACGCTAGGATTTGGCTTCACGGCAGCCCGCGCCGCCGTCGCGGATGCGCGCGAGCTCGCCTCGGACCTCTTGGTGGCGCATGCCGATCTCAAGCGCGGCGCGTCACGGCGGCAAAGCCGTACCGCGGGCACCACTCACCGCCGGGCGCGAGCCGGATGAAGGAAGGAATGCGCGTGCACGATCCGCACCAAGGACACCACAGCAGCCCGGCGGCGCGACCGGGTCTGTTGCGCATGGCGCTCGAGTGGCGCGCCGGACTCGAGTACGGCGCCGGCCTCGCCGCACGGCCGCTACTGCGCTTCGCGCCCCGCGGCGACGGCCATCCCGTGCTGGTATTGCCAGGGATGCTGGCGGGTGACCTCACCACGCGGCCGCTGCGGCGTTCCCTCGCGCGCCTCAACTATGCGCCCTACGGATGGGAGCAGGGGATCAACCTCGGGCCCCGCCACGGGGTGATGCAGCGCTGCCTGGAGCTGCTGCAGGGGCTGCGGCTCGCGCATGATCGCAAGGTCAGCCTGATCGGTTGGAGCCTGGGCGGTGTCTATGCCCGCGAGCTCGCCAAGGCGGCGCCCGAGCACGTCCGGGTCGTGATCACCCTCGGCACACCGTTCACCGGCCATCCGAAGGCCACCAATGCGTGGCGCCTGTACGAATGGCTCACCGGACACCGGATCGGCGCGCCGGACATCCACGGGCCGTTGCGCCAGCCGCCGAGCGTCCCGACCACCTCCATCTTCAGCCGCACCGACGGCGTCGTGGCCTGGCAATGCAGCGTCGAGCACCCGGGGCCCATCAGCGAAAGCATCGAGGTCGAAGCCAGCCACTTCGGCATGGGTTTCAATCCGCTCGCGGTCTACGCCATCGCTGACCGCCTGTCTCAGCCGGAGGGTGCCTGGCGGCCTTTCGAGCGCCGCGGGCTGCGGCGCTTCATCTACGGCAATGCGCAGCGGCCGGCCGGCGCCTGAGCGGACCGCACTCGCATGCCTGCCGTATCGGCCAACGGGCTGACCATCGAGTACGAATCACTGGGCGATCCTTCGAGCCCTGCGATCGTGCTCATCATGGGACTCGGCATGCAGCTCGTGGGCTGGCCCGACGACTTCTGTCGGCAGCTCGCCGCCGCAGGCTATCGCGTGGTGCGCTTCGACAACCGCGACTGCGGCCTGTCGAGCCGGATCCGGGCGCGGTGGGTGAGCCCGTTGCTCGCCTTCACAGCCGCGCGCCTCGGCCTGCCGGTGCTCGCACCGTATTCGCTGGAGGACATGGCGAAAGACACCCTCGGTCTGATGGACGCCCTCGGCATCGGGAAGGCTCACGTGGTCGGCGCCTCGATGGGCGGCATGATCGCCCAGGTGCTCGCGGCGCGCTTTCCGGCTCGCGTCCTCAGCCTGACGTCGATGATGTCCGCGAGTGGCCGGCGCAAGGGGGCCGCGCCGACGAAGGAAGCGCTGCGGGTGTTCATGCACCGTCCGCCGGCGCACGCCGACGCCGCGACGGTGATTGCCCATCTGGTGGAAGTATTCACCGTCATCGGCAGCCCGGGCTTCCCAACGGAACGGCCGTTGCTGCAAGAGCGCATCACGGGCTGGGTGCGGCGCGCCTACGATCCGGCCGGGACCACCCGGCAGCTGCTCGCGGTCGTAGCCTCCGGCGACCGCCGCAGGCTGCTGCGACGGATCGTCGCACCCACGCTGGTGATCCACGGGGCTGACGACCCGCTGGTGCCGGTCGAGGCCGGACGGGACACCGCCCGCAACGTACCGGGCGCGAAACTGCGCATCATCGAGGGGATGGGCCATGACCTGCCCGACGCGTTGCTGCCAACGCTCGCCGGGGAGATCGCCGCCCATTGCCGCGGCAGCACCGCGGGCGCAGCCGCTGCTCGCTAAGGACGGCTCCGGCCGAGGGCCTCGTGGGCGGACACCCACTCGTCGGCAACGATCGCCGAGCCGAGCGACAGCTCGCCACACAGTACCGTGGCGGCGACGATTTCGGCGAATTTCAGGACCTGGTCGTGGCCATAGGCCCCGAGCACCTCGAGGCACTCACGCTGCGTGGGAAGACTGGTGCCGCCGCCGTAGGTGGCGACGATCAGCGAGGGCAGCGTCACCGAGACGTAGTAGTCGCCGTTGCCCTTGATCTCGCCGTAGCTGAAGCCGGCGGACGACTCCGCCACGTTGGCCACGTCCTGGCCACAGGCGATGAACATCGCGGCGATCGCATTGGCGTAATGAGCGCCGTTGCTGACTGAGCCCGACAACAGGCTCCCCAGGTTCGAGAGCTGCCGCTGCTCGAACAGCGCCTGGGCCGTGGTATGCATGATCGTCTCTATCAGCGCCGCCGGTAGCGTGAGCTCCGCCACCACGCGCTTGCCGCGCGTATGCAGGCTGTTGAGCAGGGAGTGCTTCTTGTCGGTGTCGAGGTTGGCGGCCAGCGCGAAATGCTCGAGGCCGTCGATTCCCTGCTGCTGGATCCACAGGCACGCCTGCCGGGTCGCCTTGGTCACCATGTTCTGTCCGGCCGCATCGCCGGTGGTGAAGTCAAAGCGCAGGAACCTCATCTTGCCGACCGCGTACTGCTCGATGTTGCGCAGCCTGCCGTAGTGAGTGGTCTCCTCCGCCTTGGCCTTGATGGCATCGAAGTTGCTGACGACCCAATTCCCAAAGGCTCGTGCCGCACGGGCATCGCGGAACACGAAGCAAGGCGCGCGTTGCATCGCGTCGTCGACCACCGTGGTGCGCACGCCGCCCGCCTCTCGCGTCAAGCGCATGCCGCGGCTGTAGCTGGCCACCAGCGTGCCCTCGGTGGTCGCCAGGGGCACGTAGAACTCGCCCCGGGCGTATTCGCCGTCCACCAGCAACGGCCCGGCGAATCCGAGCGGAACCTGGGCGACGCCGGCGAACCCCTCCAGGTGGCCCGGCAGCGTCGTGGGGTCGAACGAGAACGATCCGACATGCGCCAGCGCGGCATGGGTCGCCTCACAGACGACCCGCCTGCGCGCGGCGGCGATTTCACGCGTGTAGTCGTTATCGGGGTCGCGCGGGAGTCGGTCCATCGCGGCAACCTGCGCGGCGTATAGTCG
>DASPSF010000021.1:0-28829 GCA_035624075.1 Steroidobacteraceae bacterium | reverse complement strand
GGCCGGGCTTCCTGACGCGTGAATTCCTCGCCGGACGCCGCGCCCGCTACCTGCCGCCGGTGCGGCTCTACCTGGTGCTCTCGGTGGTGTTCTTCCTGTGCGCCTCGCTCACGCACTCGAAGCCGGCGGTCATACAGATCGACACCAGCGACACCGGGCTGCCGAAGGCGGCGCACGTGGTTCCGCTCAAGGATGCCGACAGCCTGGCAACCACCGCGCCCGCGCAGCCCGGGGAGACTGCGGAGCAGCGAGCCGCGCGCGAGTGCGGCATGATCCAGTACGACGGGCCGTGGGCGGCGCGGCTCAAGCCGGCCATGCAGCAGGCCTGCCTCAAGATCCGCGCCGACAATGCCCGCTCCCTGATGGCCGCGTTCCGCCACAATCTGCCGCGCATCATGTTCGTGTTCCTGCCGCTGCTCGCGGCGATCATGATGCTCTTCTACTGGCGCCCGCGGCACTTCTACGTCGAGCACCTGTTGCTGCTGCTGCATAACCATGCGTGCGTGTTCGTCGTGCTGCCGCTCGCCTGGGGCCTGGGCGCGCTCGTGCCGCGCGTCTCCGGCTGGCTGGACTTCGCGGTGTTCGGGTATCTCGTCTGGTACATGTACCGCTCCATGCGCACCGTCTATGGCCAGGGGCCGTGGCTGACGGCCGCGAAGCTCACCGCCCTGTCCTTTTTCTACTTCGTGTTCGGCATGCTGATGTTCGTGCTCAACTTCGCCTACAGCGCACTCACACTGGAATGACAGAGGAAGGAGTCGACATGCGTAAGCTGATCTTTGCCGCACTGATCCTGGCCGCGCCGCTCGCCATCCAGGCACAAACGCCACCGGCCTCGGCCGCGGCGCGCACTCCCTCACCGCCCGGGGCCGAGGTCTACATCATCAGCCCGAAGAACGGCGCCAAGGTGAAGAGCCCGGTGCTGGTGCAGTTCGGTCTGAAAGGCATGGGCATCGCCCCTGCCGGGGTCAAGTTCGACAACACCGGACACCATCACCTCCTGATCGACAGCGATCCGCCCGCCGACCTCGGCGCGCCGCTCCCGGCCACCGACAAGCTGCTGCACTTCGGCAAGGGTCAGACCGAGACCTCCCTCACGCTCCCGCCGGGCAAGCACACGCTGCAGCTCATCCTCGGCGACCAGAGCCATATCCCGCACGACCCGCCGGTGATCTCGAAAAAGATCACGATTACCGTCGAGAAGTGAAGCGAGGTAAGGGGGCACATGAGCCGCGCGGTCCTGCACGTCGACATGGACGCCTTCTACGCGTCCGTCGAGCAGCACGACAACCCGGGCCTCGCCGGGTTGCCGGTGATCGTCGGCTGGGCGGGAGGCCGCGGCGTCGTGACCGCCGCGAGCTACGAGGTGCGCCCCTACGGGGTGCGCTCGGCGATGCCGATGCGCACCGCGCTTAAGTTGTGCCCGCACGCGGTGTGCGTGCGCCCGCGCATGGCGCGTTACCAGGAGGTCTCGCGCACCGTATTCGGGGCGTTCCGCGAGGTCACACCGCTGGTCGAGGGTCTCTCTCTCGATGAGGCGTACCTCGACGTCACCGCCAGCCAGGAGCTGCTGGGCGGTGCAGTCGAGATCGCGCGCCGCATCAAGCGCCGGATCCGCGAGCTCACCGGGCTCACCGCCTCGGTGGGCGTGGCGCCCAACAAGCTGGTGGCGAAGATCGCCTCCGATCTCGGCAAGCCCGACGGACTTACGGTGGTCGAGCCTCTGCGCCTCCGCGAGGTGCTCGATCCACTCTCGGTGCGGCGGCTCCCCGGCCTCGGGCGCAAGACCGGCGCGCGCGTCGAGGAGGCCGGCATCCACACGCTCGCGGAGCTGCGCACCGCGCCCGATGCGGTACTGTGGCCGCTCTTCGGCCGCTACACCGCCTGGGTGCGCGAGCGCGCCTGCGGCACCGACGAGCGGCCGGTGGTGCCGGACGCCGAGGAAAAATCGCTCTCCGCCGAGGACACGTTCGAGACGGACATTGCAGATCCGAGCGCGCTGCAGACACAGTTGGCACGCCTTGCAGACCTCGCGTGCCAGCGCCTCCGCCGCCGGGAGCTGGTCAGCGCATGCGTCGGCGTGAAGATCCGGCGCCACGACTTCACCACCTTCACCCGCCAGCGCGCCATCGCGCCGGCCACTTCCGCCGGGCGGGTTATCGCCGGGGTGGCGGCCGAGCTGCTCGAGCGCTGGCTGGGCGCGCACCCGGGTGCGAAACTTCGCCTGCTCGGCGTGGTCCTGACAGAGCTGAAGCCCGCTTCCCAGCTCGGGCTGTTCGAGCAGGAGCGCCGCGGCGGGCGGGTCGATGCGACGCTCGATGAGGCGCGGGCGCGCTTCGGCGAGCGGGCGCTGCGCCGCGGAAATACCATCGAGTAGCATCCGGCACCATGTATCTCAAGTTCTTCGGCCTGAACGAGAAGCCGTTCGCGATCACCCCGGATCCGCGCTACCTCTACCTGAGCGAGCGCCATGCCGAGGCGCTGGCGCACCTCCTGTACGGCATCAACGAGTCGGGCGGCTTCGTGCAGCTCACGGGCGAAGTCGGCACCGGCAAGACCACCATCGTGCGCTCGCTCCTCGCCCAGGCGCCCAAGGACGCCGAGATCGCTCTCATCCTCAACCCGAAGCTGACGGCGCCGGAGTTCCTGCTGACCATCTGCGAGGAGGTCGGCATCCAGGTGCCGGGCGGGTCGCGGGCGAGCTTGAAGGACCTGGTCGACGTCCTCTCCCGCCACCTGCTCGGGGCGCACGCCGCGGGCCGCCGCGTGGTGCTGGTGGTGGACGAGGCCCAGAATCTCTCGCCCGAGGTGCTCGAGCAGGTGCGCCTGCTCACCAACATCGAGACCAACACCCAGAAGCTTCTGCAGATCATCCTCATCGGCCAGCCGGAGCTGCGCGAGCTGCTCGCGCGCATCGAGCTCCGCCAGCTGGCGCAACGCATCACCGGCCGCTATCACTTGGATCCCCTGTCGCGCGAGGAGACCACCGCCTACGCGCGCCACCGCCTGCAGGTCGCGGGCGCGACCACCGACATCCTCTCCCCGTGGGCGCTGCGCGAGGTGTACCGTCTGTCGCGCGGCGTGCCGCGCGTCATCAATGTCATCTGCGACCGGGCGCTGCTCGGCGCCTATTCCACCGACCGCCACCGGGTCACCGGCCGCCTGGTGCGGCGCGCCGCCGCCGAGGTCTTCGGCCGCGGCTTCGCGGCGTACTGGCTGCCGTGGGCGACGGCGGCCGGCGTCGCCGCGGTGCTGGCGCTGGTGACCGCATCACTCTGGGCGCTCGGCCCGTGGAACCCGGGGGCGCGCGCCACGGGCGGCGTGACGCCGGGTGCCGCCGTGGCCTCGGGCGCGGCGGCCACCACTCCCGCGAGCGCGGTGGCGGCAGCGCCTCCGGCGCCGACGCTCGCGCAGCTGCTCGGCGCGCACGCCGCCGAGACCGATACCGACAGCGCCTTCGGCAAGCTGTTCGCGCTCTGGGGCGCCAGATATCAGGCCGATGGCACGGATCCCTGCACCCAGGCGGCGCGCTCACACCTCGAGTGCCTCGCCGCGCGCGGCTCCTACGGCCAGCTGCGCCTCTACAACCATCCGGCCATCCTGATGCTGAGCGACCCGGCCGGCAGCAGCCACCAGGTCGTGCTCACGGGACTCGACGACGAGCATGCGCGCATCGATCTTGCGGGCACGCACGCGGTGTCCCTGGGCGAGCTGTCGCACTTCTGGCTCGGTGACTTCGTCATGCTGTGGCGCCCGGCGAGCTCGCCGGTCAAAGCGCTGTCGGCCGGGATGCGCGGCGCGGAGGTGCGCTGGCTGCGCCAGAGCCTCGAGCGCCTGGCGCACGTCGACCCGGGCACGCCGACGAGCGACGTGTTCGATGCCGAGCTCACCGGCCTGGTGCGCGAGTTCCAGCGTCAGCATCAGCTCTCGGTCGACGGCATTGCGGGCCGCGAGACCCAGATCGCGCTCGCCGGTGCCGTGGCGGGCCCCGACGTGCCGCTGCTCTCGGCAGCCGATACTCACGGCGGGTGATCGATGTCCTTCATCCTCGATGCCTTGAAAAAGTCCGAGAGCGACCGCCAGCGGCAGGGCGGTCCGGCACTCTTCGAGGTGAAGGTCGCGCCGCGGCGTCACGCACTCCCCCCGTGGGCCGTGGCGATCGCGGTGCTGCTGGTGGCGAATTTCGGCGTCGTCGCCTGGTTCCTGTTGCGGCACGCGGCGACCCCGGCCGCAGGCCTTGCCCCCGCGCCCGCCCCGGCGCCCGCACAGGCGCCGGCCCGTGTCGCGGCCGAGCCGGCGAGCGCGCCTCCCGCGGCTGCCACGCTGAATACTCCCGCAGCCGCTGCGCCCGCGGCACTCCCGGCACCGCGCAGCGCCATGATCGCGCCAGCGCCAGCGCCAGCGCCGGCGGCCGAGCCGACCCCGAATCCCGACGACTTTGCGCCCGCCGCCGAGCCGCCTCCGTCCGGAAGTCTCGGGCGGGTGAAGCGCGGTACGGATGCCGGAGTGCCGCTCTACCAGCAGCTCACCGCCACCCCCGGCACGCAGCTCCCACAGCTGCGCCTCGATCTGCATGCCTACGCGGAGCGAGCCGAGGACCGCTGGGTGCTCGTCAATATGCACAAGCTTCGCGAGGGCGATTCGCTCGAGGGCGTGCACGTCGACCGCATCACTCCCGAGGGAGCGGTGCTCTCCTACCAGGGGTCGCAGTTCCTGCTGACGCAGGAGTGAAGCTGCATCCGCGGCTCGCGCAGCCTGTGGGCGCTTGACTCGTTCTGTACGGCACCGTACAGTTGGGCCCATGAGCAAAGCCCCGCACAAGGGTGCCGAGGAAGCCCGTAATCAGCTCCCGGATCTGCTCGCGGCTGCCGAGAAGGGCCGTTCTACCGTTATCACCCGGCACGGCCGGGCGGTCGCGGCGCTGATTCCGGTCGGCGAATACCGCAGCGGCGCGGCCCAGGAACCCCTCACGCCCCTGAAGGGGTCCGGGCACGGTCTCTGGGGAACGGATAGCGCCAGGCGGTTGCGCGAAATGCGCGAAGAATGGAGCCGCTAGACCTTACCGGGTTGGCAGAAGGGGCGCTGCTCCTCGTCGACTCGCCCCCCATCATCTACTTCCTCGAGAATCATCCGCGCCTGGGGGAGCGCTTCAGCGCGCTGTTCGAAGCCCATCGCGCCGCTCGCGTGCGCTTCGCGGTGACGACCATTGGAATCGCGGAAGTCCTCTCCGGTCCTCTGCAGGCGGGGGATGAGGCGCTGGCTCGGCGCTACCGGGCGATCCTCGAGTCGTGGCAGGTCGTCGATCTCACGGCCGACATCGCCGAGAGCGCCGCGCGGCTCAGAGCGAGTCTGCGCCTGAAGCTCCCCGACGCCGTGCAGGCCGCGAGCGCCCTCGCCATCAATGCACCGGCGCTCGTCACACACGATCGCGACTTCTCACGCCTGCGCGCGCTGCGGGTGATTTCCTGATCAAGGTACGTGCCCGTCGGGGGCGCGCCGCCAACTCCGGGGGCGGAACCGTTTCACACCTTGAACCAGTTCACAGAATCGGCTTCACAGAATCCCTCTGTCATGAGGGACACCGGCAGCGCGCTACGTCATCGTGTGCGAATGAGCGCCCGACCCACTCCGCCGGCCCGCATGCTGCTGGTCGAAGACGACGTCCGCTACGCGGAATGGCTGCGTCATCACCTCGACGTGCTGTGTCCGCGCGCCAGCGTCAGCATGCTGAACCTGGCGGAGTTCGAGCGCTGGTGCACGACTTTCTCGGGACGGGACTGCGACCTGCTGCTCCTCGGCTGCCGGTTCGGCTCGAGCCCCGAGGATCCGAATTCCCCCGGCCTGACGCTGCTGCGCCGCCTGCAGAATCAGCCCGCCGCACCGGCCGTGATCGCCATCGCCGAGGACGGCAACGAGCTCACCGCCGTGCGCGCGATGCAGCTCGGCGCCCTGGACTACCTGCCGAAGAAGCTGCTGAGCCCCGAGCGCCTCAGCACCGCCGTGCGGGTCGCGCTGCGCCGTGTCGAGCGGCGCGTGCAGCGTCGCCTGGCGAGCCTTGCCCACATCGAGCACGATCGGGCGGCGCACGCCGCCAGGACCGCTACGGCGGAGGCCGTGGCCCTGGGACGCCCTGCGGGCCGGGTGGGCGATACCGTCGCGGGCGTCGTACCGCCGGGTGCCGTGCCCGCCGCCGCCGGCGACAACGCGCCGACCTCGGCGACCGAGGCGCTGCAGCCGCCGGGCGTCGTGGCGCTGCTCACCGCGGCTCCCGCCGAGGACTTCATTCCCGGCTACACGCTGCGCGTGAAGGTCGGCGAGTCGGAAAAGGCCGCCGTCTATCTCGCCACCAGCGCCGCGCGCGGCCACAACGTCGCACTCAAGGTATCGAAGACGCTGCGTGACGAGGCGGCGGGGCGGCAGTTCCTCGAGCGCGAATACACCGCCGTGCAGGCCATCAAGAGCCCGCTGGTGGTGGAGATCTACGACTACGGCGTGCACGGCGGCTTCGAGTACCTCGCGATGGAGTACCTGCCGCGCGGGGACCTGAAGGCGCGCATCGCCCGCGGTGTCAACGAGCACGAGTCGCTGCAGTACCTGCAGCGGATCGCCGAGGCGCTGCAGGTCGTGCATCAGGCAGGGCTCGTGCACCGCGACCTGAAGCCCCCCAATGTCATGCTGCGCGAGAACGATGCGGTGGCGCTCATCGACTTCGGCCTGGCGCGCCAGATCGACGGCAGCACCACCAGCCTCCAGACCGGCCAGACCGGAGTACTGCGCGGCTCTCCTTACTACATGAGTCCGGAGCAGGCGCTCGGCGATCAGCTCGACGGCCGCTCCGACTTCTACAGCCTCGGCATCATCCTCTACGAGATGCTGACCGGACAGAAACCCTACACCGGCGGCACTGCGCTCGACGTGCTGCAGCAGCACGTCAACGCGCCGCCTCCGCAGCTGCCGGAAGCACTCGCGCGCTATCAGCCGCTGCTCGCACGCCTCGTGGCCAAGTCGCGCACCGAGCGCTTCGCGACCGCCGCGGAGATCATCACCGCTGCCGGCGAACTGCTCGCCGCGCCCGCGGCCGAGCCGCAGTCGAGCGCGGCCTAGACCCGCTCGGCGACTGCGCGCACCGGCGCAGCTGATTCGGCCGCCGAAGCACCGCGCTGCTGGAAGCCGCGGCCCAGACCGAGCGCCAGCACCGTCCACACTGCCGAGATCAAAGCGCCGATCCAGCCGACGGCGGCGTGACTTGCGCCCAGACCGTCGACCAGCAGCTTGTGAAGCGTTCCGCTGGTCGCATCCCCGCCACGATAGGCGAAGGTATCGATGAGGCTCTTGGCCTGGTACTTCTCCTCGCGGGAGACGACCGTGAACAGCGAATCGCGGCACGGGCGGGTAATGGCGTAATCGGCGACGCGGCGCACCGCGTAAACGATCACCAGCACCATGAACGCGGGCACCAGAGCATAGAGCGCGTAGCCGGCCGTCATCATCAGCGGCACGCTCGCCAGCAGTGCACGCATGCCGAACCAGCGGTACAGGCGGCTGAACAGCAGGAACTGCATCGCGAGCGACGCCATCTGCACGTACAGATCGATGCTGGCAAAGAAGCGCGTGCGTTGATCGGCGCTGGCGAACGCCTTGGCGACGAACGCCTGCTGCTCGAGGTAAAAGAAGGTGTTGACCCAGGTCATGAGCAGCACGAACGCCGCGATACCGAGCAGATACGGCGAGCGGAACACCTGCGAAAAAGCCGCCAGCACGCCACCGCCTATGCCGCGCTGACCGTCCGCCGTCGCCCGAGCGTCGGGCCCCGCGGTCGCAGCCACCGGCGGCTGTGCGGCCGCGCCGCGCTGCCAGCGGATGACCTGCCGCATGAAGACCAGCGCGACCAGCAGCAGGCCCGCCGAGATCAGCAGCAGGTTGATGGCGCCGACCGGTACGGCCAGCTTCTTGTCGATGAACGGGCCGATCACGCCGCCGGAGCTGGCCCCGGCCCAGATGAAGCCGAACAGACGCCCGGCCTGCTCGCGGGTGAACACGTCGGCCATCAGGCCCCAGAAGGCCGCCAGTACGAACAGATTGAACACACTGACCCACACGTAATAGCTGCGCGCGATCCAGGTATGGTCCGTCTGCACGCGAAACCAGACCCAGAAGAAAACCAGGTTGGCGGCGAAGAAGATGTACACCCAGGGCAGGAACAGCGAGCGCGGAAAGCGCGAGGTCAGCCAGCCATAGACCGGCTGCAGCAGCAGCATGGCGACGAACACCCCCCAGAACAGGTACGGAATGGTCTCGAGCCCGGAGGTGATGCCGAGCGCATCGCGCACCGGACGCAGCATGGCGTAGCTCGTGAAGGTGCACAGCAGCGTTGCGAACGAGGCGAGCAGCGCCGGCGCCTCGCCGGGCTGAAGGACGACGAGGCGGCGCAGGAGTTGGCTCATGGCTTTTCAGTCCGATCAGCGGGATGCCGCTTGTTGGGGCGCAGCATGCTCGATGATAACGCGGTGACTGTGGCACGCGCTTGACGGGCGAAAGTCCCGAGGAGCACGCTCGGCGCGCTACGGTTCCGTACCGGGGGACGAACGTGAAAAGAAGAACCTTCGTCGCGGCAGGTTTCGCCGCGCTCGCCACCGCCTCACTCCGCGACCGCCGCGCCTTCGCCGCCACGCCTAGCGCCGACGTCAACGCCGTGGGGCTCGAAGGCGCGCCGCTGGTTCTCAAGGGCACCGACGTCGATGAGCTGCGCGCCACTTTGCGCGGCGAGCTGATCGGCGCCGGTCAGGCCGGCTACGACCAGGCGCGCCGCCTGTGGAATCCGGCCTTCGACCGCCACCCGGCTCTCATCGCCCGCTGTGCGGGCGCGGCCGACGTCATGCGGGCGGTAAGCTTCGCCGCAGCTCATGGACTCCTCACCGCGGTGCGCGGCGGCGGCCACAGCTTCTCTGGCCAATCGGGCTGCGACGGCGGCCTGGTGATCGATCTTTCTCCGATGCGGGCCGTCGAGGTCGATCCGACCACGAAGCAGGTGCGCGTCGGCGGCGGCGCCTTGCTCGCCAACCTCGACCGCGAGGCGCAGGCCTTCGGACTTGCGACGCCGGCCGGCGTCGTCGCCGACACTGGAGTCGCCGGGCTCACCCTCGGCGGCGGCATCGGCCGCCTCGGCCGCAAGTTCGGCCTGAGCTGCGACAATCTCATCGGGGCCGAGGTCATCACAGCGGACGGGCGCTGGCTGAAGATCAGCGCCAAAGACAACCCGGACCTCCTCTGGGGCTTGAGGGGCGGCGCCGGCAACTTCGGCGTGGTCACCGAGTTCATCTTCGCGCTGCACGAGGTAGGACCGCTCTACGGCGGCACGCTGAGCTTCCCGCTGGATGCGACGGCGCGGCAGATCCTCAGGAGCTACGCGGACTTCACCGCCAGCGCACCCGATGAGCTCTACGTCGGCCTGGATTTCGACACCGACGAGCACGGCCAGCGGCTGATCGAGCTCGACATCACTTATAACGGCCCGCCCAAGGACGCCGAGGGCGTGATCGCGCCATTGCGCAAGCTCGGCAAGGCGCACGAGGATTCCTTAGGTCCGGCCTCCTACCTCAAGCTGCAGGGGAGCGACGATGCGCCGGGGTTCGCGCATCAAGCCTGGTATCTGAAGGGCGCGCTGGTGAAAGACATGACGCCCGAGTTCGTCGACAGCGCGGTCGGCTGCTTCGAGAGCGGCAAGCTCGACACGCTCGGACTCGGCTTTCAGCCGACCGGCGGCGCGATCGGGCGCGTCAAGCCGCAGGACACCGCCTTCTGGAACCGCGACGCCCGCTACTCGATGCACATCTATGGCTTGTGGAAGCCCGAC
Organism: Steroidobacteraceae bacterium; assembly: GCA_035624075.1. GTDB lineage: Bacteria > Pseudomonadota > Gammaproteobacteria > Steroidobacterales > Steroidobacteraceae > 13-2-20CM-66-19. The sequence goes on along the minus strand of DASPSF010000021.1, from coordinate 18,976 downwards.
GCCGACAAGGACACGGTCGCGCACAACAAGGACTGGGTGCGCGACACGTTCCAGAAGCTCGAGCCGCTCACCCACGGCCGCTATGTGAACATCACGAGCCTCGAGGATCGCAACGCCCTGTCGGCGGTGTACGGCGACAATTATCCGCGGCTCGCTACGCTGAAGAAGCAGTACGACCCGAAGAACCTGTTCCGGCTCAACGCCAACATCAAGCCAGCGTAAGGTGCCGGCTTGACACCCCATCGTCATGCGGGTGCAATCACCGCTGATGGAGCGCCTGCACCTGGTTGATACGACCCTGTTCTATTCGCCGACCAGCGGCGGCGTGCGGCGCTACCTCAACGAGAAACATTCCTGGCTGGCTGCCCACACCCGCTGGCAGCACACCATCGTCGTCCCGGGCCGCAAGAACCGCTTCGAGCGCGGCGGCCTGTGCACGCTCTCCGGCTTCACCGTTCCCGGCACGTTCAACTATCGCCTGCCCCTCAATGTGCGCCGCTGGAAGCGCGTGCTCGAGCGACTCGAGCCGACCCTCATCGAGGCCGGCGACGCCTTCCACCCCGGCTGGTGCGCCGCCGCCGTCGCGCAACGCCGCGGGATTCCAGCGGTAGCCTTCTATCACTCGAACGTGCCCCAGATCCTGGGGCGCCGCTTCCGCACGATCGAGCGCCCGGTGCGCCGTTACCTGCGCAGCCTCTACGGGCGCTTCGACGTCGTGTTGGCACCCAGCCGGGTCATGTGCGAATACCTCGGCGCGCTCGGCGTGCGGCACGCCGTGCACCAGCCGCTCGGGGTCGATGCCGAAGTGTTCCACCCACGGCGCGGCACGTTCGACTTGCGCGAACGCCTGCGCCTGCGCCCTGAGACGCGACTGCTCGCGTACGCGGGCCGCTTCGCGCAGGAGAAGAACCTGCCGGTGCTGCTCAAGGCGTTCGCGCAGCTCGGAGCTCCTTACCACCTGCTGCTGATCGGCGGCCATCGCCGGGCGCGCGCGGCGCGCAACGTCACCCTGGTTCCCTACCGGCGCGACAGCGTGGAGCTCGCCTCGTGGATTGCTTCGGCGGATGCGCTGGTGCACGCCGGCACCAAGGAGACCTTCGGGCTCGTGGTGCTGGAGGCCATGGCGTGCGGCCGGCCGGTAGTGGCCGCTCGCGCGGGCGCCTTCCCCGAGCTCGTCGACGAGAGTGTCGGGATGCTCGCCGAACCCGACAGCGCCGAGGGGATGGCCGCGGCGATCGCCGCGCTCTACGAGCGCGACCTGGCGGCAGTCGGCGCCGCGGCACGCGCGCGCGTGCTCAGGCAGTTCACCTGGGACCGGACCTTCCGCCAGCAGCTCGACACCTATGCCGCCCTGATCGGCGCCCGGCGCCCCGTGGTCGAGGCAGACGGGCTCAACGTCGCAGCGCCCTGATCAGCCCGATACCGGCGCGGCTGCGGGCTAAGCTCAGCATCATGCCGAAGAGGACGCGGCGCATGAGCGGAGCGGGCCGGGGCGGAATCGCCCGGTAGAAACGCTCCGCCACCTCGCGGTGCAGGTGCACCGAGCGCGCCGCGACCGTCCAGGTGCGGACCGCGCTCGTGATGCGGTACGCGCCTGGCCCACTGCGCTCGACCACCGCGCCCTCGAGCCGCTCGGGAAGATCAGCCGGTGCAGCGCCCGCGAAGGCGAGTTGGATCTCCTCGTCCGGATGGTCGGCGGTGCGTCCCGTGAGCGTCAGCCCGAGGGGTCCGTGGGACCTTCGGGTACAGGTCACTGCCCCGGTGAAACGCACTACGGTTGCCGCCTCGCCCGTCATGGATTTAATTGTACGATAGCGCGGTGGATTCACCCGCTCTCGAGCCGCGCCGCGACCTGACACTCGTCCACGCGACCTCGCTGGTGGTCGGCGTCATCATCGGCACCGGCATTTTTCTCAAGGCGGCGAGCATGGCGCAGGCGGTGGGGACGCCCGGCCTGGTGCTGGCCGCCTGGGTCGCCGCTGGGCTGGTGGCGATACTCGGCGCGCTGTGCTTCGCCGAGCTCGGGGCGTTGCTGCCGCACGCGGGCGGCGAGTACGTCTACCTGCGCACCGCCTATGGCGAGCTTCCCGGGTTCCTGTTTGCCTGCAATGCGTTCGTGCTCAACGGCGCCGCGGTTGCCGCCTACGGTGCGGCGGTCGCGATCTTCGTCTCCGACATCCACCGCTTCGATGCTCGCTGGTACCAGCACACGCTGCACCTGTTCGGTTTCGCTCATACCTTTGAGTTCGGCATGCGGCAGCTGATCGCGGTCGCGGTGATCGCGGTGTTTGCGGCCATCAATTGCCTCGGCGTGATGCTGGGCGGTCGCGTGCAGACCGTGCTGACGGCGACCAAGGTAGCGGCGGTCCTGCTGGTGGCGGGCGGGGTTTTCCTCTTCAGCGACACCGGCGACTGGGCTAATCTGCACGCCGCTGCGGGCAGTGCCAACGGCGGCCTCACCGGCTTCGGCGGCGCGATGTTCGCGGCGCTCTGGGCCTACAGCGGCTGGCAGTTCCTGCCGATGGCGGCGGGCGAAGTGCGCGAGCCGCAGCGCAATCTGCCGCGCGCGATCGCGGGCGGCACGGTGCTGGTGCTCGGGCTCTATCTCGCCGTCAACGCCGCTTACCTCTACGCACTGCCCTTCTGGCAGGTCGCCAGCGCCAACTCGACCGCCTACCCCGACGCCCCCTCGGTGGCGGCGCGCGCCGTGCAGACCTTCCTCGGGGGCCGCGCTGCGCCGGTCGCGGCCCTCATCTTCCTCATCTCCACGATCGGATCGCTGAACGGAGTCATCCTGAGCGCGGCGCGGGTTCCCTACGCCGCGGCGCGCGACGGGCTGTTCTTCGCGAGCTTCGGGCGCCTGGGACCGAAGAGCCGCGTGCCGGTCACGTCCCTGGTGCTGCTCGCGGTCTGGGGCGCGCTGCTGGCCGCTTCCGGAACTTTCGACCAGCTCACCAACATGGCCGTCATGTCCTACGCGCTCTTCTGGATCCCGGTGTCGCTCGCGGTCATCGTGCTGCGCCGCAAGCTCCCCGATGCGCCGCGGCCCTTCCGGGTACCGGGCTACCCGCTGGTGCCGCTGGTCTTTGCGCTCGTGATGGTGGGGATCGTGATCAGCGCCCTCATCACCGCGCCCACCGAATCGGTCGCCGCGCTGGTACTGATACTCATCGGGCTGCCGCTCTACCCGCTGTTCCGCCGGGGTGCGCGCCAGCGTGCCGCGGTCACTGCGACTCGAGCTCCCACAGCGTGAGTGGCGCGCCGCGCCGCAGCCAGAAGCCGAGGCCCGCCTCGCGGAAATGACGCTCGAGGCGCGTGCGGTACCAGCGCCCGCTCCGCAGGTGCACGTCGGCATCGGTACGCGAGCGGTCGGCGTTGCGCTCGAGGTCGCCGCGCGTGAGAGCTGAGAAGTAGAGCGCGCCGCGTGTCAGGCGGGCGAAATTGCGCAGCGCGCGCTCGGCGCTCACGCGCTCGAGGTACTGCAGCACGTCGTAGCAGATGACCAGGTCGAAAGGCCTCGATGCGCGGAACTCCTCGATGCGGCCGCGCCGCCAGCCGTGGCGGCGGCACAGGTACTCACTCGCCTCGAGCGCGGTGTAGTGCGCGCGCGGCAGGAGCTTCCTGAGCTCCGCCCGCAGCAGCCCCGTGCCGCAGCCGGCCTCGAGGATGCGCCGCACCGGAAGCCCGATGTGCCCGGCGAACGCGGCGATCAGCCGGGCGCGGGCGCGCATCTCGGCGCGCGTCGCGACCGCGGTGCGCGGATCGTAGTAGTAGCGCTGGAAGTACTCGCGGTCGAACGGCACTAGAGGAAAGCGCGTGCGATGAGCGCCTCGGTGTCGAGGCCGCGAGGCAGCGTGCCGAAGGCCGCGGGAGGGCCGGCGGCGAGGCGCGAGGCGAGAAACGCCTCGCAGGACGCGCTGGGGCCGTGGGCGAGGAACAGGGCCGCCTGCAGCGCCAGCGCGAGGCGCTGGGTGAGATCACGGGCGCGCAGCTCGCCATTGGCCGGATCGGCGAGGTCACGCCCGAGCGCATCGACGAAGCGGTCGTAGCGCGCATCCTGGCCGCGCGCCGGCGCGAGCAGCTCTGCCAGCGTGTCGAACATGCCTGGCTCACGGGCGAGCGCGCGCAGCACGTCGAGACACATGATGTTGCCGGACCCTTCCCAGATGGAGTTGAGCGGGGCCTCACGCAGGCGGCGGGCGATCGGACCGTCCTCGATGTAGCCGTTGCCACCGAGCACTTCCATCGCCTCGGCGCACACGCTCGGGGCGCGCTTGCAGACCCAGTATTTCGCCACCGGGGTGATGAGGCGCCGCAACCGCGTGGCGCTCGCGTCGGCCTGCGCGTCGTAGGCGCGCGCCAGGCGCATCGCCAGCATCACCCCCGCCTCGCACTCGAGCGAGAGATCCGCGAGCACGTTGCGCATCAGGGGCTGCTCGATCAGCAGGGCGCCGAAAGCCCGCCGGCCGCGCGCGTGGTGGATCGCCTGTGCCACGCACTGGTGCATGAGGCCGGCGGTGGCGACGGCGTTGTCGAGGCGCGTGTAGACCCCCATCTCGAGGATCGCGGGTATGCCGCGTCCCTCCTCGCCCAGCAGCCAGCCGAGCGCCGCCTCAAACTCGACCTCGCTCGAGGCGTTCGAGCGGTTGCCGAGCTTGTCCTTCAGGCGCTGCAGGTGCAGGGCATTCACGCCGCCGTCGGGCCGGAAGCGCGGCACGAGGAAACATGACAGGCCGCCAGACGCCTGCGCCAGCACCAGGAACGCATCGCACATCGGCGCCGACAGGAACCACTTGTGCCCGGTGAGCTGGTATTCGCAGCCCGGGCCGCGGGCGCCGAGCGCCGCGGCGCGCGTCGTGTTGCTGCGCACGTCCGAGCCCCCCTGCCGCTCGGTCATGCCCATGCCCATCAGCACACCGCGCTTGGCGGCGGCAGGGAGGAAGCGCGGATCGTAATCGCGCGACAGCAGTGCACGCACCCAAGCTTCAAACCGCGGTCCCTGGTTGGCGAGCGCCGGCACTGCGCCGTAGCTCATGGTGGCGGGACACTGGGTACCGTTCTCGACCTCGGCCCACATGAGGTAGCCGGCGGCACGCGCCACGTGCGCGCCGCGCCGCGGCTGCGCCCAGGGGCCGGTGTGCAGGCCCTCGCCCACCAGGCGGCGCATGAGCTCATGCCAAGCGGGGTGGAACTCCACCTCGTCGCGCCGCGCGCCGAAGCGGTCGAGCACGTGCAGCTCCGGCGGGTTGCGGTTGGCGGCTGCACCGAGCGCGAACATCTCGGTGCTGCCGAGCCGCGCGCCGAGCGCCGTCAGCGGCTCGCGATCGGCGGGGTCACCCTCGCGCGCGAGCGCCTCGATGAGCGCTGGATGGCTGGTGAACAGGTTGTAGCCGGCGAGCTCGCCGGACTCGTTGTCCATGATGAAACGATAGCATTCGCCGCGGCGAGCGTCGCCAGCGCGCCGGCCGCGGCCAGCACCCTGAAATGACACCGTCGCAAACACACACGCCGTAGCCCTGAATGGCCCCTGAACCCGCCGGTTTGTATGCTTTGAGGGGTTGCGCGCGTTGTTACTGGTAAGGTTGCGGTATTCGGGCCGCTAAGAGGAGACGTTTTGATGAAAGGCAAATCTCTGAGGGTCACCATCGCGGCTGCACTGCTGAGTGCGGCTCTTTCGGCTTGCGTCGTAGCGCCGGCGCCCGGCTACTACGGCGAAACCGTCTACGCCGCACCGCCGGCGCTGCAGGTGGAGGCGGTCGGCGTGGCGCCGGCGCCGGGGTATTTCTGGATCGGCGGCGGGTGGTTCTGGGAGGGCGGACGCTACGCCTGGCATCCGGGCTACTGGGCCGCACCGCGCCCCGGCTACCGCTGGGTACCGCGAAGCTGGGAACGCGTCGGCGGCGGCTGGCGTGTGCGCGGCGGCGTCTGGATCCGGCGCTGACGAGCCACTAGCCCCATACCCGCCTCAGGGCGCCCCCGCCGGGTGGTCCTGGGGCGGCTCCGCGCCTGCATTTGCCTCGCAGGCCACGCCGCTGCACACTGCGGCCCCATGAGCACGGGGTGGATTGCGGGCGGCTGGCTTCTCGCGGCGTTGACCATGGCAGCGGCGCAGACTGCGAAAACGGGCGGCGGCGGCAAGTTCACCCTGTCGAGCCCGGACATCGCCGAAGGCAAGACCATCGGCACCGCGCAGGTCTTCAACCAGTTCGGCTGCACCGGCGGCAACATCTCTCCCGCGCTTTCGTGGAGCAACGCCCCGGCCGGCACCCAGAGCTTCGCGCTCCTGATGCACGACCCGGATGCGCCGACCGGCAGCGGTTGGTGGCACTGGGTGGTCTACAACATTCCCGCGAGCGCCGTCTCACTGCCGGCCGGCGCGGGGGACCCCAGGAAAAACCTGTTGCCCGCCGGCGCAGTCCAGGGCCGGACCGACTACGGCAGCGTCGGCTACGGCGGTCCCTGTCCGCCCCCCGGCAAGCCGCATCGCTATTACCTGCGGTTGTATGCGCTCAAGGTCGCAAAGCTCGACGTGCCGGCCGATGCCAGCCCGGCGCTCATCGGCTTCAACGTGAACGCCGTCTCGCTCGGCAAGGCCGAGCTCATGGGGCTCTATGGCCGCTGACGGACGGCTCGATGCGGGGGCCCCGCGCGAGCGGCGGCCGGCAATCTGGCCGTGGCTCCTCATGCCAGTGATCGTGTTGCTGGTGTTCTGCGCGCTGCTGCGCATGCATCACAGTTAGGCAAAGCCCGTGACATCGCGTGCGACCAGGCCGCGCGGCATGCGCGCGGCGCGCACCCGCGCCCCTCGGGTTGGCTTCGTGAGCCTCGGATGCCCGAAAGCGCTGGTGGATTCCGAGCGCATCCTGACCAAGCTTCGCTCCGAGGGCTACGTGGTTTCCCCGACCTACGAGTCCGCCGACCTGGTACTGGTCAACACCTGTGGCTTCATCGACGCCGCGGTCGATGAGTCGCTCGATGCGATCGGCGAGGCACTCGAGCACAACGGCCGGGTGATCGTCACCGGCTGTCTCGGAGCGAAGCCGGAGCGCATTCTCGAGCGGCACCCGCGCGTGCTGAAGGTGACCGGCCCGCAGCGCTACGAGGAAGTGGTGAGCGCGGTGCATACACACCTGCCGCCCCCGCATGACCCGTTCCAGGACCTGGTGCCGCCGCAGGGCGTGCGCCTGACACCGCGCCACTTCGCCTACCTCAAGATCTCCGAAGGCTGCAACAACCGCTGCAGCTTCTGCGTCATTCCCTCCATGCGCGGGCGGCTCGCGAGCCGCCCGATCGACGAGGTGCTGCGCGAAGCCGAGCGACTGGTAGCCGCCGGAGTGAAGGAGCTGCTGGTCATCTCCCAGGACACGAGCGCCTACGGCGCGGACCTGCGCTATGCGGCCCGCGAGTGGCGCGGCGAGAGCTGGCAGACGCGCTTCGTGGACCTCGCCCGCGCACTCGGCTCGCTCGGGGTGTGGGTGCGGCTGCACTACGTCTACCCCTATCCGCACGTGGATGAAGTGATCCCGCTCATGGCCGAGCGGCGCGTGCTGCCCTATCTCGACGTGCCCTTCCAGCACGGCAGCCCCACGGTTCTGAAGCGCATGCGGCGGCCCGCGCACGCCGAGGACACGCTGGCGCGCATCGCGCGCTGGCGCGCGCAATGCCCCAACCTGACGCTGCGCAGTACTTTCATCGTGGGCTTCCCGGGCGAGACCGAGGCCGAATTCGAGGAGCTGCTCGCGTGGCTCGAGGAGGCCGAGCTCGACCGTGTCGGCTGCTTCAAGTACTCGCCCGTGGAGGGCGCCGCCGCCAACTCACTCGGTGGTCAGGTGCCGCCCGCCGTGCAGGAGGAGCGCTACGGTCGCTTCATGGAGCGCGCCGCCGCGATCAGCGCGCGGCGCCTGGCGGGGCGGGTCGGCCGCAGGCTGCGGGTGCTCGTGGATGCGGTGGCCGACGGCGGTGCGACCGCGCGCAGCGAGGCCGATGCGCCCGAAATCGACGGCGTGGTGAGGATCGCGGACGCCGGCAGCGTCCGCGTGGGGGACTTTGCCGACGTCGAGATCGTAAGCTCCTCGGCCTACGATCTCGACGCGGTGTTGCTCAGCCCGACGGCTTCATGTCGAGCGACTTCATGATCTCCGCCGCCTTGTCCTTCACCGCCTGCGCCTTGGCCATCGCGGTGGTGTAATCACCCGAGGACGAGGCGTTGGTGGCATCCGCCCAGCTCGACTTCATCGAGTCGACGGCGGTCTTGGCGGCGGCCAGGGCTTCCTTGCTGACACCCTTGGGCAGCTTCTTGCTCTTGGACAGAGTCTCGACCCGCTTGGCGATGTCGTCGACCAACTTCGGCACGGCGGCGCTCGCCGGGCCCCAGTCGTCCTTCGCCTTCGCGAGCGCCTGCTCAGCCTCGGCCTTCTTGGCGGCGGCGGCATCCTTGAGGCTCGCGATTGCGGAGGTCATGGCAGGCGCCGCCGCGACTACCCCCGCGTAGTCGCCCTGCTGGAACTTGCCCTTCAGGTCGTTGAGCTGCGCCTCGACGCTGCCGAGTTTCTCGGGCGCGTACTTCTGCGCGTCATCGCGCACGGCATCGAGCGCCGCCCCTGCGCCCATCACGGCCCGCTCGGCCGGTCCTTTCTGCATGTTGCAACCGACCAAGAGCACGGCCGCAAGCACGGCCAGCAGCCAGACGGATGATTTCTTCATTGTTGCCCCTCGTGCCTAATGATTGCGTGCCGCAGCATGCCGCGGCGCTGCGCGAGAGTAGCACGAATCGCCTCAACACAGCGTCAGTGGCCGTTGACGTTGTACAGCTAGCGCGTCGGGCCAGCATTTGTCAGGAGGCCGGGACCTGTGGCGCCGCCGGAGTCACGGACTCGCCCCGCACGGCGTCATCAACGCTCGAGTAATCGAGTGTTGCAACCGACAGTTGCGGCAGCTGCGCCCGCAGCAGCGCATCGCGCACCGTATGCCGCAGACGCGCGACACGCAGCTCGATCCCGCGCGCGGCGAGCCAGGCAGAGAAATCCCCGAGCGCCTCGATCGCGGTACTATCGAGATCGGGAGACTCCTCGAAGCTCACCACCACCTGGCGCGTTTCGGGCGCCGCACGCACCAGCTCGCGGGCGCGCAGCATGAGCGGCTCGGCGTTCGCGAAGAACAGCGGTTCCTCGGGCCTGAGCACCAGCAGTCCCGGGGTTCTCACTGCCTGCGGAAAGCGCTCGACATCCACGTAGTCATGCTCCCCGGCCCGCCCGAGCACGGTGATGCGCGGGCTCGCGAGCGATTTCACCAGCCAGGCGAGCGAGAAGGCGATCGCCGCGAGCAGCCCGTTCAGCACGCCGAACAGCAGCACCGCCAGCACCGCGGCGAGCGCCACCTGCCGGTCGCGCTGCCAGCGGAAGTAGTTGGCGAACACGCCGAAGCGCAACGCCTTGCTCACCGCGTGAATCACGATCGCTGCCAGAACCGGCTCCGGGATGCGCTCGATCCAGTGCAGGAAGAGCGCTACCAGGAGCAGCACCGCCGCGGCCGCGAACAGGCCGGTGTAGCGGGACTGGGCGCCCGCGGCTTCGCTGGCGGAAGTCGCCGAATAGCCCGCCCCCACCGGGGTCCCCTGCAGGAGTCCCGCGACGGCGTTGGCGACGCCGAGCGCAAGGAGATCACGGTTCGGTTGCACCGCCTCGTCGTACTTGAGGGCGTAGGTGCGGATCGAGCCGTAGGACTCGGCGTACAGGATGAACATCAGGGCGAGCGAGAATCCCGCCAGTGCCGGCCAGCGGGTACCCTCCGGCAGCACAAACTGTGGCAGCGCCAGAGTCAGGTCGATGGGGCCGGTAAGCGCGACTCCGTGGGCGCCGAGCCAGGGGGCGGCGAGGATGCCGGCGATGATCACCACCAGCGCCCCGGGCGCGCGGCGCACCCGCTCCAGCACAAAGAGGCCGAGCAGTGCGGCGACCCCGCAGGCGAGCTGGGGCGCCTGCCATGAGGCGAGGCCGCGCACCAGCTCGCCGGTCAGCGCGAAGAAGCCGGTGCTGGTGGTCTGCATCCCGGCGATCGCCGGCCACTGCCGGACGGCGATCACGAGCGCGAGCCCGAAGGCGTAGCCGCGCAGCACCGGGCGCGCGATCAGGTTCGACATGGCGCCGAGCCGCAGCACCGCGCACACCGCGAACGCCAGGCCCGCCCCCACGACCAGGAGCGAGGCGAATGCGGCACGCTGCATTCCGCCGGTGACGCCGAGCGCCAGCATCGCCGAGGCGAGCACTGCGGCGGAGGAGGAGGTCGGCGCGACGATGGCGAAGCGGCTACGGCCGATCAGGCCGTAGCAGACGAGCCCGGCAAGGAGCGCAATCACCCCGGCTTGCGGCGGCATCCCCGCCAGGTGCGCGTAGGCCACCGCCTCGGGCAGCAGGATGCCTGCCATCGAGAGTCCGGCGAGCAGGTCCGCAGCGGAGGCGGCACGGTTAGTGGTCATTCCCGGCAATCCTGTCATGAGGCCGCCGTCACACCAAGGGCGCGGGTGGCGGGCACAATGCGGCGCATCAAACGGATTCTTTGAAGCAGGTCTGCGTCCACATCACGGACAGGCGCGAGCCGCAGTCGCATTCTGATAGCAGGAACCCATGCCAACGTCCCCAGGAAGGAGACGACCGTGAGCAAGCGCGCTGCAAACTGGCAAGAGATGATGCGGCTCAACCTCGAGCTGAGGTTGATTTCGGTAGCCGCCCCGGCTCGCGTCCGCCGCGTGCCGGTACTGTTCACCGGCGGCGAGAGCAACTGGCTGAGCCAGCTTCCCGCGGTACGCGGCAAGCTCAGATCGCACTGAGGCCCGGCCGTGGTTGTCAGCCTGGCCGCGCGGCGCAATCTCGAGGCGCGGATCTGCAGTCTCTTCAGGAGCTTCATCACCGACTGGTGCGGCTACGAGCTTGCCGTGAGCCTCACCGCCGAGGTGTCCGGGCGGCCGCAGAGCTTCGTACGGGCGGTGCTCGAGAAGCACAACGCCTGACGAACGCCGATTGCGGCTGCTGCTGCACGCCGCCCGGCTTGGGGCTATTCGACCGGCCTGGGACTACTCCACCGTGACGCTCTTGGCAAGGTTGCGCGGCTGATCGACGTCGGTGCCGCGCAGGATCGCCGCGTGGTAGGCGAGCAGCTGCAGCGGAATCGTATAGACCACCGGCGCCTGCACGTACGTGACGTGCTTCGGCATCTCGATCACCGTGACGCCGTCGCTCGGCTGAATCCCGGACTCCGGATCGGCGAAAACGATCAGCTCCCCGCCGCGCGCCCGCACTTCCATCAGGTTCGACTTCAACTTCTCCAGCAGGTCGTTATTGGGCGCGACGGTCACCACCGGCATGTCGGCGTCCACCAGCGCGAGCGGCCCGTGCTTGAGCTCGCCGGCCGGATAGGCCTCGGCGTGGATGTAGGAGATTTCCTTCAGCTTCAGCGCTCCTTCCATGGCAATCGGATAGAGCGCGCCGCGCCCGAGGAATAGCGCATGGTGCTTGGAGGCGAAGCGCTCCTCGGCGAGACGCCGCACCACCGGGTCGAGCTGCAGGGTCTTCTCGATGAGTGACGGCAGCTCGATCAGCCGGGTGACCAGCCCGCGCTCGCGCTCGGCATCGGCGCCGTTATGGCGCGCGAGCGCCACCACCAGCATGCCGAGCGCGGTGAGCTGGGTGGTGAAGGCCTTGGTGGAGGCCACGCCGATCTCAGGCCCGGCGCGCGTCAGCATGACGAGCTCGGACTCGCGCACCAGGCTGCTTTCCGGCACGTTGCAGATCGCTAGCTGCGAGAGGTAGCCCGACTGCTTCGCGAGCCGCAGCGCCGCCAGCGTGTCCGCGGTCTCGCCCGACTGTGAGATGGTGACGAACAGCGAGTCGGGCGGCACCAGGGGACTGCGGTAGCGGTATTCGCTCGCGATGTCGACCGCGCACGGGGTCTTGGCGATCTGCTCGATGAAGTAACGCGCCACGCAGGCGGCGTGGTAGCTGGTGCCGCAGGCGACGATGTGCACGTTGCGGGTGCGCTTCAGGACTGCGGTAGCTGCCGGGCCGAAGGCCGCCTCGAGCAGCCGCCCGTTGGCGACCCGCTCCTGCAGAGTGTTGGCGACCGCGCGCGGCTGCTCGTGGATCTCCTTGAGCATGAAATGCGCGAACGGGCCCTTCTCGGCCGCATCCGCCGACAGCTCGCTCTCGCGCACCGCCCGCTCGACCGCGGCGCCGTCGCGGTCGATCACCCGCACCGCCGTGCGCCGTACCTCGGCAACGTCGCCTTCCTCGAGGAAGATGAAGCGGCGCGTCACCGGCAGCAGCGCTGCGACGTCCGAGGCCACGAAGTTCTCGTCCGTCCCGAGCCCCACCACCACCGGGCAGCCCTCGCGGGCGAGGATCAGCCGGTCGGGATCGTGCTCGCTCACCACCACCAGCGCATAGGCGCCCTCGAGCTCGGCGACGGTAGCGCGCACTGCCTCGAAGAGGTCGCGCACGCTCTGCAGGTGATAGTGCACGCGATGTGCGATGACCTCGGTGTCGGTCTCGGAGGAGAACTGGTAGCCCCGGCGCTCCAGGTCGGCGCGCAGCTGCTCGTGATTCTCGATGATGCCGTTGTGAACGATGGCGATGCCATCGCGCGAGATGTGCGGATGGGCGTTGCGCTCGCTCGGGACGCCGTGGGTGGCCCAGCGCGTATGGGCGATGCCGATCTTCCCCGAGGTCGGCTTATGGGCAAGCGCCTCGTCGAGCATGCGTACCTTGCCCACGGTGCGCAGTCGCGTCAGGTGTTGGGTGCCGTTCAGCACGGCGATGCCGGCCGAGTCGTAGCCGCGATACTCGAGCCTTCTCAGGCCCTCCATCAGCACCGGGACGATGTCGCGCCCGGCGACCGCTCCGACGATTCCGCACATGGCGGCTAGTTTGCCTGAAACACCCGCAAAAGGCTGATGCGGCGCGGCACCCGCGTGAGCGGGGTCGCAGTTTCGTCGGTCCGGTCCTACAGCCGAGCGTCGCGGGTCTCAGCGGCTGCGATGCTCGGAGCAGAACTCCGCCAGCCGCCGCACCGCGGCGCGGTATTCCTGGTCGGCCCAGGAGAATTCCAGCCAGAACTCGCGCTGCGCGAGCGCGGTGGTGGCGCCGCGGCTGGCGAGCAGCAGGCGCAGCGCCATGTTGCGGCGATAGCCGAGCTGTCGGACGCTCGACTCGAGCGCGCCGTGCGCGCCGATCGTGCGGCGCGAGAGCAGCCTCGGCCCCGGCTGACGCTGTCTCAGTCCGCGCACGTACGCAGCGTTTCGAGCTCGGCCGTGGTACGGTCGAGCTCGGCGATCACGTCGCAGTAGTGCTGCCAGGCCTGGCGCAGCGCTGGCCGATCCTGCAGCGAAAGGCGCTCGAGGCCGCGCCGCGCATCATTGTGCTCCGACTGCACCCGTTGATGGCGTTCTTCCAGCAGCTCCAGCCTCTCCCAGAAGTTCGGATCGAGCCACTCGGCCCGCCGCTGTTCCGACGCACTCATGGACCCTCACCTCGGCGCGTTTTCTATCGGAAGGCGGGCAACGGTAGCGGACCAGTGCTACAAAGAGGTTGCAGCCGCTTAGCCGTTTTTTTTCAGCGGCCTCTTCCAGCCCTCGAGCGTCTGCTGTCGGGCCCGTGCGACGGTGAGCTTGCCGGCCGGCACCGCGCGCGTGACCGTTGAGCCCGCGCCGATGGTGGCACCGGCGCCGACGGTGATGGGCGCGACCAGCACGCTGTTGCTGCCGGTGTGGACGTCGTCCTCGATGACGGTGCGGTTCTTGTTGGCGCCGTCGTAGTTGGCGACGATGGTGCCGGCACCGATATTCACACGGGCGCCGACCTTGGCGTCCCCGACATAGGCGAGATGATTGGCCTTGGAGCCTTCGCCGAGGCTCGAGTTCTTCACTTCGACGAAGTTGCCGATGTGCACGCCGCGCGCGAGCATCGAGCTCGGCCGCAGGCGCGCGAACGGACCGATGTGGCAGTCGGGGCCAATCACGGCGTGGTCGATGACGCAGTGCGCGAACACTTCCGTGCCGGTCCCGATCTCGCTGTTACGGATCAGGCAGCCGGGACCGACGCGCACGCCATCTCCCAGCAGCACGCGTCCCTCGAGCACCACGTTCACGTCGAGGAACACGTCCGCGCCGTGCGTGACCGTGCCGCGCACGTCGAGCCGCGCAGGATCGGAAACCGTGACCCCGGCCAGCATCAGCTCGCGTGCCGCCTGGGCGCGCCAGGCGGCCTCGACCTGGGCGAGCTGCGCCTTGTCGTTGACGCCCAGCACCTCGATCGCCTGGGCCGCCACCACCGGCGCGACCCGAATGCCGTCCTTCACTGCGAGCGCGATGACATCGGTCAGGTAGTACTCGCCCTGCGAGTTGTCGGGCTTTACGCGCGCCAGCCACTGGCGCAGCAGCCGCGCCGGCGCCGCCAGCACGCCGGTGTTGCACTCGCGGATCGCGCGCTGCGCTTTGCTGGCATCTTTCTCCTCGACGATGCGGCGGACGCTGCCGCGGCGGTCGCGCACGATGCGGCCGTACCCGACGGGATCGTCGGCCATCATGGTGAGCAGGCTCAGCTGCGCGCTCGCTTCACGCGCGAGAAGATCCGCGAGCGTGGCGCGGCGGATGAGCGGCACGTCGCCGTAGAGGACCAGCACGACATGGTCGTCCGGGACGTGCGGCATGGCCTGCATGAGAGCATGTCCCGTGCCGCGCCGCTCCGCCTGCAGCGTCCAGGCCACCGGCTCCGAGCCGAGCGCCTCACGCACGCGTTCGCCGCCGTGCCCGTACACCACGTGAATGGCCGCCGGCTCGAGCGAGCGCGCGGTGTCGATGACGTGCTTCAGCAGCGGGCGCCCGGCGAGCGGCTGCAGTACCTTCGGCAGGTGGGACTTCATGCGCTTGCCCTCGCCCGCCGCGAGGATCACGACCGAGAGGGGTGCCGGGGTGGGCCGGGCGGGCGGATTCTTGGGGCCCGGCGCGGCCCGGCGGGCGGTCTTGCGCACCATGGACAAATTGTACCTTAGCGGGCGACGATCACCGGGTTGCCCCTGGCGGTGGGGTGCGAGGACTCGAGCTCCTGGAGCTTGTGACGCATGAGCGCACCCACGAAGAGCTGCGGGTTGGAATGCACCTCGTGCTCGTGGTCCTCGCGCTGCCCGATGAGCTTGGCGGCCCGGGCGAACGCCTCCTCGAGCGAGTCGCTCTCGGGAAGCGAGTCCCTCAAAAAAGCCTCGCCGAACCAGGTGAGATCGCGGTCCGCCTGACAGCCGAAGGAGCTGTGGTCGGCGTCTGAGGCGGTCACCACCGCCGTGGTCTCGTTCTTCAGCGCGTCCATGAACACGCCGGCATAACAGGCCGACACTACCACCACCCGCCAGCGGATCCCGGACTCATCGAGCGCCTGTCGCAGGTCCTCGGGGTCGAGCGGCGCCAGCGGCAGGGTGCCGTTGCGCACCTCGAGGCCGTCCTCCGAGCCGTGGGAGGTGAGAAACAGCACCAGCACGTCCTGCTCCGGATCCATGCGTGCACCGAGGAGCTTCAGCGTCTGGCCGAGACCGGAGAGGCTCGCGATCGGCCAGGAGTCGCGGTCTCCGGCATCATTAATAAGGAGTACCGAGCGGTCGGCGGAGCCGAAGCGCGCCGCGAACGCCTGGCGGGCGAACTGCGCCTCGCGGCTGAAGACTTCCGGGTCGGCATCACCCGCGAACCCCACGAAGTAGGCGCGCGGCGCACCGGGCTCCGATGGCGTGACGCGGGCGACCACGGCGGCGATGCGGGCCGGCTGATCGTAGAGCAGCGCCTCGGTCGCGGCCGGGTCGTCCTCCTCCTGCGCCTCCTCCGTGTCCGGCGGCATCCATAGGCGCGTGTCGAGATCGAGCCAGCTGAGCGCCCAGGGCGTGGCGAGTATCAGCGCGATGGCGGTCAGCGTGGGAGCAAGGCGCAGCGGGCCGAAGGCGGCCCCGAGCACGCGCACCGCCAGCAGCACGACATAGACGAGCCCGAGCAGCATCGCGAGCAGCGGCCGCGCGGTGAGCCACGGCACATCGCTCGCCAGCCACAGGAGGGCCAGTACGTACGGCGACACGGCGAGCACCGTCACGAGCAGCGCGCGTGTCGGCGCGCTGCGGCTCTGCACCCGAGCCACCACGGCACAGGCGATGAAGGCGAGCAGCAGGTAGCACGCGAGGCCAAAGAGGCCGTCGGGTCCGAACTCGGACGGCCGCTCGGCGTGCAGCCGGTCGAGCGCCGCCCAGACTGCGAGGTTCACCGCGAGGAGCGCCGCGGCGGAATCAAAGCTCACCGCGAAGCGCGGCGGCCAGCGACGGCGGAGAGCGACGAGCGCGAGGCCTCCGCTCAGGTTCTGCTTCAGTCCCGCAAGGAAGCCCGGCGGTGGCGCCTCCGGCGCCGCCGGTGGGGAAGCAGGATCCTTAGCGCCGTCCAGGTAATCAGCCCCGCTGGTCGCGCAGCCGCTTGAGCACCTTCATCATGGCCGCGACGCGTGCCAGCTCCGCGAGCGCTTCCGCTTCGGTCATGTGCCCGCCCTTCTCCCTGAGCGCATCTTCGGCGCGCTGCTTGGCGGCGAGCGCCGCCGCCTCGTCGATGTCACGGGCGCGCAGCGCCGTATCGGCGAGCACGGTGACGCGCGTCGGCTGCACCTCCAGCGCCCCGCCCCCGACGAAGAAATGATGCACCTCACCGTCGGGAGTGCGCACGCGCACTTCGCCGGGCTTGAGGAGCGTCAGCAGCGGTGCGTGCCGCGGCAGGATGCCGAGATCGCCCTGCGAGGCCGGCGCGATGATCTCGGACGCGGCACCCGAGAATAGCTCGCCTTCGGCGCTCACGATGTCGACGTGAATGGTCGGTGCTTCGGCCATGGCTTACTGCAGCGTTTTCGCCCTGGCGACCGCTTCCTCGATGCTGCCCACCATATAGAAGGCCTGCTCGGGGAGCGAGTCGAACTCGCCCGAGATGATGCCCTTGAATCCGCGGATGGTGTCCTTGAGCGGCACGATCTTGCCGTCCTGGCCGGTAAACACTTTGGCGACGTTGAAGGGCTGCGACAGGAAGCGCTGCACCTTGCGCGCACGGTAGACGGTGAGCTTGTCCTCTTCCGAGAGCTCGTCCATGCCTAGGATCGCGATGATGTCCTGCAGTTCCTTGTAGCGTTGCAGCACCGCCTGCACGCCGCGCGCCGTGTTGTAGTGCTCCTCGCCGACCACTAGGGGATCCAACTGCCGGCTGGTGGAATCGAGCGGATCGACCGCGGGATAAATGCCGAGCGAGGCGATCTGGCGTGACAGCACCACGGTGGCATCGAGGTGCGCGAAAGTGGTCGCGGGCGAGGGGTCGGTGAGGTCGTCGGCCGGCACATACACCGCCTGGATCGAGGTGATCGAGCCCGTCTTGGTGGAGGTGATGCGCTCCTGCAGCACGCCCATCTCCTCGGCGAGCGTCGGCTGGTAGCCCACGGCCGACGGCATGCGCCCGAGCAGCGCCGACACTTCGGTGCCGGCGAGCGTGTAGCGGTAGATATTGTCGACGAAGAACAGCACGTCGCGGCCCCGGCCGCCGTCCTCACGCTGCCCGTCGCGGAAATACTCGGCCATGGTGAGGCCGGTCAAGCCGACGCGCAGGCGGTTGCCGGGCGGCTCGTTCATCTGGCCGTAAACCATCGCCACCTTGGAGTTCGACAGGTTGTCCTTGTCGATGACGCCCGACTCGATCATCTCGTGATAGAAGTCGTTGCCCTCGCGGGTGCGCTCGCCGACGCCCGCGAATACCGAGAGTCCCGAGTACTGCTTGGCGATGTTGTTGATGAGCTCGAGCATGTTGACGGTCTTGCCGACGCCCGCGCCGCCGAACAGTCCGATCTTGCCGCCCTTGGCGAACGGCACCAGCAGATCGATGACCTTGATGCCCGTCACCAAGAGGTCACGGCCGCCGGCCTGCTCCTCGAACGACGGCGGCGGCCGGTGGATCGGCAGGTACTCCTGCGCCTCGACCGGGCCGCGGTTGTCCTGCGGCCTGCCGAGGACGTCCATGATGCGCCCGAGCGTGCCCTTGCCGACCGGGACGGAGATCGGTGCACCGGTCGACTGCACGGCGAGGCCGCGCTTCAGGCCCTCGGAGGAGCCCATGGCGATGGTGCGCACCACGCCGTCGCCGAGCTGCTGCTGCACTTCCAGCGTCAGGTCCGCGTCCTTGAGCTTCAGCGCCTCGTAGACGCGCGGAATCGACTCGCGCGGAAACTCGACGTCGATGACGGCGCCGATGATCTGGGTAATCTTTCCCTCGCCGGGAGTGGCCATGGTGCTTGTCCTCAAACCGCTGCGGCGCCGCCCACGATCTCCGAAAGCTCCTTCGTGATCGCAGCCTGTCGGGCCTTGTTGTAGATCAGTTGCAATTCGCTGATGAGCTTGCCGGCGTTGTCGGAGGCTGCGCCCATGGCGATCATGCGCGCCGCCATCTCCGAGGCGACGTTCTCGACCGCGCCGCGGTACACCTGCGACTCGATGTAGCGCATCAGGAGACCGTCGAGGACGCCGGCGGCATCCGGCTCGTAGATGTAGTCCCAGTGCTCCTGCAGGCCGTCGGTGTCGAGAGCCTCGATCGGCAGCAGCTGCTCCGCCGTCGGCCTCTGCGTCATGGTGTTGACGAACTGCGCGTTCACCAGCAACAGCCGGTCGATCCGGCCTTCGCGGTAGCCGTCCAGCATCACCTTGACGGTGCCGATCAGGTCGTTGACGTGCGGCTTGTCGCCCAGTCCGGTGACGCTCGCCAACAGCGGCAGGTCCAGGCGCCGGAAGAACGCCAGCGCCTTGGAGCCGATGACGCACAGGCTCACCTTCGCGCCCTTCGCCTGCCACTCGCGGATGAGCAGCAGGGTCTGCTTGAACGTGTTGGCGTTCAGGCCACCCGCGAGACCGCGATCCGTCGAGATGACGATGATGCCGACGCCTT
>DASPSF010000014.1:0-17880 GCA_035624075.1 Steroidobacteraceae bacterium | reverse complement strand
AGGTCGACGCCGACGGTAGTAATCTCGTTCATGAGTTCCCCTTTTCTGAGCAGATTGACGGGTCACACCTCAATCTTGGCACTTAGATGCCGCACTTCGACTCACGTCGAATCAGGGAAGGGGAACTCCCTTATATTCGCTCCAGGGGACCTCACATGCCCGCCGACCCAGACACGCAGAGCTACCTGATCGGGTTGCGGTCGTCGTCGGCGTTTTGCTGCGAGCCGCTGCCGGCCCGTGCCGCGGCCTTGCTCGCGGCCCGGATCAGGAACAGGTTGGCGAGCATGCCGGCGGTCAGCCGCCAGACTGCCGGCACCGCCTCGAACGCCGGCACCAGGAACAGGACCGGCCAGATGACCGCGTTGCCCGCAACCAGAATGCCGGCCGCCGCCAGAAATCCCGCGAGTCCGCTGCCCGTGCCGCCCGCGGGCTCAATGGGCGACTGCACGGTCGCCGGCACGGCGGGCGGATCGGCGGGCCGCGGCGCCACGACGCCCGCGGGAACCGTAACCGCCGGACCGGCGCGCTTGGTGTTCGCCACTCGCACATAGCGCAGCAGGCGGAAGAGCGTCCAGCCGACGGCCAGCGCGAGGAAGATCAGTCGCTGTGGGTGTTCCATTCGGCCCCCCGCGTCACAGATCCCCGAACTGCCGCTGCAGCAGCGCGAGCGCCGCGATCGCCGCCGTCTCGGTGCGCAGCACGCGCGGTCCTAAGCGCAGCGCCGTGAAGCCGGCCGTGACCGCCGCGTGCTCCTCCTCGTCCGTGAGCCCACCCTCGGGCCCGATGAGCACCGTGATGCCGCCATCCGGGCGCGCCACGTCGTTGAGCGCCGCCGTGCCGACCGGAGAGAGCAGCAGCCGCGTCTCGGACGGCGTGCCTGCGGCGGCCTTGAGGAAATCCTTGAGGGCCAGCGGCGCTGCGACCGTGGGCAGGCGGTTGCGCCCGCACTGCTCGCAGGCGGCGATCGCGATCGCCCGCCAGTGATTCACCTTGCGATCGGACTGCTGCGCGGTGAGCCGCACGACACTGCGCTCGGTCAGCACCGGCACCAGGCGCGCCACGCCGAGCTCGGTCGCCTTCTGCACGACCAGATCCATGCGCTCACCGCGCGACACGCCCTGCGCGAGGGTGAGCGCGAGCGGCGACTCGCGTTCGATCGCCTCCCTCGCTCCGACGGCGACGATCACTTCGCCGCCGTGTGCCTTGTCGATGCTCGCCTGGTACTCGCCGCCCGCGCCATCGAAGAGGATGAGAGCGGCCCCCACGCGCAGGCGCAGCACGCGGGTGATGTGGCTCGCGGCACTCCCCTCGAGCTTCACCCGCTTGCCGGAGAGCAGCGGACCCTCGACGTAGACCCGGGTCAGGCGCATGTTGCGAGCCCGATGCCTTCTCGTGCCACATCCACCATGAGATCGATCTCCTCCGGAGTGATGACGTAGGGCGGCATGAAATACACGACGTTGCCGACCGGGCGCAACAGCACGCCACGCTCGAGCGCGTGGCGGTAGACAGTGAGGCCACGGCGCTCCTGCCAGGGATAAGGTGCGCGGCTGCCCTTCTCGAGCGCCATCTCGATCGCGACGATCATGCCGCGCTGGCGCACCTCGGCGACGTGCGCAAGGTCCTCGAGCTCGCGCGCGCGGGCGCCCAGGTGAGCGGCCAGCGTGCGATTGCGCTCGAGTGTGCGGTCCTCGCGGAAGATCGCCAGGCTGGCGCGCGCGGCGGCGCAGGCGAGCGGGTTGCCGGTGAAGCTGTGGGAGTGGAGGAAGGCATTGAGCTTCAGGTACTCGTCATAGAAGGCTGCATAGACCGGCTCGGTCGTCATCACCGTCGAGAGCGGCAGGTAGCCGCCGGTGAGACCCTTCGACAGACACATGAAGTCGGGGCGGATGCCGGCCTGCTCGCAGGCGAACAAGGTTCCGGTGCGCCCGAATCCCACGGCGATCTCATCCGCGATCAGGTGCACCGCGTGGCGGTCGCAGGCCGCGCGCAGCAGCGCGAGATACACCGGGTCGTACATGCGCATGCCGCCGGCGCACTGCACCAGCGGCTCGACGATCACCGCCGCCGCTTGGTGCGCGTGGCGCTCGAGGGCCGCCTCCATGTGCGCGAACTGCGCGCGCGAGTGCTCTGCCCAGCTCGCGCCGGCGGCGCGCGCATAGCAATCGGGCGAGGGCACGGTGATCACGTCCATCAACAGCGGGCGATAGATCTCCTTATAGAGCTCGACGTTGCCGACCGCGAGGGCACCCAGGGTCTCGCCGTGGTAGCTGTTGGAGAGCGTGATGAAGCGGCACTTGTCCGGGCGGCCGACGTTACGCCAGTAGTGAAAGCTCATCTTCACCGCCACTTCGACCGCGGACGAGCCATTGTCGGCGTAGAAGCAGCGCGTGAGACCGGCCGGCGCGAGCGCGGCGAGTTCCTCGGAGAGCGCAATTACCGGCTCGTGGGTGAAGCCGGCGAGGATCACCTGCTCGAGCTCATCGAGCTGCGCGCGCACCGCGGCATTGAGGCGCGGGTTGGCGTGGCCGAAGAGATTCACCCACCAGGAGCTCACCGCGTCGAGGTAGCGCTTGCCGGCGTAGTCCTCGAGCCACGCCCCGCGGCCGCGGCGGATCGGGATCGGCGGCAGCTGCTCGTGATCCTTCATCTGCGTACACGGGTGCCACACGTGGGCGAGGTCGCGCGTCACCAGGGGCGAGTTGGCGGAGGCCATGCGGGGAATTGTGGCAGAATCGGCCGCCAAAGCATGACCATCACCACCGCCACCATCCCCGACAGCGCGCCTCTTCGGGTCGACGCTGCGACCGGCCTGCTCGTGGGTGCGCGCCAGGTGCTGTCGCCGCATTTCGATGCGCGCCCCTCCGGCGTCAAGCCGGATCTGCTCGTGGTGCATGGCATCAGTCTGCCGCCGGGAGAATTCGGCGGGCCGTGGATCGATCGACTGTTCACCGGCACGCTGCCGCTCGATGCGCATCCTTACTTCCGCGCGATCGCCGGCTCGCGCGTCTCGGCACACGCGCTCATCCGCCGTGACGGCGCGATCGTCCAGTACGTGCCCTTCGGTGCGCGCGCCTGGCACGCCGGGCAGTCGGAGTACGACGGCCGCCACTCGTGCAACGACTTCTCGATCGGGATCGAGCTCGAGGGGACCGACGAGACCCCGTACACGGACGCGCAGTACCAGGAGCTCGCCCGGCTCGCCGCCGCGCTGTTCGACGCTTATCCCTCGCTCGGCCCCGAGCACATCGTCGGCCACAGCGACATCGCGCCCGAGCGCAAGACCGATCCCGGGCCGCTCTTCAACTGGCGGCGCCTGCGGACGCTGGTCGAGGAGCGCACCGCGCTGCGCTGATTCAGGCCTGCTTGCCGCGCTGGTGCTTCCACAGCACCTCGGCGCCGCGCTCGTGCCGCGCCAGCACGCGCGCCACCACGAACAGCAGATCCGACAGGCGGTTGAGGTACTTCAGCAGCTCCGGGTTGACCTGCTCGGCGCGCGCCAGCGTCCAGGCGCGCCGCTCGGCGCGCCGTGCCACGGTGCGCGCCAGGTGGCAGGCGGCGGCGGCCGGGCCGCCTCCCGGCAGAATGAATTCCTTGAGCGGCGGCAACGCCTCGTTGAAGCCATCGAGCGAGCGCTCGAGACGCGTAACCTGCTCGGCACGGATCATCTGGTGGCCCGGGATGCAGAGCTCGCCGCCCAGATCGAACAGCTCGTGCTGCACCTCGGTCAGGCACTCGGCCACCTCCGGCGGCAGGCCGGGGACCGCCAGCAGGACCCCGACCACACTGTTGAGCTCATCCACGGTGCCGTAGGCCTCGACCCGGGCACCGTCCTTGGGTACGCGGCTGCCGTCACCGAGACCGGTGCTGCCGTCGTCGCCGGTGCGCGTGTAGATCTTGCTCAGGCGGTTTCCCATTGGTCGTATCCTAAGCCATATGGCATCCAAAGAACTCGAAGCGGCGCTGGCGGCCGCGCGCGCCGCGAGCGAGGTGATCCGCGCCTACTATCAGAAGAACCCCGGGGTGCGGTTGAAGGCCGATGCCTCGCCGGTGACTGAGGCGGACGTGCGCTCGGAGGAGGTGATCCGCGCCACTCTGAGCGAGCGCTTTCCCAGCTACGGCTTCTACGGTGAGGAGACCGGCCAGCATGCCATGGGGGCGGAGAGCGTCTGGCTGGTCGATCCCATCGACGGCACCAAGGCGTTCGTACGCGGTATCCCCTTTTTCTCGACGCAGATCGCGCTCATGCGTGGCGGGAGGCTGGTGCTCGGGGTGTCGAGCGCCCCGGTATACGGCGAGCTCGCCTGGGCCGAGGAGGGCGGCGGCGCTCTCCTCAACGACTCCCCCGTCCGCGTCAGCACGGTGGCCGCGCTCGGCGAGGCGGCGATCTCCAGCGGGAATCTCAAGAGCCTGGCCGCCTCGGGGCGCTGGCAGCGCTTCGGCAAGCTCATCGGCGCCGCCGCCTACCTGCGCGGCTACGGCGACTTCGTGCATTACCACCTGCTGGCGCGCGGTGCGCTCGAGGTCGTGATCGAATCCAACGTCAACATTCTCGACATCGCCGCGCTCACGGTGATCGTGCGCGAGGCGGGCGGCACGTTCACCGATCTCGAGGGCAGCGCGGTCGGGCTCGCGACCACCAGCGTGCTCGCCACCAACGGGGCACTGCACCAGGCGGTGCTAGACGCCCTTACGCGCTAACAAATACCCGCCGGCCGTCCTGGCGCAGCTCTATCATCGGTGCAAGATACAGCTCGCTCAAGGTCGCGGCGGTGAGCGCCTCGTTCACCGCGCCGAGCGTCCAGCGGCCATCGCCGTGCAGCAGCAGTACCCGGTCGGCGAAGCGCGCGGCGAGTGTCGGATCGTGCAGCGTCGTGATGACGGTGTGGCCGGAGCGCGCGAGAGAGCGGAACAGTCCGAGCACCACCAGCTGGTGATGGGGATCGAGGTGGTTGGTGGGCTCATCGAGCAGGAAGATGCAGGGCTGCTGCGCCAGCAGTGCCGCCACCGCCACGCGCCGCTGTTCGCCTCCCGAGAGCGTATCGGTGCGGCGTCCGGCGAAGCCGGCCATGTCGACCGCCGCCAGCGCCTCGTGGGCCAGGCGCTCGTCTGCGGCCGTCTCCCACTGCCAGAGCGCCAGATGCGGGTGGCGGCCGATGAGCACGGTCTCCATCGCCGTGGTAACGAAGGCGTCTTCGAGATCCTGGGGCAGTAAGCCTAAGCGCAGTGCGATGGCGCGGCGCTTGAGCTCGCCGAGCGGCACGCCGTCGAGCGTCACTTCCCCGGCCACGGGCGCACGCAGGCCCGCGAGCGTGTGCAGCGTCAGCGTCTTGCCCGAGCCGTTGCGCCCGAGGATCGCCACCAGCTCGCCAGGCGAGAATTCGATCGAGAGTGTACGCACCAGCTCGCGCGCCCCGGCGTGCACGCTCATCGCGCGGGCGGCGAGCCGCGCGCCGGTGACCGGCCGCGCCGGCGCACCGTTGCCGCTCTTCAGGGGTGCGTCCAACGGATCTCCAGCGCGGTGGCCGGTCCGACCACCACGCTCTGCAGGCCGCGCGGCAGCTCCGACTCCTGCGGGCTGAGCGCGCGGCGCACTGCCATGATCTCGGCCTCGGCCTGCGGGTAGAGCGGCTGCTGGGCCGGATCCCCGTAGCCGATGGGGTAGACCGGCTCACCGCTCGCGAGGTGGTACTTGTCGGTCGCGCCCACCGTGTGCATGAGCTCGTGCGCGATCACGATGTCGTTGCTGCCGGTCATCGCGCCGGTCGCGAAGGCATGCACGATGCCGACCAGCCCTTTCTGCAGCCCGTGCGAGTCAGGCGCGCGCTCGAGGGTCGCGGGATCGTGATAGAGGACGAACAGGCGGATCCGCGACGGCACGCGTCCCGCCACTCCCGCCGCGTGCGCGGCAAACCAGCGCAGCCTCAAGCTCCACCAGGCGATACCGAAGGGCCCCGTGCCCGGCGCGAGCTCGGGCGGAAGCTCGTTCCCCTGTGGATAGAGCTCGACGTGCACCGGCTCATCGACCCGCACTCCATAGCGATGTGCCTCACGCGCGAAGAAGCTCTCGATGGCGATGAAGTCCTCGCGCTTGAGCGCCTCGATGTAGCTCTGCGCGACGCGGCTGCCGTCGGCGTTGAGCGGGTAGATACCTACCCAGAGCGTCTCCCGCCAGCTCTGGGTGTGCACGCGCTCGAGCAACTGCTCGAGCGCTACCGCGCCGAGCACCAGCAGCAGAGCGAGGATGCGGATGTTTCTCCACACCGTCAGGGACGAAGCTGGCGCGCCACGTGCGGGCGGCGGCCACGCATCAGGGCTGCAGCCGCGTGACCTGCCACGGGCTCGCCTCGAAGGCGCCACCGGCCGCGGGCCTGAGCGTGCGGCTCCAGCGCGCGCGGTCGTGGATGCGGCCCTGGCTGCCCTCGACCCACAGCTCGACCGCATCCGCCCACAGGCGATAGCCGCCCCAGTGCGGCGGGCGGGGCACTTCGACCTTCAGGTTCTCATCCACGCCGGGGGTTCCGGGGATCGGAGTGCCGAAGCGCTGCGCGGCGGCCGCCACGGCGCGCTCGAGCGCTGCGCGCGAGGGCACGGGCTCGCTCTGCGCGCTGGCCCAGGCGCCGACCCGCTTGTCCCAGGAGCGCGAGTTGAAATAGGCATCGCTCTCGGCCGCGGGGCTCTGCACCACCGCACCCTCCAGGCGCACCTGCCGGCCGAGCGCGTCCCAATGCAGCACCGCGGCGGCGCGCGCGTTGTCGGTGAGCTGCCGGCCCTTGCTCGACTGATAGTTGGTATAGAAGACGACGTACCCAGGCTGCGGCGCGATGTCCCGGCACAGCACGACGCGCGCGGACGGACGCCCGTCCGGGGTCGAGGTGGCGAGCACCATGGCGTTGGCGTTCGGCTGGCAGCGTGCCGCCCAGGCGTCCGCGAGCCAGCGCGCGACGGCGCTCAGCGGCTCGGCGGGCAGCGGCTCGGGGAGGAGTTCGGTGTGCTCACCCATGGTAGGCTCGGCGCATGATAGCGCTCTCCCGCATCGCGGGCCGCATCCTCAGGTGGGTCGGACTCGTGGCCGGGAGCCTCGCCCTCATCGCGCTGCTGCTGTTTGCGCTGGTGTTCGCCGTCAACTGGCGCGATGAGCCGCTCACCCCGGGGGCGCGCGCGCTGCTTGCGCCGCCACCGAACCCGCTGGCGCCCGACGACAACATCTACCTCGCCATGGCCGGGTTCACGGCGCCGTCGGGGACTTCGATGATCGCGGCGGGGCAGGCGCGGATCGGGCACTACAACGAGCATCTCGAGGCGGTGCTGCACGACCCTTCCGCACAGGCCATCGACTCGCTGACGCTGAAAGACCCGCAGGTGCTCGAGTTCCAGGGTCAGGCGCAGTTCGTCCAGCCGCTGTCCGGCTCGCTGTGGGAGGAGGTGCCCCCGCACCGTGAGCAGATCGAGGCGCTCGCCGTGCAGAACGGCGAGCTCTATCAGCGCTATCTCGCCCTGTACCGGCTGCCCGGTTACTTCGAGACCGCGCGTCCGAGCTATCTGGCGCCGGCCATCTTCGTGCCCACGGAGGTGCGTTATCTGTTCCTCGAGGCCACGGTGCTGCGGCTGCGCGGCGGCAGCGGCAGCGAGCAGCGCGCAGCGCTCGATGATCTCATCGCCGACATCGGCCTGTGGCGGCGGGTGCTCACGGGGCAGGGGCTGCTGATCTCGAAGATGCTGGCGCTCGCCTACCTCGAGTCCGACTATCTGGTGCTCGGCGACATGATCGCCGACCCCCAGTCCGCCACGCCCTCAGGCCCCGACGACGCGGACAACGCCGCGCCGCTGTTCGCGCTCAGGGACTTCGACCTCGGTGCGGCGTTCGCCGCGGAGTTTCGCGTGCAGGCGTCGCTTCTGGAGCAGACGCAGTACCTCTACACGATCGGCTGGAATCCGGCACCGGCGCGCACCGGCGCGCCGCGCAGCTGGACTGATCGCTTGGGTGCCGAGCTCAGCGGACACTTCTTCAAGCTCAACGCGACCGTGAATCTGTTCGCCGCGCAGGCCGGGCGGCTGATGGCTGTCACGCCAGGGCCCGGAGTTGCGGCCGCGGACAAGAAGCTCGCCGACTCGAGCCTTTCGGCCTGGAGCCTCGTCGGGGCCTACAACCCGATCGGCAAGCTGCTCGCCGGCATCGCCGCGCCCGCGGGCGTCACCTACCCGCTGCGTGCCTGGGATGCGGCGGCGCTGCAGCGCCTGGTGCGCGCCGGCTACGAGATCCGCCGCCAGCGGATCGCGCCGGCGCAGATCCCCGCCTTTCTCACCCAGCATCCCGAGTGGTCGACACATCCGGGCGACGGACGCCCGTTCCTGTGGCTGCCGCAGAGCGGCGAGATCCGCGTGCAGACGATCGGCGAGCAGCCGCAGGGCCGGCGCTTCTCGATCCGTGTCTGGCAGGCGCCGCCCGCGGGGGGCGAGACGCCGGGCTGAAGGCGGTGCGCCGCAGATTTCCGCGCGTCCCTTGCGCCTCCCGCGCCGCCCCGATAGAAAGGAGGCGGATTTCCGGTGAGAAGGCACCCGCTCCCATGACCCGTGAGACCGTGACGCTGGAGGAGCTGCGCCAGCGAGTGACCGATATCGACCGCCAGCTGATTACGCTGGTGGCCGAGCGCAAGGCCGTGAGCGAGCAGGTCGCGCAGGTGAAGCGCGCCACGGGCCGCTCGACCCGTGATTACGAGCGCGAGCGCGAGGTGATTCTCGGCGTACGCGCCATGGCCGAGCAGCGTGGCGTGTCGCCGGCGCTCGCCGAGCAGCTGCTGCGGCTCCTGATCCGCTCCTCGCTCACCACGCAGGAGCAGGCGAGCGTCGTGGCGCGCGGTGCCGGTACCGGGCGGCGGGCGCTGGTCATCGGCGGCGCCGGCAAGATGGGCGGCTGGTTCGTGAATTTCCTCGCCTCCCAGGGCTTCACGGTCGAGATCGCCGATCCTGTGCAGGCCGCAGCCGGCGCGGCGCGGGTCCCCGACTGGCACGCCACCGACCTCAAGCACGACTTCATCGTGCTTGCGACCCCGCTCGGCGTCACCGACGCGATCCTGCGCGACCTGGCGCTGCGCCGTCCGCCGGGAGTGATCTTCGATGTCGGCTCGCTCAAGTCGCCGCTGCGCGCCGGGCTCATGGCGCTCAGGTCCCACGGCTGCAAGGTCACGTCCGTGCACCCGATGTTCGGCCCGGACACCGAGCTGCTGTCGGGCCGCCACGTCATCTTCGTCGACTTAGGTCACGCCGCCGCACTGGCCGCGGCGCGCGAGCTGTTCTCCTCGACCATGGCCGAGCAGGTGGTCATGAGCCTCGACGACCACGACCGCCTGATCGCCTACGTGCTCGGCCTGTCGCACGCACTCAACATCGCCTTCTTCACCGCGCTCGCCGAAAGCGGTGAGGCAGCGCCCAGGCTCGCCCGCATGTCGAGCACCACCTTCGACGCCCAGCTCGATGTCGCCGCGCGCGTCGCCCAGGACAGTCCCGAGCTGTATTATGAAATACAGAGTCTCAACGACTACGGCGCCGAGTCGCTCGAGGCGCTCTCGCAGGCGGTCGAGCGCCTGCGCACGGCGGTGCTCTCGCACGATCACGACACCTTCGTTGCTTTGATGCGCCGCGGGCGCGATTATCTCGAGGATCGGCGCACGGTGACGGAGCGCCGCGCCTGAGGGAACAGGAATCATGAGCCGACCGAGCACCGGGACGCGCCACAACACCGCAGCCGCCGATCCGATCGAAGCGCTCGAGCGCGAGAACAGCGCGCTGCGGGCGCGGCTCACCACGCTCACCGAGGAGGTGGGCCGGAACGATGCGCTGCTGCGCAAGTCGCAGGAACGCGAGCTCGAGCTGCTGCGCGCCGGCTCCCTGGCACAGCTGTTCGAGCGGCTGCTGATCGGGCTGAAGACCTCCTACCAGCTCGACGGCGTCATGCTGGTGCTCAACGACCCGCAGCACGAGATCCGCCACCTGATCTCGGGCGATGACTTGGCGCATGGCCCGCAGGCGGGCGTCATGTTCGTCGACGCGCTCATGACCGTGGCGCCGCAGCTGGCCGCGCTCGAGCGGCCGTGGCTCGGGCCGTACCGGCGCGCCGACCACGAGCTGCTGCTCCCCGGAGCCGACCATCCCGCGAGCCTCGCGCTCATTCCGCTGCGCCGGCACGAGGAGCTCGACGGCGTACTGGTGTTCACCAGCAACGACGCGCAGCGCTTCACCCGGGAGCTCGCCAGCGACTTCCTGGCGCACTTGGGCCTGGTGGCGGCCATCTGCGTGGAGAACGCCGTCAACCGCGCACGGCTGCTGCGCAGCGGGCTCACCGATTTCCTCACCGGCTTTCACAACCGCCGCTACCTGCACGCGCGGCTGCGCGAGGAGCTGGCGCGCGCGCAGCGTGCCCGGCTGCCGATCGTCTGCCTGATGATCGACGTCGATCACTTCAAGCGCATCAACGACCAGTACGGGCATCTGGCCGGCGATGCGGTGCTGCGCGAGGTGGCGCAGCGCATCGATGCCGAGATGCGCATCAGCGACACCGGCGCGCGCTTCGGCGGCGATGAGTTCGCCATGGTGCTGTCGCAGGCCGACATCGCCGACGGCGAGCGGGTCGCCAGGCGGGTGCTGAGCGCGGTGCGAGCCCAGCCCATACCGGTCGGCAGCGGCGCCAACGACCCGAGCGAGACGGTGACGCTCTCGATCGGCGTCGCCGCCGCGAATCCCGGCCCGGGTCCGCACGACTACAAGGCGCTCGCCGAGCGGCTGATCGCCGAGGCCGATGCAGCGCTCTACCGGGCCAAGAGCGCCGGACGCAACCGCGTCGCGACCTCGCCCAATATCGTCGTCTAGAAACGCGACCAGGCGTTGCCGCGGCGGGACGAGCGGCGCGCGCCGCCGCCCCTCGAGGTGCATTCTCCGGAGCTCCGGCGTGCGTATTTTCAGACGCAAGCACACCAAACCGGAGGTCCCGCATATGCACCCCCCTCGCAGGAGCGCCCGATTGTTGGCCGTGGCCGCCGTCTGCCTCACTTTGCCGCTGCTCGCCAGCGCGCAGAGCCCAGAGCTCAAGCTGCCGTCGTTCACGGACCTGAAGGGGCAGGCGACCGAGTCGGTCGATCTGACACTCGGCTGGATGCCGCTGCACCTCGCAGGCTGGCTCATGAACGACGGCGATCCGGACAGCGCCGCGCTCAGGAAGACGCTCGAGGGGCTCAAGTCGGTGCACATCCGCAGCTTCCAGTTCAGCACCGACTACGCCTATCCGCAGGCGCAGATCGATCAGCTGCGGGCACAGCTCGCGGCACCCGGCTGGAGTCCGCTGGTACAGGTGCGCCAGCGCGGCGACCAGCAGGGCAGGAAGAAGGAGAATGTCGACATCTACGTCGCACTCGAGGATAAGAAGGTGAGGGGACTCGTCATCATCGCCTGCGAGCCCCGCGAGTTCACCGTCGTGAACATCATCGGCACGATCGACCTGGAGCAGATCGCGGGCCTTCGCAAGGCTTTCGTGCCCCCCGCCAAGGGGATCGCGCAGCTCCCGCCCCAGGCGTGATGGCTCGACTCCCCTCAAGTGCAGCCGGCATGTGAGCGGGGACCAGGAATGTACCAGTGGCGATCTGCTGACGCAGGCTCTGGCCGGCGAGCGGGCGGCGTTCGCGGCTCTGGTTCGCCGGCATCAGCGCGCGGTCTACAGCCTGGCACTGCGCATGCTCTCGGACCGCCACGCGGCCGAGGATCTGGCACAGGAGGTGTTTCTGCAGCTCTATCGCAATCTCTCCGCCGTGAGCTCGGAAGCCCATCTTGCTTTCTGGCTGAGGAAGGTGACGATGCACCGGGCAATCGACCGCCTGCGCCGGGCGCCGCGACTCGAGAGCGCCGCGCCCGAGGAGCTGGCCGCGGCGGCCAGCGAGACCGAGCCCGCCGACCCGCTGCTCGCGCGCCGCTTGCGCGCGTTGGTGGCAGAGCTCCCGGCCGCCGCGCGCGCGGTAGTGCTGCTCAGATACCAGCAGGATCTCGATCCGGTGGAGATAGCGCGTACGCTCAGGATGCCGCTCAATACGGTGAAGAGCCACCTCAGGCGGTCGCTGGCGCAGTTGCGTGCGCGGCTGGGTGAGACGGCGGTTGCGTTGACATGAGTGACAACCAGGAAAACGAGCAGCTCGAGCAGCGGCTGCGCACCGCGCTGCGGGCGGTCGATCCCGGCGAGGCGTTTGCGCCACGCCTGATGGCGCGCATTGCAGCCGAGCCGGCGCGGACCGCGCGCCCGGCACGCGCCGCGACGGCGGCGAGCTGGCTCGCCTTTGGGCTGGCAGCTTCGGTGGTGCTCGCCGTCATCCTCGCCCACCAGTGGCAGGTGCGCCGCCTCGAGCAGGGGCGCGAGGCGCGCCGCCAGCTGCTCGAGGCGCTGCGGGTCACGGACGAGAAGCTCAACCTCGCGTACCGGGCGGTGAATGCCCGGGAGGGCGCTGCGCCTGCGCAGCACTCAGGTGCATAGGTCATGAAGACAGGCTGCTCAGGATGGCACCGGCTGCTCGCCCCGCTGCTGGCGCTGAGCGCGTCGGTGGCGCTCGCCGCGCCTGCGGCGCTGCTCAGCCTCCCGGACTTCGATGCACTCGCCGCCAAGGCCACCGAGTCCGTCAACATCTCGCTCGACACCTCGCTCCTCGGGCTCGCGGCCGGCTTCCTCGACTCGAGCAACCCGGACGACGCGGCCACCAAGGAGCTGATCGCCGGGCTCAAGGGCATTTACGTCCGCAGCTTCACGTTCGATCAGGACTTCGCTTACCCCGAGGCGCAGGTCGAGCAGGTGCGCCGGCAGCTCGCCGCACCCGGCTGGCAGCGGCTGGTCCAGACCAATAACACCAAAGACCACACCCGCGTCGACATCTATGTCTCGGTCGATCGCGGCGTCGCCAACGGGCTCGCGATCATCACCAGCGAGCCGCGCGAGTTCACCATCGTGAACATCGTCGGCTCGATCGACCTCGCCAGGCTCCATCGCCTCGAAGGGAAGTTCGGCATTCCGAAGGGCCTGACGCCCGAGGACCAGGACGGCAAGCCGCAGAAGTGAGGCTCGGCGCCGGTTGAACCCGGAATCGCCTTGCCGATCGAAAATATTTTCGCCGCCGTGTCCGCGGGGAGCCGTGAGCTGCGCATAACCCATCGTATGCAACCGCTGGCCGATGCCCGGGTCCTTCGGCCCACGCAAGTCGCTCTGGCGCTGAAGCTCGTCACCGAGATGGACCTGCTGCGCCTCAAGACCATTGCGCGGCTGCACGCCCGCGGGCTGCCGCCCGACATGGGATGGGAAGACCTGCTGCAGGAGGCACTGACGCGTGTGCTGACGGGCGCGCGCCGGATCCCGGAGCAGATCGCGCCGGTCGCCTTCATCGCCGGGGTCATGCGGAGCCTGCGCTCCGAGCACTGGCGGCGCGCCGGCAAGGCCAGCAAGCGGTACGCCGCGAGCGATTACCGCGCCCGCGGGACGCGCGAGCTCGCGCTCAAGGACACCGCGCCCGATCCCGAGCGCTCGCTCATCGCCATCGAGGAGCTCAAGGCGATCGAGCGGCTGTTTGCCGACGACCCGATCGTGCTCGGGATCATCGACGCGCTCGGGGAAGGGCTGTCGGCCGGGCAGATCCGCGCCGCGCAGGGACTCTCGCAGACCGACTACGACTCCGCACGCAAGCGCATGCGCCGCTGCCTGCTGCGGGAGGGGCTCACATGCAGACCAAAGTGACCCAGCTGTTTCCCGAGACCGCCCTCGAGCGGGTGCTGGAAGCGCTCGAGCGCGAGCTGCTCGAAGCGACCGATGCGGAGATTCTCGAGGCCGCGCGCGACCTCGGCATGAAGCCCGAGATGAAGGGCTCGGCGGCGTTTCTCGGCCTGCGTTACCCGAGCGGGCCCCGGCGCGAGGAATTCTTCGACCCGCAGTGGATGCTGCGCGTGCTGAACGATCCGCGGCGCATCTCCCTGGCGGGCCGCTCGCTGCCGCCGGGCGCTGAAGGGCCGCGCGCGCCGAGCGCGCGCCGGGCGCGCACGCGGCCGGCAGGGCGCAGGCCCCGGCCGCCGAAGGAGCCGACCGAGAGCTAGGAGCGGCGGCTCATTTCGCCCGCCCGCGCAGCAGCACCACGAACAGCGGTGCGCCCACCAGGGCCATGATCGCCCCGACCGGGAGCTGGCGCGGGCTCGCGACCGTGCGTGCCAGGAGATCGGCGAGCGCCAGCAGCATGCCGCCCGCGAGCGCGGCGGCGGGCGCGACGATGCGGTGATCGCTGGTGCGGAACGCGAGCCGCACCGCGTGCGGCGTGATGAGCCCGAGGAAGCCGACGGTGCCGGCGCTCACCACCGCGACGGCGGTGAGCGCGGCGCAGCCGATGAACAGCAGCGTGCGCCACGCCTCGAGCGCGAGCCCCACGCTGCGGGCGCGCAGCTCCCCGGCCGCGAGCACGTTCAGGGGACGCGCGACCAGCACCGCGGCCACCACGGCGGCGAGCGCTGCAGCGGCGCTCGCCCAGGGTGTTACGGCCCATTCGAGATCGCCGGCGAGCCAGAACACCATGCCACGCACGCGCGAGGTGTCGGCGAGCGCGAGCAGCACGCTCACCAGCGCCCCGCAGGCGCTCGCCAGCACCACGCCGGTGAGCAGCAGGCGCGGCGTGCCGCCGCTGCGCGCCAGCAGATACACCGTAACCACCGCGGTGAGCGCCCCGCCGATGGCGGCCGACTGCACCGCGAACGCTGCGGCGCCGGCCATCATCGCCAGCAGCGCCCCGACGGCGGCACCGCCGGACACGCCGAGCACGTACGGGTCGGCAAGCGGGTTGCGAAACAGCGCCTGCAGCAGCACGCCGGCGAGCGCCAGCAGGCTGCCGACCCCGAAGGCGGCGAGCACGCGCGGCAGCCGTACGGCGAGCAGCACGGTGCGGGTCGCCTCGTCCCCTGAACCCGTGAGCACGGCGAGCACGCCGCGCCATCCCAGGCCCGAGCTGCCGACGAGCAGCGAGACGCAGAACACCCCGGCCGCCAACACCGCGAGCAGCGCGAGGCCGCGCGCGCTCGCCCGCTCGGAGGGTCGAGCCTGCGCCAACACCCTCGACTGCTGCGCGTCCGCGGCCATAGGACCGCTAGCCTAGTACGAAAGCTCGCATCGGACATTACGCTGCGCTGTCCTGCTGCGCGTAAGCCCTGGGCGCACATCCCTGTGCGCCCGCTCGGCGCTGCGCGCCTCGCCCTGTCACGATGCTCGCAGCGGCGCGCCAAAAGCGGGGCTCGATGCGCGTGTGCCTAGATCGCCTCAGCAGCCGAGCACTTCGTGGCAATGCTGGCGCACGGGTTTCGGCGCGCCGCTCGCCGCCTGCGGCGGCGGACACATCCATGTGTCTGGAGGCTCACGGCGGGCGCGCCTTGTGGCAGACTCGCCCTCAATCATGAGCGACGTCATCGATCCGGACGGTTTTCGTGCCAACGTCGGGATCGTCCTGATGTATGGCCAGAAAGTGTTCCTCGGGCGCCGCACCGGCGGGCGCGGCTGGCAGTTTCCGCAGGGCGGCATGCGAGCGGGCGAGACGCCCGAGGAGGCCGTCTACCGCGAGCTCGCCGAGGAGATCGGCATCGAGCGCGGCGAGGCACAGCTGCTCGGCTCGACCGCTGAGTGGCTGCGCTACCGGCTGCCGCCGCGCTACATCCGTCGCAACCAGCAGCCGCTCTGTGTCGGCCAGCGGCAGCGCTGGTTTCTGCTGCGCCTCACCGCCGCGGAGGTGAAGTTCGATTTCCGGCGCACCGCGGAGCCGGAGTTCGACCGCTGGCGGTGGGCGGATTGGTGGGAGCCGGTGCGGGAGGTGATCTACTTCAAGCGCCCGGTGTACGCGAGCGCGCTGACCGAGCTCGCCGTGATCGCCTTTCCGCAGGGCAGTCCGCCGCTCCCCGACTGGTGGGACAAGGTCATCGCGCCGGACGGGCGGGCCACGGCCTCCGCCTCGCAGTAGATGCGGCCGCTCGGCTTCATCCGCGCGATGTTCGGCAAGGGCGACGGTGTGCCGCAGGTCGTGCATGTGCGCTCGCGGGCGCGCCGCATTCTGGTCGCTTTCCTCATCACGCTGATTGCCGTCCTCGGCCTGTACGTGGTCTACGAGCTCGGTCGCTACGACGCCGGCTACGACCGGCAGGCGGTGGCACAGCAGCGCACCGAGCTCGAGGTGAAGATCGAGCACCTCGAGGCGGAGAACCGCGGGCTGCGCACCCGGCTCGCGGAGCTCGACACGATCCGCCTGGGCCGCGCGCGCGAGCAGGCGGAGGTGGCGCGCGCGCTGGGCGACCTGCAGGCGCAGGTCGCCAAGCAGTCGCAGGAGCTCGCCTTCTATCGGGGCGTGGTGGCGCAGGGCGCGGCGAATCTCGGCCTGAAGATCGAGGACCTGCGCATCATGGCCGCACCGCAGGCGAACTCTTACGTGGCGCACCTCGCGCTGGTGCGCTCCGGGCGCGCCGAGACGGTCGCGGCCGGGACCCTGCTGCTCTCCGTCGATGGCGAGCTCGCGGGCGGGGAGAAGACGCTCGACCTCGCGGCCCTGACCGGCGGCCGCCAGCAGACGCTGCGCTACAACTTCCGTTATTTCCAGGATTTCGACCAGCAGCTGTCCCTGCCGGCGGGCTTCAAGCCCGCGCACCTGGTGGTGGAGGTGCATTCGAGCCGCGGAGATGTGACGCCGCTCTCGCAGACCTTTCTGTGGAGCATCGAGGCTTCGCCGTAGAATATCGGCCCATCGGAGGAAGCCATGTTCAGCCGTGATTCCCGCCCGCCCCACATCGATACCCTGATCGGCAAGGGCGTGCGCGTCGAGGGCGACATCGATTTCCTCGGCGGCATGCATCTCGACGGGGCGATCGCCGGCAACGTGCGCTCGGACGCAGCGCCCGGCTCGACGCTTTCGGTGAGCGAGAGCGGCTCGATCGAGGGCTCGGTAGAGGTGCCCAACGTGATTCTTCAGGGCCAGGTGCGCGGCGACATCCACGCCGCCGAGCGTGTGGTGCTCGGGGCCACGGCGCGCGTCGAGGGCGACGTCTACTACGGTGTCATCGAGATGACCCTGGGCGCGCAGATCACGGGCAAGCTGGTGCGCCTCGCGCCCGCCGCCCCAGCCGCGGCCAAGGGTTGAGAAGCAGGCCGCCAGACCCTAATGAGGGGGTTAACGGCGCTCGGGCGAGACGGCGTGCAGCGCGCCTTTGACGTGAGTCCGTGCCCGCTCCTAGACTCGCTTCTGCAAGGAGATTATGACCGCCACCGACACTCTTCAGGACGCTCCTCCGGCGCTTGCGTTCACCGATGCCGCGGCCCGCAAGGTCGCTGATCTGATCCGCGGCGAAGGCAACCCGAAGCTCATGCTGCGCGTGTTCGTACAGGGCGGCGGCTGCTCGGGGCTGCAGTACGGCTTCGAGTTCGACGAGCAGCTGCAGGACGGTGATACCTGCATCGAGAATCTCGGCGTGAAGCTGATCGTCGACCCGATGAGCGTCCAATACCTCATGGGCGCCGAGATCGACTACCGCGAGGGGCTCGAGGGCGCGCAGTTCGTCATCCGCAACCCGAACGCCACCGCCACCTGCGGTTGCGGGTCCTCCTTCGCGGCCTGACGCGTGCGAGTCCCGGCCGCCGTAACCGCCAGAGTCGCCGAAGCCAAATCCGCCGTACGCGCAGCGCTCCGTCCGGTCCCCGATGTCCTGGCGGCGGTCGACTTGGGAAGCAACAGTTTCCACATGGTCGTGGCGCGCTACTCGCACGGCCAGCTCGTCATCATCGATCGCCTGCGCGAGATGGTGCGCCTCGCCGCCGGGGTCGAGGAGAGTGGACGGATCGACAAGGACGTG
>DASPSF010000134.1:0-7215 GCA_035624075.1 Steroidobacteraceae bacterium | reverse complement strand
TCTGGTGCGCGACCCTCACGCCTACGGTCTCGAGATCACTCCGGTCGCGAACCAGCCCTACTTCGCGCGCGTCTCGACCGGCGGCCAGATCAGCCTGAAGGTCGCGGCCCAGATCGCCGGCATCACGCCCGATGAGCTCTACGAGCTCAATCCCGCCTTCCATCGCTGGGCCACGGACCCGGTCGGGCCCTATTACCTCCTCCTCCCGGTGGACGCGGCCGAAGTGTTCACGCAAAACCTCGCGCAGCTCTCGGCCGAGCAGCTCCTCGGCGTCAGCGAGTACACCGTGAAGCGTGGCGATTCCGTCGCCTCGGTCGCCGAGCATTTCCATACCACCGCGAACGTGCTGCGCGAGCTCAACGATCTCCCCGAAGGGCGCCTCACCGTGGGCGATGAGCTGCGGGTACCGGCCGACGCCGAGCTCCCCGCGAAGGTGGTGCTCGCGGCGGCACGCGTCGATGGGCGAGTGCGCGGCCGCCGCCCGCACGTGCTCATCGTGCGACACGGGGACACGCTCTATTCCATCGCGCACCGCAATCGCATGGACGTGGATACGCTCGCTGCGATGAACGGCATGCAGCCGGGGGATTCGCTG
The DNA here is from genome assembly GCA_035624075.1 of Steroidobacteraceae bacterium. GTDB lineage: Bacteria > Pseudomonadota > Gammaproteobacteria > Steroidobacterales > Steroidobacteraceae > 13-2-20CM-66-19. The sequence goes on along the minus strand of DASPSF010000134.1, from coordinate 6,620 downwards.
CGAGCCGGGCAGAAGATCCAGGTCGCGAGCGCCGGCGGCGGCCCGTCCCGTCACTCGCGCTCGCATCGACAAGTCCTCTACACGGTGCGCAGCGGCGACAGCGTGGCCGGGATCGCGCAGCTCTTCCAGTGCAGTGCGCAGCAGATCGCCGCGTGGAACGGCTTAGGTGCGCACCCGCACATCCACGCCGGTCAGAAACTGCGCATTCACGTGGTGCGGCACAGCTAGCGCGGGACGCCCGGGCGCCCGTCCGGTTTCGGCCCGCACGCAGACTTCCGGCATAATCCCGGGCCGGGAGGACTCAACATGGGATTTCTCGCCGGCAAGCGCGCCTTCATCGTGGGCGTCGCGACCGATCGCTCGATCGCCTGGGGTATCGCGCAGGCCATGCATCGCGAGGGCGCCGAGCTTGCGTTCTCCTATGTGAACGACAAGATGAAGGAGCGGGTCGAGCCGCTCGCGCATTCGCTCGGCTCACGCCTCACCATGCCGCTCGATGTGACCGTCGATGGGCAGATCGACGCGGCGTTCGAGCTCCTGAAGCGCGAGTGGGGCACGCTCGATGTCGTCGTGCATGCGGTGGCATACGCCCCGCGCGAGGCACTCACCGGAACCTTCGTCGCCGCGACCAGCCGCGAGGGCTTTCGCGTCGCCCACGATGTCTCGAGCTACAGCCTCACCGCCCTGGCGCGCGGCGCACAACCCCTGATGGCCGGCCGCGCCGGGGCGCTCCTCACCCTCACTTACCTCGGCGCGATGCGCTCGATTCCGGGTTACAACGTCATGGGGCTCGCCAAGGCGAGCCTCGAGGCGAACGTGCGTTTCCTCGCCGCGGACTTGGGTCCCCAGGGAATCCGCGTCAACGGGATCTCGGCCGGACCCATCAAGACACTCGCGGCGGCGGGCATTCCGGGCTTTCGCAAGATGCTCGCCCGGGTGGCGGAGATTGCGCCGCTGCGGCGCAATGTGACGCTCGAGGACGTGGGCAACACGGCTGCGTTTCTCTGCTCGGACCTGGCGGCCGGCATTACCGGTGAGATCGTCTACGTGGACAGCGGCTTCAGCACGGTCGGGATGAGCTTCCCGCTCGAGGCCGAGGGCTAGCAGCCAAGCCGCTCTAATCGAACGCCTTCGGGTTCTTCTTCACGTCGGCCGTGCGCCGCACTTCGCCGACGTAAGCCATCACGTCCCCCACGCCCTCGCGCCCGGCCTCCTGCAGCATGCGGTCGGCTTGGCTCTGTGGGTCCGCCGCCTCCGCTCCCGTGCGCACCGCCGTCACGGCGATCACCGCCGCCCCTCCGTCGGCCATCGTGAGCGCGCGGTAGACGGCCGCCCTGGCTGGCCGGGGCGCGGCAAATGCTGCCGCCCGGATCGGTGCCGGCACGGAGGGGTCGTTGCGGCCGACGAAGTGCGGACCTTCCGCGGTAACTCCCAGGGACTGCACCACGGCATCGAACGAGGTGCCCGCCGTAAGGCGCGCCTGGGCGGCCTCGGCGGCCTTGAGCGCCGCCTGCGTGCCGCGCTCCCTGGCGAGCGCGGACACGATGTCGGCACGCACCTCGGCGAGCGGTTTGGGCGCAGGCTTTCTGTGCTCGAGCACTTTCACGACGACGAGTGCGTTGTCACCGAGGAGCACGGGACCCCCGAGGTGCCCGGCCGCGAGCGGCGGCTCGCCGAACAAGAGCTCCTGAAGCGGGGGAGGAGCGCCCAGGGGTGCAGCTCCCGCCCCCTTGACGTACTCCGCGATATCGCCGGTCTCGAGCTTGAACTCCTGTGCGACGGCGTTGAGATCCACACTGGGCTCTGAAAGCTTCGTCTGCAGCTGCTCCTGGATCTCGCCGAAGCGATCGGTGGCGTGATTGCGCTTGAGCTCCGCTTCGAGCTGTGGGCGCGCGTCGTCGAACGACTTGCCCTTCCCGGCCTGAATCTCCTCCAACCGAATGATGTGATAACCGAACTGGGTCTTCACCGGGCCGCGGATCTCCCCCGGCTGCATGCCGAAGAGCGCGTCGGCAAATGGCGCGACGAACGTGGTCTTGTCCGCCCAACCGAGCTCGCCGCCGTTGCTCGCTGACCCGGGATCCTTGGAGTACTGCTTGGCGAGCTCGCCAAAGTCCCTGCCGGCCTTGGCCTGCGCGAGCACGTCCTGCGCTTCCTTGAGCGCGGCCGCGTCGTCCTGGCCGGTGATGAGAATGTGCTGCGCACGACGCTTCTCCGGCGTCATGAGCTGGCTCTTCTGCTTGTCGTACTGCGCCTTGAGATCCGCATCGCTCACCGTGGTCTGCGCTTCGAGCGCATCGAGCTTGAGCTCGCCGTACTGAACGTGGACGAACTCGGGAGTGAGGTACTGCTTCTCGTGGGCCTTGTAGTAGGCCTCGATCGCCGCATCGTCAGCCGGCGCCGCCGGGAACTTGCTCACCGGGAGAATCGCGTAGCGCACCTCGCGCTCCTGGTCCTCGAGCTCCCGCAGACGCGCGAACTCCGTGGGAGTGAGGAAATCGGAGCCCCGGAGCGCGTTCTCGAGCTGCGCGCGCTGCAGATCCTTGCGCAGCTGTTCCTGAAAGGCCTCTCCCGTGTAGCCCGCGCGGGCGAGCGCATCGTTCGCGGCGGCCGCCGAATACTGGCCGTCGATCTGGAAGGCGGGCTCGCTCTTGATCGCCTCGATCAGCTCATCGTGCCCCACCCGGTAGCCGAGATCATGGGTACGCTGTGCGATGAGCGCGCGGCTGATCATCCCCTCGAGCACCTGGTCCTGGAGCCGTGAGCGCAGCTCCGCCGGGATGTCTGCGCCCCCAAAGCGCTGCTGCCACTGCGCCTGCTCCCGCAGCCACGCGTTCCGAGCCTGCTCGAGGGTGATCTTGCTGCCGGCGGCTTCGGCCGCGTAGTTAGACCCCCCGAAGCTCAGGTTCACGATGCCGTAGGCGCCCCAGGCGGCAAATACGATCGAGAGCGTGCCCACGAGGAGATACGTGATCCACCTGCGCTTGGCACTCCCTTCCACGCCCTTGAGGGCGTCTCCGATACGCTGAAGCATGTGTGGGCTGGCTTACTCTTTCGGGATCGGGTGGCGGAGCGGACGGGACTCGAACCCGCGACCCCCGGCGTGACAGGCCGGTATTCTAACCAGCTGAACTACCGCTCCGAAATTTGGGGGGCGAATCCTAGCGGATTGAGGAACTTGGCCACAAGCGGTTTCGCCGGAACGGAAGCCGGGGGCCTTTCTGAACCCCACGCCGCCCCGAAGGTCAACCAATGCAGGCAATTGCGCGCTATGCACGGTGGGCCCGGCCTCCCTGGGGTTAGGGTGCGGCTCGTCGCCAGGTCCCGACAGAGGGCACCCGGGCGCGCCTCTGGGCACAATCGATACCACGTTCGATCGAGGAAAGTGACGGTGAAAGCATTCAAGACAGGCATCCTGGCGACTCTCGCGGTGGCCGGCTTGAGCGCTGCCTGCCCCGCCCTCGCGGCGCTCGGGGGCGATATCTCCTCGATCGACGCCGACCGGGTGTCCATGAAGGGCGCGTTCACCGCCTTCAGCACGGTCAAGGGTTACGCGGTCCACGAGCTCACCACCGCAGCCGGGACCCGCGTGCGTGAGTACCTGACTGCGGACGGCAAGGTGTTTGCCGTGAGCTGGCAGGGCCCCTTCATTCCGGATCTCAGGCAGATGCTCGGGGCCTACTACGGACGCTACACCCAGGCCCTGTCCGTACCCCACGGGGGCGCTCGCCGGCACCTGCGGATCGAGCAGCCGGGGCTCGTGGTTGAGTCGAACGGGCGCATGCGCGCTTTTTACGGCAGAGCCTGGGATCCGGCGCTCCTGCCGCCGAATTTCACCGCCGCCGACATCGGCTGACAGGCCTTAAAGGGAAATTCCCCATGCGCAGATACCTCGCCTTCACCCTGAGCTCGCTGCTCGTGCTCGCCTCCTGCGGCGGCGGAGGCGGCGGCTCTAGCAGCAGCGTCGGCGGAGGGGGAGGCGGCGGGGGCGGGGTTTCAGGTCCCAACGTCGCGACGCTTACGGTCAGCGCGTTCCAGCCAGGCTTCGTCAACATCCCATTCGTCACGATCACCGTCTGTGCGCCGAGCACCAACAACTGCCAGACCATCGACAATATCCAGGTCGACACGGGCTCGACCGGCGTGCGCGTCATCGCCTCGGTCTTGAACGCCTCGCTCCTCTCGGCACTGCCGCAGCAGCTCGTCGGGGCGACGACGACTCCGGTGGTCGAGTGCACGCAATTCGCCGACGGCTACAGCTGGGGCCCCGTGGTGTCGGCCGACGTCGAAATCGCGAGCGAGAAGGCGAGCGGTATTCCGATCCAGGTGATTGGCAGTTCCGCGTTCACCCAGATCCCGGCCGACTGCTCGACGCCGGTCCCGAACGAGGAGGACACGGTCGCCACCTTCGGGGCCAACGGCATCATCGGTGTCGGCGTGTTCGCGCAGGATTGCGGCAGCGCCTGCGCGAGCGGCATAGTGGCCGGGACCTACTATGGCTGCCCGACCAACGGCGCGAGCTGCGCCGGCATCATGGAGCCAACCAACCTTCAGGTGTCGCACCCGGTCGCCGCCTTCGCGAGCGACGACAACGGCGTCATCATCGAGCTGCCGAGCGTCGCGGCGGGCGGCGCCGCCAGTGCCGCCGGTTACCTGGTGTTCGGCATCGGGACCGAGAGCAACAACGCCTTGGGCACTGCCACCATCCTCGAGACCGACCCGAACATGGGCACGCTCACCGTGACTTTCGCCGGAACCCCGTATCCGGAGAGTTTCCTCGACAGCGGCTCGAACGCGTACTACTTCACCGACAACGCCTTGAGTCCCTGCGGGCAGGGCACCAACGTCCAAGGGTATTTCTGCACGGCCGCGAATCTCTCGGCCACCATCACCACACTCGCCGGCATGCAGCTCACCGCGAACTTCGCCGTCGGCGATGCGAGCACGATGTTCGAGGCTAACCCGACGGCCGACGCACTGCCGCAGCTCGCCGGGCCGATTCCAGCGGCGGATGCGACGACCTTCGACTTTGGGCTGCCGTATTTCTACGGCCGCAATGTCTTCACCGCCATCGAGGGCATGAGCGCCGGGGGCACCATGGGGCCCTACGTCGCCTATTAAGCCGCGCGTTCCCGCGCCACGCGCCTCTCACGGCGGGCAAAGCGTGCCCGGTAGCGCGCCGGCGTCGTTCCCATGCGCCGCCTGAAGTGATGGCGCAGCGACTCGGCACTCCCGATCCCGACACGCTCGGCGATCGCCTCCTGCGCCAATCCGGTGCTCTCGAGGAGCTCGCGGGCGCGCCCGATGCGCTCGCCGACGATCCACTCGTAAGGTGCCTGTCCGGTCGCGGCGCGGAATTCCCGCTGCAGCGTGCGGACACTCATCGCGGCCCGCGACGCCAATGACTTCAGCGTGTGACGCGTCTCGGGATGAGCGTGGATGAAATCGAGCAGCCGCCCGAGACGCCCGCGCTCATCGCTCGCCACCGGCCGCGGAACGAACTGCGCCTGCCCGCCCTCGCGGTGTGGAGCCACGACCAGGCGCTGCGCCACCTGGTTGGCGATCTTCGCCCCGAAATCCCGGCGCACCAGGTGCAGCAGCATATCGAGCCCGGCCGCGGACCCGGCCGAGGTGATGACCTGCCCCTCATCGACATAGAGCGCATTGGGTTCGACGCGGATGCGCGGATAACGCGAGGCGAGAGCCTGCGCATACTTCCAGTGAGTCGTGGCGCGTTTGCCATCGAGCACTCCGGCCGCCGCCAGCACGAACACGCCGGAGCAGATCGAACCAAGGCGTGCGCCCCGGCGGTAGGCCCGAGCCAGGGCCCTGAGGAGTGCCGCCGGCGGGCGCTCCTCGATCGAGCGCCAACCCGGCACGATGATGGTGTCGGCCCGGTCGAGGAGCTTAAGCCCGTGCGTGACGCTGAGGCGCAGCCCGCCCGTCGCCCGCAAGGGCCCGGGCTCCGCGGCGCACACCGCGAATTCGTACCAGGGCACGCTGAGCTCCGGGCGCGGCAGCGCAAACAGCTCCACCGCGCACCCAAACTCGAAGGTGCAGAGATTGTCGTAGGCAAGCACGACCACCCGGTGGCCCATGGCGCGATCTTAACGTATGCCGGCACTTACGCCAGTGGCGGCACTGAAGCCTCCGCCGCACCATGCCCCAAGCCGCCTCCAGCTCCGGCGGCCAGGGAGTCGCCCATGACGAGCCTCGTTACCCAGATCGCGTGCGCTCATAGCGCCGACGCCGCGCGCCATTTCGCCGCATCCTTCGCCTTCGAGACCGATTGCTGGGACGTGCACGAGGCCCTCGCCCAGGGACCGGACTTCGTGCTGCTCGACGTACGCTCGGCGGAGGACTATGCCCGCGGCCACGTCCCGGGTGCCGTCAACCTGCCGTACCGGAAGATGACCGAGTCGCGCGTCTCCGCACTTCCCGGCGCGACGGTGTTCGTCGTCTACTGCGCGGGGCCACATTGCAACGGCGCGCAGCGCGCCGCGTTGCGCCTGGCGGAGCTCCATCGCCCCGTGAAGCTCATGATCGGCGGAATGACCGGCTGGCTCGATGAGGGGTTTGACGTGGCATCATAGGGGCCCATTCCGGCCGATCGCGCCCCC
>DASPSF010000129.1:0-23819 GCA_035624075.1 Steroidobacteraceae bacterium | reverse complement strand
CTGTCCGGAACTCCGCTGCGCGCGAGGCTGGCAAGGCGAATCGCCGCGCTCTATGACTTCGAGGCGTTCGGCGTTCCCTTCACGGAGGGCGGCCGCTACTTCTACACGCGCAATTCCGGCCACCAGGACCAGGCGGTGCTGTACGTGACGCCCGATACGGGCGCGCGCGGCTCGATCGGCGTGGACCCCAACACGCTCTCGCCCGAGGGGATCGTGACGGGCTACGTCGCCAGCCGCGACGGGCGGCTGCTCGCCTATGGGGTGTCTGCGGGCGGCTCGGACTGGACCGAGTGGCGCATCCGCGACCTTGCCAGGGGACAGGATCTGCCCGACGTGCTGCGCTTCACCAAGTACTACGCGCCTGCGTTCGCGCCCGACGGCGCGGGCCTTTACTACAGCGCCTTTCCGGCGCCGCGCACCGGGGACGAGCTCAGCACCCGCGATCTCGACGATGCCGTCTGGTACCACGCGCTCGGCACGCCCACCTCTGCCGATCGCCGCCTGCTCTACGACCCGCAGCATTCCGACTGGCAGTACGAGCCGCATCTTTCGGACGATGGCCGCTGGCTCGTCGTCACCTCAGGCGAGGGCGAGGTCGGCGACCAGGGGCTCGAGAACGTCTATCTCATCGATCTCGCGGCGGCTGTTCCGGCAGCGCAAGCCGTCGTCGAGGGCTTCGAGGCCGCGTACAACTATGTCGGCTCGGACGCCGGGCGTCTCTATTTCCTCACCACGCTCGGCTCTCCCAACGGGCGCGTCATCGCGATCGACCCGGCGGCCCCGGCCCGCGCCAACTGGCGCACGGCTATCGCCGAGGGAGCCGATGCCATCGACCTGACGGCTCCGAGCGTAACGCTCGTCGATCATCAGCTCATCGTGCGCAGCGTGCACGATGCGCACAGCCGGGTGATGCGCTACGGCCTCGACGGCACGCCGCGCGGCGAGATCGCGCTGCCCGGCCCCGGCACCGCCACCGGCTTCGGCGGCCGCGCCGGCGATCGCGAGACCTTTTACTTGTTCCGTGACCTCATCACGCCGCCGACGGTCTACCGCTACGACCTCGAGCAGGGCCGCAGCACTCTCTGGCGGCAGCCGCACGTCGCTTTTGACCCGGGGGCATTCGAAGAGGAGCAGGTGTTCTACCCCGCGAAGGACGGCACGCACATCCCGATGCTGCTCGCCTACCGCAAGGGGCTGAAGCTCGACACTGACAATCCGCTGCTCCTCTACGGCTATGGCGGCTTCGGCATCCCGAATCTGCCGAGGTTCGACGCGGCTCTCATCGCCTGGCTCGAGAGGGGCGGGGTGTACGCGATCGCCAACATCCGCGGCGGCGGCGAGTACGGCGAGGCCTGGCACCGCCAGGCCATTCGCACCCACCGGCAGGTGGCGTTCGATGACTTCATCGCCGCGGGCGAATGGCTGATCGCACATCACTACACCTCGGTGCCGCGGCTGGCGATCTTCGGCGCCTCGAACGGCGGCCTCCTGGTCGGCGCCTGCATGACGCAGCGGCCCGACCTCTACGGTGCCGTGATCGCAGACGTCGGCGTCATGGACATGCTGCGCTTCCCGAAGTTCGGGCAGGGCGCCGGCTGGGAAGGGGACTACGGCTCGCCCGACGACCCGGAGGAATTCAAGGCGCTGTACGCCTATTCGCCGCTGCACAACGTGCGCGCGGGCGTGCATTACCCCGCCACGCTCGTCATCACCGGCGACCACGACACGCGCGTGATGCCCGCCCACTCCTTCAAGTTCGCCGCCGCGCTGCAGGCGAGCCAGGCGGGAGATGCGCCGGTGCTGCTCGACGTGGAGCTCAACTCCGGCCACGGCGGCAGCCAGACCATCTACCGCGCGATCGCGCTGCACACCGATATCTATACATTCCTGGCGCGCAATCTGGCGATGAAGGGCCATTAGCCGATGTCCTGGACCACACGTCGCGAGGACAAGGCGGCGCGGCTCGCGGGCGTCGCCGCGTACGTCGATGGCAAGCTCCTCGAGGCGGCGGATATCGTGCCGGTGCTCGAGGCGCTCTTGAGACCCGGCGACCGGGTGGCGCTCGAGGGCAATAACCAGAAGCAGGCGGATTTCCTGTCACGCTCGCTGGCGGCGGCCGATCCGCAGCGCCTCCACGACCTGCATCTGCTGATTGGCTCGATCAGCCGCCCGGAGCACCTCGCGCTGTTCGAGCGCGGCATTGCGCGCCGGGTGGAATTCGCCTACGCGGGGCCCCAGAGCCTGCGCCTCGCGCAACTGCTCGAGGCGCAGAAGCTCGAGATCGGCGCAATCCATACCTACGTCGAGCTCTATGCGCGGATGTTCGTCGATCTCACGCCGCACGTGGCGCTGGTATGCGCGGTGCAGGCGGATCCGAGCGGCAACCTCTACACCGGGGCCAATACCGAAGACACTCCGACCATCGTCGAGGCGACTGCGTTCCGCCACGGCATCGTCGTGGCGCAGGTAAACGAGGTCGTCGAGCGGCTGCCGCGCGTCGATATTCCCGGCTCCTGGGTGGATCTGATCGTGCCCGCCGACCGGCCGTTCGCCCTCGAGCCGCTGTTCACGCGCGATCCGCGCCGCATCACCGAGGTGCAGGTGCTGATGGCCATGATGGTGATCCGCGGCATCTACCAGCGCCACGGGGTCACCTCGCTCAACCACGGCATCGGGCTCGGCACCGCGGCGATCGAGCTGCTGCTGCCGACCTACGCCGCCGGGCTCGGACTCAAGGGCAGGATCTGCCGCAACTGGGCGCTCAATCCGCATCCGACGCTGATTCCCGCGATCGAGAGCGGCTGGGTCGAGAGCATCCATTGCTTCGGCAGCGAAGTCGGCATGGAGGACTACGTGCGTGCGCGCTCCGACGTGTTCTTCGTCGGCGGCGACGGCAGCCTGCGCTCCAATCGCGTGCTGTGCCAGCTCGCCGGGCAGTACGCGGTCGACCTCTTTATCGGCTCGACGCTGCAGATGGACGCGGACGCCAACTCCTCCACGGTCACACTCGGCCGCATCGCCGGCTTCGGCGGCGCGCCGAACCTGGGCCACGACCCGCACGGCCGGCGGCACAGCAGCCCGGCGTGGCTCAGCCTGATCGCCGCCGATGCCCCGATCGTCCGGGGCCGCAAGCTGGTCGTGCAGCTGGTCGAGACCTTCAGCCGCAGCGGCAGCCCGACGCTGGTCGAGTCGCTCGACGCGGTCGCGGTCGGCAGGCGGTGTGGGATGCCGATCGCGCCGATCATGATCTACGGCGACGACGTGAGCCATGTGGTGAGCGAGCAGGGAATCGCATACCTCTATAAGGCGCAGGGCGCGGAGGAGCGCCGCGCAGCCCTCGCCGCCATCGCCGGCGCCACGCCGATCGGCAAAGGCGCCACGGCGCAACGCACGGCGAGCCTGCGCGCGCGCGGCATCGTCGCGCATCCCGAGGATCTCGGCATCGACCGGGGCGCCGCCCAGCGCTCGCTGCTCGCGGCCGGCAGCATCGAGGATCTGGTCGCCTGCTCGGGCGGACTGTACAAGCCGCCGGCACAATTTCTGGGTTGATTGGCGCACCGCGCCTGTGGCGCGGCGCGCGGGCCACGCCCATTAGCGCGCTCGGACCCGCGGGCAAAGAGCGCGGTCTTTGCCCGCTATCCAACAGGGCCGTTGGGCGATTTGGGTCAGTGCGGTGAGGGTTTCTGCCGGCGCAGCTGCCAGGCCGCGAGCTCGCCGACCACGCCGCTGCGGAACGACAGCACACAGGCGACGAAGATCACGCCGATGATGGCGATGACCCATCCGCCCACCAGGTCGGAAAGATACTGCCGCAGGGTGACGACGACTGCCGCCCCGAGCACCGGGCCGAAGAAGGTGCCGGTGCCGCCGAGCAGCGTCATGAGGATTACCTCCCCCGAGGTCGACTGGTCGACGTCGGTGAGCGTCACGAAGCCGAATACCAGCGCCTTGAGCGATCCGGCGAGGCCGGCGAGCGTCGCCGACAGCACGAAGGCGAGCAGCTTGTAGCGGTTGATCTCATAGCCGAGCGAGGTGGCGCGCGGCTCGTTCTCGCGGATCGCCTTCAGCACCTGGCCGAAGGGCGAGTGGACTACCCGGTGGATGAAGAGATACACCGCGACGAACACCGCGAGCACCAGGTAGTAGAGCACCAGGTCCGACTTCAGCGGCAGGAAGCCGAGCAGCTCCCCGCGCGGCACGCCCTGCAGTCCGTTCTCGCCGCCGGTGAAGGGCGCCTCGAGGCAGACGAAGTAGACGAGCTGGGCCAGGGCGAGCGTGATCATGGCGAAGTAGATGCCCTGGCGGCGGATGGCAAGCATCCCGACCGCGAGCCCGAGGAGCGCGGCGACCGCGACACCGGCGAGAATCGCCGCTCCCGGGCCCCACTCGTGCGCCGTGACCAGCCACCCGGTCGCGTAGGCCGCCGAGCCGAAGAAGGCCGCGTGTCCGAAGGACAGCATGCGGCCAAAGCCGAGCAGCAGGTTGAAGGCGCAGGCGAACATCGCCACGCACAGCAGCTGCATCATGAACACCGGGTAGATCCCGAGCAGCGGCACGCACAGGGCGAAGAGCCCGAGCAGCGCATAGAGGACGGTGGTGAGGCGCACGGCTATTCCCTGCCGAACAGGCCGGTGGGCCGCAGCACCAGCACCAGTGCCATGATGAGAAACACCACCACGTTCGAGGCTTCCGGATAGATGACCTTGGTGAAGCCTTCGACCACCCCGAGCACCAGACCGCTCACGATCGAGCCGAAGATCGAGCCCATCCCGCCGATCACCACTACCGCGAACACGACGATGACGAGCGAGCTCCCCATGTGCGCGTTCACCAGCACGATCGGCGAGGCGAGAACGCCGGCGAGCGCGGCGAGCGCCACGCCGCCGCCGTAGGTGGCCGCGACCAGCAGCGGCACGTTGACGCCGAAGGCCTGCAGCAGCGGCGCGTTCTCGGTGGCGGCACGCAGCGTGGCTCCGAGCCGGGTGCGCTCGATCACGAACCAGGTGCTGAAGCACACCACGAGCGAGATGGCGATCACCCAGGCGCGATAGAGCGGCAGGAACATGAAGCCGAGGTTCACCGCGCCCGCGAGCGCCGGCGGCACGGGATAGGACTGGCCGCTGGCCCCGAAGACCTGGTGGAGCGAGCCCTCACAGATGAGCGCCAGCCCGAAGGTGAGCAGCAGCCCGTAGAGCGGATCGAGCCCGTACACCCGGCGCAGCAGCAGCCGCTCGACGACGATGCCGACGAGCCCGACCGCGACCGGCGCCAGCACCAGCGAGGCCCAGTAGTTGATCCCGAGCCACTGCAGCCCCAGGAGCGCCGCAAACGCGCCGAGCGTGTAGAACGCCCCATGCGCGAAATTGACCACGCGCATCAGGCCGAAGATCACCGCGAGGCCGAGGCTCAGCATCGCGTAGAACGAGCCGTTCACCAGGCCGAGCGTCAGCTGGCCGAGGATCACGGCCACCGGGATGCCGAATACGGTCGTCACGGCGGTCGGGCGGTGGGCGCGGAGCGCGTCGGGCCGCGCGCTGCGGTTACTTGGGCGCGGGTGCCAGCGGGCAAAGCCCCGTGATCGGCCCGAAGGCCTCCTCGCCCGGCATGCGCTTCACGACCTTGTAGAAGTCCCAGGGATACTTCGATTCCTGCGGCGTCTTCACCTGCATCACGTACATCTCGTGCACCATGACGCCGTCGGCGCGGATGTAGCCATCCTTGGCGAACATGTCGTTGATGCGGGTTTTCTTGAGCTCCGCCATGACCTTGTCGGCATCGGTGGTCCCGGCGGCCTTGACGGCCTTCAAGTAGGTGAGGGTGGCCGAATAGACGCCCGCCTGGTCCATGGTCGGCATGCGGTTGATCTTGGCGAAGAAGCGCTTGCCGAAGGCGCGCGTCTCCGGGGTGAGGTCCCAGTAGAAGCCGGTGGTGAGCGTGAGCCCCTGCGCGGTCTGCAGTCCCAGGCTGTTGATATCGGTGTCGAAGGCGAGCAGCGCCGCCGGCTTCATGGTCTTGGTGATGCCGAATTCGTTGGCGGCCTTGAGGGAGTTGCTGAAGTCGGTGCCGGCATTGGAGAGTCCCAGCACCTGGGCGCCGGAGGCCTGCGCCTGCAGCAGGAACGAGGAGAAGTCCGCTGCCCCGAGCGGCACACGCACGGCGCCGAGGTTCTTGCCGCCATGCGCCTCGACCACCTTGGAGGCGGCGTTCTGCAGCTGGGTGCCGAAGGCGTAGTCGGCGGTGAGATAGAACCAGGTCTTGCCCCCGGCCGCCACCATGGCGGTCGCGGTGCCGTTGGCGAGCGAGGTCGTATCGTAGACGTAGTGGACGGTGTAGGCGGTGCAGTCCTCGTTGGTGAGCGAGGCGCCGGCCGCGCCGATCACGAAGAACGGCACCTTTTTCGCGCTCGCGACCTTCGACATGGCGATGTTGACGCCGCTGTTCGAGCCGCCGAGCAGCAGGTTGAGGCCGTTCTGATCGGCCCACTCGCGGAACTTCGCCGCGCCGATGTCGGGCTTGTTCTGATGGTCGGCGGTCAGCAGGGTGATCTTCCTGCCGAGCACCGTGCCGCCGAAATCGGCGATCGCCATCCTGATGGCCTCGACGCCCGCCGCGCCCTCGACGTCGGCGTAGACGCCGGACATGTCGTCGATGTCGCCGATCACCACCTCGTCGGCCGCCAGCGCCTGGCCGGCGGCCGCGGCGGCGAGCCCCGCAAGCGCCGCAAGAGTCAACATGCGCAGTTTCATGAGTCGTGCTCCTCGGGTTGGTGTGGCTCAGACGCCCAGGTACTGGTGCAGCAGTGCCATTTTGTCCTGAAGCTCGCCGGATGCGAAACCCTCGACGATCCGGCCGCGCTCCATGATGTAGAAGCGGTCGGCGAGCGGGGCGGCGAAGCGGAAGTTCTGCTCGGACATGACGATGGTGTAGCCCTGCTCGCGCAGCTTCTGGATGGTCCTCGCGAGTGCCTGCACGATGACCGGCGCCAGGCCCTCGGAGATCTCATCGAGCAGCAGCAGCCGTGCGCCGGTGCGCAGGATTCGCCCCAAAGCCAGCATCTGCTGCTCACCCCCGGAAAGATGCGACCCGCGGCTCGCGCGGCGCTCCTTCAGGTTGGGAAACATAGCGTAGATCTCCTCCACTGACATTCCCCCGGGGGCAACCGGCGGCGGAAGCTCGAGATTCTCCTCGGTCGAGAGGCTGGCGTAGATGCCGCGCTCCTCGGGGCAGTAGCCGATGCCGAGCCGGGCGACGCGGTGGGGGGCTAAGCCGATGGTCTCCTGGCCATTGATCAGCACCGAGCCGGTGCGCGAGCCGACCAGCCCCAGCAGGGCGCGCAGGGTGGTGGTGCGGCCGGCGCCGTTGCGTCCGAGCAGCGTCACCACCTCGCCGCGCCCGACGTGACAGTCGACGCCGTGCAGCACGTGCGACTCGCCGTAGTAGGCGTGCAGGCCCGAGACACGCAGCACCTCGGGCGGCATCAGTGCGTAGTCCGCAGCTCGGTGTCGGCGGAGCCCATGTAGGCCTCGAGTACCTGCGGGCTGTGCGACACGTGCTCATAGCTGCCGCTGGCGATGATCTGGCCGCGCTGCAGCACCGTGATGGTATCGGCGATCCGCGCCACCACCCGCATGTTGTGCTCGACCATCAGCACGGTGCGATTGGCGGCAGCCTGGCGGATGAGCGCGGTGACGCGGTCGACGTCCTCGTGCCCCATGCCCTGGGTCGGCTCATCGAGCAGCATCAGCTCCGGATCCATCGCCAGCGTGGTGGCGATCTCGAGGGCGCGCTTGCGGCCGTAGGGGAGCTGCACGGCGCGCATGCCGTCAAAGTCGGCGAGATCCACCAGCGCGAGCAGCTGGCGCGCGCGGGCATCGAGCACCTCGAGCGTCACCTCGTGCTTCCAGAAATGAAAGCTGGTGCCGAGCGAGCGCTGCAGCGCGATGCGGACGTTCTCGAGCGCCGTCAGGTGCGGAAATACCGCCGACAGCTGGAACGAGCGCACCACGCCGCGGCGCGCGACCTCGGCGGGCTTTTCGAGCGTGATGTCCTCGCCGCGGTAGATGATCTGGCCGCGGGTCGGAATCGTGAACTTGGTGAGCAGATTGAAGAAGGTGGTCTTGCCGGCGCCGTTCGGGCCGATGAGCGCGTGAATGTGGCCGCGGCGCACCTTGAGGTCGACGTTGTTCACGGCGACGAAGCCGCTGAACTCCTTGGTGAGTCCGCGGGTCTCGAGCAGGAAATCGTCGGCGGCGGGGGCGGCTGCCATAGTGGTGTTTTCTTGGAGTTGCCCTTGGCGAGTAGTATGCCCCGGGTGAGGCGTCGGAGGAAAACACTCGCGGCGTTGCTGCAGCCCCTGAGCCGCGCCCGCCCCGCGAAACGGCGGCCGGGCCCCGCGCAGGACAACCCCGCGCTCGCGGCGATGTGGCATGCCGTCTGTACCATTCCCCGCGGACGGGTGGCGACCTACGGGGGCGTGGCGCGCGCCGCGGGGCTCCCGGGACGCGCACGCCAGGCGGGCTACGCGCTGCGCGTGGCGGGCGACTCGCTGAGTCTTCCATGGCATCGCGTCGTCGGCGCGGGCGGCCGCATCGCCTTCCCGCGGGCCTCGCGTGCGCACCGCGAGCAGGCGCGCCGGCTGCGCGCCGAAGGGATCGCCGTGGTGAACGGGCGGGTAGCGCGCTCCGCTCTGATCGATCCCGAGGACCTGTGAGCGGCGTGCCGCCTAGCGGCCGTTGTACTCGAGACTGATGAGATCGACGACCCGCGGCACACCCGGGGTGGCGCGGGCAATGTCCTCGGCATCGAGCCGCTGCGTGTCGGTTGCCACCTCGCCGGTCAGGTACACGATCCCATCGAGAGTCGAGACGTACACCCGATTCGGCGCGAGCAGCTCAGTGTGTTGGTAGAGCCGGGCGCGGACGGCGGCCGAGATCTCGGCATCGCCCGGGCATCCCGCGCCGCACTTGTGCAGCGTCTCGAGCGTCGCACACGCGGCGAGGCTTGCGGTGGCGAGGAGGAGGGCGAGCAGTCTCGCGGGCCGGGCTGCGCTCATTGCGGCATTCTAAGCGGTGCGCGCGGCGCTTGCTGCTGCGGGGTAGCGGCGACTAGGATGCCGCGCGTAGCAGCAACGGGAGCCAATAATGAGAACCACGGGCCTGCTCCTCGCAGGCGCTCTGCTGTCGCTGGCGGCGGGCGGGGCGGTCCCTGCGCAGGACCCCGTCAAGGCCGCTCCCGCGACGCACAAGGTGCTGCTCGAGAACGACCAGGTCCGGGTCCTCGACATCCACGTCCCGGCGCGCGGGCGGGCGCTGATGCACTCGCATCCGACCGGCTACGTCGCCGTGGCCATGACCGACTGCCGCATGCGCTTCACGTACCCCGGCGGCAAGAGCTCGGAGACGACGCTGCATGCGGGCGATGTGGTGTGGAGCGATCCCGTAACCCACAGCGCCGAGAATCTCGGCGCGAGCGAGTGTCACGTGCTCAACGTCGAGCCCAAGGCCGCGCAGGGCGCGAAGAAGTGATGGACGGCTCGCCGCTCGCCGGCTGGGATAACTTCTACGTGATCGTCGGCTCCACAGCCGGCGGACTCACGGGGCTCACGTTCGTCGTCATGACCCTGGCCCGTGATTCGGGCCAGATCCGGCCGGCCGGCGTCGGCGCCTTCATGACGCCGATGATCGTGCACTTCTGCGGTGCGCTGGCGCTCGCAGCGTTCATGAGCATGCCGCATCAGCGTTCCGGGACCCTGAGCGTCGGGCTGGCGCTCGGCGGGCTGGCGGGCGTCGTCTATGGTGGGGTCATCGCAGCCAACATGTGGCGGACGGGGCGCGGTGCGACGCACTACGTCCCGGTACGCGAGGACTGGATCTGGAACGTGATCCTGCCGACCGCGGCCTACGCCGGTCTGACCGTCATGGCGGTCCTCCTTTGGGATCGTCTCACCCAGGCGGCGCTCTACGGCGTCGCCGTGCTGGCGCTCGGGCTGCTTTTCATCGGCATCCGCAACGCGTGGGACCTGGTCGTGTGGATCTCGCTCCATCCGTCGCGGGAGCAGAAGCAATAGCGCACCGGAGGCTCGCCATGGCCGACATCATCCAGGAGTTCACCGTCAGGACCGGCCCGCCACGGGTGTTCCACGCGATGGCGACGCCCCAGGGCCTGACGCACTGGTGGACGCAGAGCTCCACCGGTAAACCTGAGGAGGGCGCGGAATATCAGCTGCACTTCGGGCCCGACTACGCCTGGCGAGCCCGGGTGACGCGTTACCAGCCCGACTCGGCCTTCGAGCTCGAGATGACCGAGGCACATCCGGACTGGATGAACACGCGCGTCGGCTGCGAGCTCAAGCCCGAAGGCCGCGAGTCGACGCGCGTGCGCTTCTATCACACCGGCTGGCCGAGCGAGAACCAGCACTGGCGGGTGTCGTGTTACTGCTGGGCGATGTACCTGCGGATCATGCGCCGCTACCTCGAGCGCGGCGAATCCGTCCCCTACGAGCAGCGTCTCGACGCCTGACGTTAAGTCATCTCCTCTAACCCCGTCGTCGCGGCCGCCGCGCTTCAGGTATTGGGCTCTCTCAACACCGGAGGCGATCCGTGAAGTACCTCATTCTGATGGCGACCATGGTGACGCTGGCGGCCAGCGCTGCCGCCAATGCCGCGGGCTCGCTCGCGCGGGTGAGCGTGGTCGATCGGGACACTGGCGTCACGCTCCCGACCTACTACTCCCGCGGTGAGTACTGGGTGGCGGGAAACCCGGGGGCGCGTTACGCCATCGAGATCCGCAACTGCGCAGGCGGGCGGCTGCTGGCCGTGACCTCGGTCGACGGTCTCAATGTGCTCTCCGGTGACACGGCGGGCTTCGGTCAGGCGGGCTATGTCTTCGATCCCGGCGAGCGCTACCAGATCACCGGCTGGCGCAAGAGCAACTCCGAAGTGGCGGCTTTCACCTTCACCGACTCGCGCGACTCCTACGCCGGGCGGACCGGCCGGCCGGGCAATGTCGGGGTCATCGGCGTTGCGCTGTTCCGCGAGCAGCCGCAGGCGGTGTACGCGCCGGCGCAGGTCGCCCCGCCGCGCCCGCCGATCGAGGAGCTGGCCGGTGACTCGAGCCGCGCACTCGCCGAGAATGCACCCGCTGCTGCGGCGTCGGCGCTGCAGAGGGCGCCCCTGACGGCAGCGCCCGAGCCGCGGCTCGGAACCGGCCACGGGGAGCGCGAGTACTCCTATGCCGTCGATACGGAGTTTCACCGGATGCAGGCGCAACCCAACGAGGTCATCCGCATTCGCTACGACAGTCTCGAGAACCTGGTCGCGATGGGCATCATCCGGCAGCCGCGCCCGACGCCGCGCACCCCCGACCCGTTCCCGGGCTCGGAGCCGCGGCGCTTCGTGCCCGACCCGCCCGGCGGCTGAAGCTCGAGGCCCCTCATCGAGCGTGCGATGAATGAACGACGCGAACCTGAGTGACGAGACGCTGATGGCCCGTTATGCAGGCGGCGACGCCGGGGCGTTCACGACACTCTATCGGCGGCACGAGCTCAAAATCTGGCGCTATATCGAGCGCAACGTGGGCAGCCGGGCGACGGCGGAGGAGCTGATGCAGGAGGTATGGTTCGCCGTGGCGCGCGACGCCGAACGCTATCGGCCGACCGCGCGCTTCACGACCTGGCTGTTCACCATTGCGCGCAACCGTCTGGTGGATGTGGCGCGCGCGCGCCGCCCGCACGTGAGCCTGGATGCCCTGGGTTGCGAGGCCGATGCGGTGGTCGAGCGGCTGACCGCGGATCCGCGCGCAAGCCCCGCCGCGGCCGCGGAGGCGCGCGACCAGGCGGCCGCGCTCCGCCAGGCGCTGGCGCGGTTGCCGCTCGAGCAGCGCGACGCTTTTCTCCTGCAGCTCGAGGGCGACCTGAGTGTCGAGGAAGTGGCGGCCATCACCCGCGTGAGCTTCGAGACCGTAAAGAGCCGCCTGCGCTACGCCCGCACGAGACTGCGCGAGCTCCTGATCGAGTACGCATGAGCACACCGCCCCCGTTCGAACCCCCTGACGACGCCGACGAGCACTATCGGCGCGCCTCGGAGCTCGACCCGAGCCGCCCGAGCGAGGCCACACGCCGCGCGGTGCTCGAGCATGCGGCGCACCTGGCTGCCGAGCGCGCCCGCCGCGGCGCACGCCGCCGCTGGTCACTCGCCGGAGTGACGCTCAGGTGGCAGGCGGTCGTCGGGACCGCCGCCGCGGCGTCACTCGCGGCGGTGATGATCGCCCCGCAGTTCCTCGCGCCGACCGCTCCTTCCGGGAGTCAGCCGGCCCCGGCGGCCGCGCCCGTTGCCAGGGAGACGCGGCCGGCGCCCGCGCCTTCACCCGCGCCGGTTGAATTCGCGCGTCCCGCGGGCCTGCCCGTCAACGCCCCTGAGCCGGTCGCCGTTCCCCCGAGCGCCCGTCCTGCGCCGCTGAGGGAAAGCGCACCGGTGGAGGCGGCGCCCGCCGCCGCCGCGGCCGCCGCGGCCGCGAGTGACGCGGCGACCACGCTGCAGGCGCAGCCACGCGCCGGGGAAAATGCGACGCGCGCCCCGGTTGCGGAGCAGGTGATCGTCAACACGGCCGCCCGGGGTGCGGCGGCTGCGGCTGTGGCTGCCTCGCGGGCGGCGCTGGTTCGAGCGCCGGAGCCGGCTCCGCCCGCGTCGCCGGGCGCGGAGGCGCTGCGGCATGCCGCCGCAGCCGGTGACCTCGCGGCACTGAAGGGCGCGCTCGCGGGCGGGAGCGACGTCGATGCGCGCGACGCCGAGGGCCGCACCGCGCTCCTGCTGGCGACGCTCAACGGACGGGCGGACGCCGTGGCGGAGCTCCTGGCCCACGGGGCCGACCCGAGCGGCGCCGACGCGCACGGCACCACGCCGTTGCAGGCGGCCGTGGCGGCCGACGAGCGGGAGATCATCGCGATGCTCCGGCGCTACGGCGCGCGGTAGAGAAACTCACCGAGACTCTGGAAGTAGACCGGATAGAAGCTCACGTCGTTGTGGGTCGCGCCCGGGACCAGGAGCGTGTGCAGGAACGGCGGTGAAACGGCGGCGATCAGTGCGTCCGAGCGCGCGCGGAACACCACTTCGTCGTGCTCGGCGACCACCACCAGCGTGGGCACGCGCACCTGCCCGATACGCGCCAGCGAGTCGTAACGGTCGCGTACCAGATGGCGCACCGGCAGCCAGAAGAAATGATCGGCGGCGACGTTGGCGATGCTGTCGAAAGGGGTGACCAGCACCAGCCGCTCGACCGGGCGGCGCGCCGCCAGTGCGACCGCCACACCGCTCCCGAGGCTCCGTCCGATCACGGCGATGGGGTGGTGACGCGCTCGCAGTGAGTCGTAGATCGCCTCCGCATCGGCGGTGAGTGCCGCCTCGGACGGCCGGCCCGAGCTCCCGCCGTAGCCACGGTAGTTCACCAGATAGACCGCGCGCCCGGGAAATGCCGCGTCGAAATCCGCGATGCTGGCGCCGACGTCCTCGGCGTTGCCTCCGAAGTAGATGAGAGCCGCCTGCGCCGCGCCGTGCAGCTCCCAGACCTTGAGGGTTGCGGCGCCGCGCTCGATGCGCAGCGCGCGCGCCCCGGGGCGCGCGGAGTCCGGAGTTGGCAGGTACAGCAGCCGGTCCTGCGCCAGGTAGAGCAGCAGGCAGATGAGGCCGTAGCCTGCGCCCGCCAGCAGCCCGGCGTAGAACATGGCCCTCACGGCACGAGCACGACCCGGCCGGTCACCGCGCCGCGCTGGAGCGAGGTCAGGGCGCTCTCAGCGTCCGAGAGCGGGCGGCGGCTGAGCGGAATGGCCTCGATCCTGCCGGCGCGCACCAGCGCCATCATCTCGATCGCCTCGCCGAGCGAGCCGGTGTTGGAGCCGACGATCGACAGGGCGCGCAGCGGGATCAGCGGCAATGGCAGCTGCAGTGCACCCCCGAAGAGCCCGACGATGACGATCCGCCCGCCGCGGCGTACGACGCGATTGGCGAGCGCGAAGCTCGCCTCCGAGCCGACGAAATCCACGACCGCGGCGGGACCGCTGCCGCTATCGGCGCGAATACGGTCGGGGGTGCCGGCGTCGCGGGCGTCGTAGGTGGCAGCGGCGCCGCAGGCGCGCGCGGCCGCGAGGCGCGGCGGGTCGATGTCGGCGACCATCGGTGCGCTGCCGAGCACCGCCTTCGCGAACTGGATACCCATCATGCCGACGCCCCCGCAACCGATGAGCAGCACGCGCTCGTCGCCAGCCAGCGGGCCGATCTTCTTCAGTGCCGAGAACGCGGTGAGACCCGAGCACATGCAGGCCGCCGCCAGCGCCGGATCCGTGGTGCCGTACTCGATGAGGTAGCGCGGATGCGGCACCAGCACGTGGGTGGCGTAGCCGCCGGGGCAGCCGCTCGAGCAGCCGAGCTGACGCGTCTCTCCGGTGCAGACGTTCTCCTCGCCGCGCCGGCAGGCGCTGCAACGCCCGCAGCCGATCCAGGGAAACACTGCGTAGCGTGCGCCGATCGCGACCGCGCCCGCCGCGGGACCGGCGGCGGCGAGGCGGCCTTCGATCTCGTGACCGAGCACGTGCGGCAGGGCGAGCCTGGAGGCCAGGCGCTTGCCGCCGCCGAGATCGAAGGATCCCTCGCGCAGGTGCACGTCGGTGTGGCAGACGCCGCAGTGGCGCACCTCGATGAGCACTTCGGTGCCGCCCGGCTCCGGAGTAGGCGTCTCGAGCCCTTCGAGCGCCGTGCCGAATTCGCGAACCACGTAGCTTTTCATGAAGCGCACCTCCCGACCGTCATCAAATCGTCGCAAAACCTGTGCTAAATCGTCATCTGAGCACACTGGAGCCGAAAATCGCAGAGCTCGATTACAACCCGTTTTCCATGTCCGACACGAGTCTGGACGCGGGCCGCCGGGCGCTCATCCGGCTGATCGAGATCACCTCGGGCCAGCAGAATCTCCAGGAGAAATACCGGCAATACCGGGCGTGCGCCGCTTCGGGGGGCGACTTCTGGAGCGAGGCCGTGGAGCTGCTCGACATCCAGGTCGCCCTCGAGCGGGAGGGTCTCGCCAACGTCCCGCCGACCGGCCCGCTGATCGTGGTGGCGAATCACCCGTTCGGGCTGCTGGATGGGTTCCTCCTGTGCTGGCTGATCAGCCGGGTGCGCCGGGACTTCAAGCTCATGCTGAACGGGGTGCGCTGCGTTCCCGAGATGGCGGCTCACTCGATCACCGTCGACCTGTCCGGCACCCGCCAGGCGCAGAAGATCAACGTGATGGCGCGCCTCGATGCGCGGCGCACCCTCGAGCAGGGTGGGGCGCTCCTGATCTTTCCCGCCGGCGGCATCTCGACCTCACCCGACCGCTGGGGCCGCACCGCCGCCATGGATGTTAACTGGCACCCGTTCGTCGCGCAGGTAGTGACGCGCTCGCAGGCACCGGTGCTGCCCGTCTGGTTCGCCGGGCAAAACGGGCGCCTGTTCCAGATGGTGAGCCACCTGAGTCTGACGCTGCGCTGGGGACTGCTGATCAGCGAAAACGTAAGGCGTCTGAAGGAGCCGGTGCGCATGGTGGTCGGACAGCCTATCCCGTTCCATGCGCTGCCGAGTCATCACGATCGCGCCTCGCTCGCGCGGCAGCTGTGCCTCAGCACCTACGCGCTCGGCGGGGTCGACGCTTCGGTCCCGGGGCTGGTGGGCGACTGGCCGAAGGCGCTACGGCCCAGGTTGCCGAAGAGCCGGCAGCGCAACCCGCTCCTCGCCAGGCTTTCCCCGCCCCGTCCGGCCGACGAGGAACACGTCGAGGCCTGATTCGCGCGATCAGCCCGGTGCCTCGACCGGCCCGCCCGCGGCCTTCCAGGCCGCAATCCCACCCTGCAGATGACAGGAACGGGCGAGACCGGCTTGCTGTGCCGCCTGCACCGCCATGGCGGAGCGCTCACCGTACGCACAATAGAAGATCAGCCGCTTGCCGGTGGAGGTTGCCAGGGCGTGCAGCATGCCGCCGGCACGCGTGCTCTCCTCGAGGCTCGGGTAGGGCACGTGGAGGGAGCCCGCGATGCTGCCATGGCGTTCGCGCTCGGCGCGCTCGCGCAGATCGATCAGCACCACATCCGAGCGCCCGATGAGAGTCAGCGCCTCGACGGCGGTGGTCGCCCAGCCGCGCCGCGCGACCTCCTCCTGGTGCAGTCCGACTTTCATGTTGGCCGGCACCGCCACGTCCATCATCTTCGGGTTGGCGAGCTTGAGGTTGGCCATCAGCTCGACGTACTCATCCGCCGATTTCACCTGCAGGCGCGGCTTGAAGCGGCGCTCCTCGCCGATCGTGCTCACGGTGTCGCCCTTGTAGTCGTGTCCGGGGAAGACCAGCGTCTCATCGGGGAGCGCGAGCAAGCGGCCGAAGATCGACTGGTACTGGGCGCGTGCGTCGCCGTTCTGAAAGTCGGTGCGGCCGGTGCCGCGGATGAGCAGCGTGTCGCCGGTGAACACCCGGTCCGCCATCCTGAAGCTGTAGGAGTCGTCGGTGTGGCCCGGCGTATAGATGACCTCGAGCTCCAGCCCCTCGATCCCGAGCCGGTCGCCGTCGCAGACGCGCATCGATACCACGTCGACGCGGCTGTGCTCGCCCATCACGGTGATGCAATGGGTGCGGTCGCGCAGCGCGCCGAGACCGGTGATGTGGTCCGCGTGCAGGTGCGTGTCGAGGGCCTTCACCAGCTTCACGTCGAGCTCGCGCAACAGCTGCAGATAGCGGTCGACCCGGTCGATGACCGGGTCGATGATCAGTGCTTCTCCGCCGCGCCGGCTGGCGAGCAGGTAGCTGTAGGTGCTCGAGACCGAGTCGAACAGCTGCCGGAAGATCACGCGCCGCCCCCTCGACGCGTGACGCTCACGAGCGCGGTTGCGGCACGATCCGGATATAAGGCCGCGGCGCCTTCCAGCCCTCGGGATAGATCTTCGCGGCCTCGTCGTTCGACACCGAGCCGGCGATGATCACATCCTCGCCCTGCTTCCAGTTGACCGGGGTCGCGACGCGATGCCTGGCGGTGAGCTGCAGCGAGTCGATGACCCGCAGCACTTCGTCGAAGTTGCGCCCGGTCGTCATCGGATACACGAGTATCAGCTTCAGCTTCTTGTCGGGACCGATCACGAAGACGTTGCGCACCGTCTGGTTGTCGGCGGGCGTGCGTTTCGAAGGATCCCCCGAGGCGCTCGCGGGCAGCATCTCGTAGAGCTTCGAGATCGAGAGGTCGGGGTCGCCGATCATCGGGTAGTTGACTGCATGGCCCTGAGTCTCTCTGATGTCGTTCGCCCACTTCGAATGGCTGTCGACCGGGTCGACGCTGAGCCCGATGATCTTGACGTTGCGCCTGTCGAACTCGGGCTTGATCTTGGCCATATAGCCGAGCTCGGTGGTGCACACCGGGGTGAAATCCTTCGGGTGCGAGAACAGCACTGCCCAGGAATTCCCGATCCAGTCGTGAAAATGAATCCGGCCCTCGGTCGTGTCGGCCTCAAAGTCCGGGGCAATGTCGCCAATCTTGAGAGTCATCACTGTCTCCTCGAGTCTGATGGACGGACCCCGCGCGCGCCGCGCCTGAATCGCGGCACGTCCAGAGCCTTTGGGGGTCAAACGCTAGTGTACCCCGGTGTGATTCGGGTCACGAAACCCGAACGTTCTCAGCTTATTTCGCTCAGTGGGCCTGCGGGCATGCCGAAACCGAGAGGTGAAGAGGCTCGCAAGAGCGGATTTGATGCAGAGTGGTGTGGACCGGCAACGGGGACGCATGGAGCGGTAAATGAACCTGTTGGCTCTGGCAGTATTTGCAACCATGGACGAGGCGGCGATCGATGCGCTGAAGCACGCCGCGGCCGTCTGCGACCCGCGCTACGAGTGCGGCGGCGTGGTGCGCCGCGTGCCGGAGGGTTTCGAAGCCTCGGCGCTCTTCAGCTCCAAGAAGCCCTTCGGCGTCGACTTGAGCGAGTTCTACGCCCAGGACGTCGTCGCGGACTTCCACACTCATATCTGCTCGATTCACAACGAGCCGTTCGCCGATTTCTTCTCGCCCGCGGATGCCTACGCCAACCAGGGCCTGCACACCGTCGGCTACATGCTGAGCCTGTGCGACTGGAACATCCGCCGCTACGACCCCTCGCAGGACGAGCGCGACGACGAGGAAGTGGATTTCCGCAGCGGCCGCGTGATCTACCTGACCTGCGGCCACATCGTCGGCTGGGTGCCGCCCGTGCCCTGGTATGGCACGGTGCTCCCGGCGAGCCTGGTGCGGCGCCGGCTCGACAAGCCGAATGCCCTGAAGCTCAGCGTAACGTGCGACGGGCCGTCGTGCGTGCGCGCCGCCGAGCCCGTCCGCAACAACCCCTGAGGGCGGCGCGCCCTCGATTCACTGATCGGTGCTGCGCCGCCCGCGGCCGGCGCGCCGGTCGGGCTTCACCGGGCTCGAGCTCCTGATACCGGAAGCCTCCGACTCACGACGCGGTCCGGCGCGGCGATCGGGGTGCTTGCGGTACGTGCACGGGCAGGCTGCCGGGGACGTGCAGTCCGCGAGCGGCAGGCGCGGTGTGGAGCCGCTCAGGAATCGCCGCCCCTTCAGGGCCTGGGCGGCGGCACAACTTGCGCCCGTGCAGAGGATCGAGACGGCGTTCCAGCGGTTGACCGGCGGCTTCGGCATGGCGGCGCGCGCTCTAGTCCTCTCCGACCAGTGCGTTGATCAATGCCTGGCCGTTCGGGCTGCCCCAGCCGGTCACCAGATCATAGCCCTTGACCGCGCTGTAGGAGCCTGACCTGCCACTCGTGATGTCGTGGAAGTCGGTGTCATAGCTCGAGCTCAGCCCAAAGCCATAAAGGTAGGGGTTGAGGAATCCGAGCGTCGAGTAGCCGTCGGCCGCGAGCTGCTGGTTGGCAAGAGCGACGTACGCGGCCCACATGGGCGTCGCGAAACTCGTCCCGCCGTACTCGTTCGCTGTGCAGGTCGTCTGGTCGGCACACACGTAGAACGTGAAGTTCGCGTTGGCCGAGACGTCCGGACCGTTACGATACTTGGTCGAGCCCTTGTTGCTGGAATTGATCACGCCCGCCTGCGCCTGCCAGGAGGGAATCGCGATCTTGTCGGGTGAGATGCCGCCGCCCGAGTCGGCCCACGCGGTTTCCGACGCCCAGGGGCCGGCCGCGCTCGAGGTCGTCAGGTCGGTTCCACCCACCGAGATCACGTACGCGGCGTCCGCCGGCCAGGCCTCGTTGCGCCGTGACCAGGTGGAGTCGTCTCCCGAGGCCGCAAAGAAGTTCTGGCCCTGCGCGGCCATCTTTTCCCAGTACGGATTGAGCGTGGACGGGTCCGCCGGTGTCCAGCCCCACGAGCAGCCGATGGTGGTCGGCAGCGGGCTGTGGGTGGTCATGGCGCTGATGATGGCGGTGTCGGTCGAGCCGATGTACATCGTGAGGCTCGCGAGCCCCGGCGCCATGCCGATCGCCTGGGTCATGTCGATCGTCTGCTCGGTGTCATCGCAGCCCGAAGAATACACGCAGCTGGTGCTGGTGCCGTCGGTGGAGAGCAGCGTGATCGGTACGTTGTTGGTCTGCCCGGCGTTCTTGAAGTAGGTGGTGAGGTCGGCGAGATCCGTGCCGTAGTACTCGAGCAGTCCGAGATTCTGGCCGGCGCCGGTGAGTGAGCCGCCGTAGTAGGCCGCGCGCATGTCACTGCCGAGGAAGGAGGCCGAGGGGCCCGAGCCGGTCGTGGCGTGATCGACCAGTGTGCGCGCGTCGAGGCCGTGCTCGGCAGCGTAGGCCGTACGGCTGACATAGCGCGGATGCGGTATGGAATAGTTGTCGAGCCCCGATACGTGCCACAGCGCAAAGGACAGATCCGTGGTCGGCTCGCGGTCGGGCGCGAAGAACGTGCGGTTTTCGCTCGGGAGCTGATAGGTCAGCATACTGAGATGGAAGGCGCCCTCCACCGCATACACCGGGCCCTGCACCTGCACATCCATGCCGTCGCGCGAGCCGCCGACCACGCTGAGGCCGTGACCCTCGAGATACTGCACGACCGCATCATAGTCCTGCTGGGTCGGGCCGAAGCGCTCGGTGAACTCAGCCGGGGTCAGGTAGTGCCGGTCGTGGGCCGGCTCAGCGTAGAGCGCGGCCACGAACGCATCGAGGCCCGCCTGGTCGCGCAGCGGCAGCACCACATCGAGCTGCAGGATCTGGGTGGCGGGCAGCTGGCCGGCGACCCGGGCCTCGCCGCTTTGAACGTCGCGCACGTGGCGCGTCAGCAATGGCTCGCTTCCCTGTGCGACCTGGATCGAGATCAGTGAGGCTGCGGCCAGCAGCCCGGCGAAGGCTTTCTGATTCACGGTTCCCCCTTCAGTTTACAGTTGGTTGTCGCGCTGAAGACCCGGACGTGATTTAACCGAATGTAGGCCAGGACGTTGCTCGAATTTTTCTGTCCGCCAAAAAATTTCGCGCAGGCTAACACCCGCGTCGAGCCGCTCGCAACGTCATTTGCGCTGCAGCGCCCCCAGATCCTTGACGACGGTCGAGAGCAGGACCGGCTCGGAGTGATGTGCCCGGTACTTCGTCACCCGCACGCGATCGACGACTTCGAACCCGTAGCGCTTGAAGAGGCGGTCGCTGCGGCGGTCCGTGAAGGTGACCATCTGCCCGTACACCCGTCGGTGCCCATGTGCCCGCAGAAAGTCGAGAAACGCCTGGATGAGGGCGCGGGTGCCGCGGACGCTGCGCGCATCGGGCAGCACGTTCATGTGGAAGTGCGGCGTGTTGCGTGGCGCCGCTGGCAGCTCGCGCCAGCTGTTACAGAGCACCCAGCGCAGAAAGGCCCGCGATGAGCTACCGTAGGGCCGCGTGTAACAGCGCCACAGCGCCTTGAGCGCCACCACGCTGTTGGCGCAGAACTGGTAAGCCTGCTTCAACAGCGGGCGCCGGCAGCCCATGAGATAGCCGCGCACCTCGCCACCGGCCTCGCACACCAGCAGCGCCTCAGGCTCGAAGCGCGTGTAGTAGCCGGTGAGGTAGTCGGCAAACAGCTCGCGGTCCTCGAACACCGGATCGATGGGCTGGCCGAGGAAGCCGGTATCCGCGCAGATGCGGCGGACGGGCTCCCGGTCGCTGGGGCGATAGGCGCGCAGCCGCACCGTGACTGCACCTGACCCGGGGCTGCGCCGGAGGGCGGGGCTGGAGTCGGCAGTCGCGCTCGCCACGATCTGAGTCTACCGGCCGGACTGATACGGGCGCGTGACAGCCCCGGGGGCTATAGTGCCCCCCACGAACAACTCCAGGGGGACACCTATGAAGCCGACCCTGCAGGTGGTGGCGGCCGCCGCCGCGCTGTGGGCCTGCGCGACCGCGGCGCCCGCGACGCAGGCTCCCACCGTGCGCGATCTCGCGCGCCAGGTGCGCCTCTCGGATCCGCGGATCTCTCCCGACGGCCGGACGGTGGCGGCGGTCGAGACGCGCGCCGATCTCGACAGCGATGAGTTTCGCTCCGAGATCGTGCTGGTCGACCTCGCGAGCGGCGAGATCCGGCCGCTGACACGCGCGCGTCTGCACGCCGGCGCACCGCGCTGGTCACCGCAGGGCGATCGCCTCGGCTTCGTGGCCCCGGACGCCGACAAGAACGGGCAGCTGTTCGTCCTGTCGATGAGCGGTGGCGATGCGCTCGCGCTCACCAAGGGCAAGGACGGCGTCGCGCAGTTCGCCTGGAGCCCCGACGGCGCGAGCATCGCCTACGCGACCGCCGATCCCAAACCCGAGCTCAAGGGCGAGGACAAGTACCGCACCGCCTTCAAGGTCGGCAACGACGACTTCACGATCTCGGAGGCGGTGCGCTCGACGCACCTGTGGCTGGTGCCGGCGGCCGGTGGCGATGCCAGGCGCCTCACGAGCGGCAGCTGGTCGCTGCCCTCGAGCCTGCCGCCGGGTCCGCCGGCCTCGCCGATCGCCTGGTCGAAGGACGGCAAGAGCATCGTGCTCGTGCGCCAGGAGACGCCCTCGACGGGCGATCAGCTGATGGCACGCATCCAGGTGCTGGAGGTCGCGAGCGGCGCGCTACGCTCGCTCACGGGTGCTGCGACCCTCGAGGGTTATCCCAAGGTGTCGCCTGACGGCGCGAGCGTCGCCTACTGGCGCAACCGCGACGCGCACGCCTGGGAGTTCCAGGACGTATGGCTCGCCCCGTTCGCCGGCGGCGCCGGCCACGATGCGAGCGCGCGCCTCGAGGTGAACGTCTATGGCACCTGGTGGGCGCCGGACGGCAAGGCGCTGATCGTCGGCGGCAACACCGGGACGACGGTGGGGCTGTGGCGGCTCGGCGTCGACGGTTCCTCCGCCCGCATCCCGCTCGCGGACGTCATGCCGACCAACGGGTACTGGCTGGACACCGATGTCGGCCCGCATGGCGAGATCGTATTCGTCGGGCAGACCAAGACCGATCCCTACGAGCTCTACCTGCTCTCGCCCGGCGGCGGCGCGCCGAAGGCGCTCACCCACGAGAACGCCGCCCTTGCAGACCTCGCGCTGGCGCGCAGCGAGACCGTCAGCTGGAAGGGGCCCGGCGGGCGAACGCTCGATGGCGTGCTGACCTATCCCGCCCACTACAGCGAGGGACGGCGTTACCCGCTGGTGCTCACCGTGCATGGCGGGCCGAACTCCGCCTCACGCGAGCGCTTCAGTCTGCTGCCGCAGCTCGTGGCCGCGCAGGACTGGTTCGTGTTCGAGCCCAATTACCGCGGCAGCGACAACAGCGGCAACGCCTTCTACGCCTCGATCTACCGCGATGCCGGCCAGGGGCCGGGCGAGGACGTGATGTCGGGGGTGGAGTATCTCAAGGGCCGCGGCCTCATCGATCCGGCCCGCATGGCGGTAACGGGCTGGTCCTACGGCGGCTTCATGACCACCTGGCTGGCGGGGCACTATCCGGTGTGGAAAGCCGCCGTCGCCGGTGCCGCGGTCACCGACTGGGTGGAGATGTACGATCTGTCCGACGGCAACGTCACCCAGTCCGAGGCCACCGGCGCCTCGCCCTACGTCGGCGACGGCATGGCGGTCAATCGCCGCCAGTCGCCGTCGAGCGCGATGACCCGCATCAGGGCGCCGACCCTCATCATGTGCAACACCGGGGACTTTCGCGTTCCCATCACGCAGTCCTACGGGCTGTACCGGGCGCTGAAGGACAACCACGTGACCACCGAGTTCTACGCGATCCCGGCGGGCGGACACTTCCCGAGCGATCCGGTCCGGCAGATGGACGTCTTTCAGCGCTGGGTCGACTGGCTGAAAAGATTCCTGTAGCCACCGAGGCACACGGATGTGCCCGCCGCCGCGAGCATCGTGACAGGACGTCCGATGCGAGCCTTGTACTAGAGCAGTCCGTCGAGGTGATCGAGGTCGTTGATCACCCGCCAATGCCCGCCGCCTTTCTCGACCCGGGCACGCCACTCATCGAGGCGGCCGAGATACTGGCGCGGATCGAAGTTGTCGCTGCGCAGCTTGGTCACATTGAGCGCGACCACATCGAAGCCCTGGAAGTCGAGCGGCAGGTCGCGCACGTAGCCCTTGGCGAGCTCTTCCTTCATGTCCGAGAGGATCAGGATCTCCTTGTGCGCCGGGTGCTTTTCGTTCAGGTACTCGATCGCCTGCAGCAGACCGCCGGTGATGTCGGTATAGGGCGCGGGCGGCGCTTGGTCGATGAACTTCTCCACGCGGCTGGCGAAGGCGCGCTTCTGCGCGTTGGCGGTGCTCGGCCGGTCGTCGAAGGTCGCCTTGGCGATGATGTCCTTCTCGGTAAAGCT
>DASPSF010000121.1:0-13478 GCA_035624075.1 Steroidobacteraceae bacterium | reverse complement strand
ACGACGCCCGCGAGATCGATGCCACCGACCAGCGGGTAGCGCCGCAGGATCTTGCCGGCGCCGGTGGCGGCGAGCGCGTCCTTGTAGTTGATGTCGGAAGCGGCGACGCGGATCACCACCTCGCCCGCGGCGAGCTGATCGAGCGTGAGCTCCTCGAAGCGCGCGGCGATCTTGCCGCCCTCGGAATGAATGCGGAATGCCTTGAAGGGTTTCATGACTTTCGCTCCGCGGCGCGGTCGAGCCAGGCGATGAGTCCCTGGGTGTTGAGCTCGAGGTCGTTCTCGAGCGCGCGCTTGAGCGAGCCCTCATCGAGGGTGCTGCCCTCGCGCGCGGCAAGCTCGACCCAGAGCGCGAGCATCTCGGCGCGGATCGCGGCCGCGCGGTCGGGGGCGCGCGCGTGCCGGCGCGCGATGGCGGTGAGCTCGCGGATCTGGCTCTTCAGGAGCTCGGCGAGCCGTGGCACGCCGGTCACGCGGCTGAAGTGCATGAGATAGATCGACTCGGGGCGAAACTCGAGCATGCGGTCGATCGAGGCGAGGTGCTGCTCGGGATCGAACTGCGTCGGCACCGTCGAGGGAGTGATGAAGCTGCCGCGCGGCGTGGCGAGCGGAGGATAGGAGATGCCGAAGGTGTCGCCGCTGAAGATGCTGGCGTGCGCGGCGTCGACCACCACGTAGTGGTGCATGGCATGGCCGGGCGTGTGGATGAGCTCGAGCGTGCGGGCACCGAGCGTCACGCGCTCGCCGTCGGCGGCCACGCGCACGCGCTCGCGGGGGATGGGAACGAGCTCGCCGTAAAACTGCGCGAAGCGCTCGTCGCCGTACACGGCCTTGGAGCCCGCGACCAGCCTCGAGGGATCGATCATGTGCGGCGCGCCGCGCGGGTGCAGCACGGCACGCGCGTTGGGGAGCTCGCGCATCAGGGCTCCGGCGCCGCCGGCGTGATCGAGATGCACGTGCGTCAGCAGCAGGTAATCGACCGCCTCGCGCGCGATGCCGAGCTCGGCGAGCGCCGCC
This sequence comes from Steroidobacteraceae bacterium, assembly GCA_035624075.1. GTDB lineage: Bacteria > Pseudomonadota > Gammaproteobacteria > Steroidobacterales > Steroidobacteraceae > 13-2-20CM-66-19. The sequence continues at coordinate 12,462 of DASPSF010000121.1, read as the reverse complement.
AGCAGGTACGGCACCGAGGCGTTGGTACCGACGTCGACGAAGGCGGCGGAGCCTGAGTCGACGATCAGATGGGCCGCGGCGTGCCCCGAATAGAGATACTCGGCATCGATCGCGTAGATGCCGTGCGGGTGGCGATAGATCTTCGGCTTGACGGACGGCGCTGACATGCGTGTACACATCGTAACCCGTAGGCTAGCTTAGACACATGACCCGGGCCGGTAGTGCTTTCGGTTGCGTCCTGGCGGCCTGCGCGGCGGGCCTCGCGCTCGCCACGGGCGCCGCGGCGGCCAGGCAGCTCGCGCTGCCCGAGCCCACGCCGCCCGCGCAGCCGCAGCCTTCCGCCGAGCCAGGCGAGCCCGGTGAACCCGGCGAGCCACCCGCGCCGGTGCAGCCGGCGTCCGTGCAACCCACGGCGGTGCAGCCCGCCGCGCCGCCCGTGTGGATGCCGCCGCTCCTGCCGCGGCGCGAGCGCGGCAACCTGCTCTACGACAACATTCCGTCGCCCGATCCCGCGCTCGCCGCACGCCTGCACCGCTACCTCGAGTCGCGCCAGGCGACACTGCTCGACTGGCTGCCGGACGGCTCGCTCCTCATCGCGACCCGCTTCGGCGACACCGAGCAGGTGCACCGGGTCGCCTCCCCCATGGCGGCACGCGAGCAGCTCACTTTCTACGGCGAGCCGGTCAGCGTCGCGCGGGCTGCGGACTCGGGCGGCTTCGTGTTCCTCAAGGACCAGGGAGGGAACGAGAACTCACAGGTCTATTACCGCTCGGCCGACGGCGGCGTGCGCGAGCTGACCCACGGCGATTTCATCCACGGAAGTCCCGTGTGGGCGCACGACGGCAAGCGCGTGGCTTTCTTCGGGAACGACCGCGACGGAGTCAGCAACGATGTGTATGTCGCCGACGTGACCAGCGGCGCCGCGCCGCAGCTCCTCGTCGGCGGCAGGCAGGACACCTGGTATCCGCTCGACTGGTCGGCGGACGATGCCCGCCTCCTCGTCATGCGCTTTGTCTCGAGCAGCGAGAGCTATCTCTATGTCGCCGATGTCGCGAGCGGCACGCTGACGCCGCTCGATACCAGCGGCCACCGGATCGGCATTGGCGCGGCGAAATTCGTGCCCGGCGGCCGCGGGGTGTACGTGCTGTCCGACGAGGACGGCGAGTTCCTCTCGCTCAGGCTCCTCGATCCGGTGACGCACGAAGCGCGCCGCATCACGCCCGAGCTCGGCTGGGACGTCGAGGAGTTCGACGTGAGCCCCGACGGGCGCTACCTCGCCTACGTCGTCGACCAGGACGGGCGCAGCCATCTCACGCTGCTCGACACCGAGAGGCACGCGGAAACCTCGGCCGTCGGGTTGCCCGAGGGGGTGATCACGCGCGTGCTGTTTGATCGAGCCGGCCGCCGGCTCGGCGTGTCGGTGGAATCGCCCGGCGCGCCGCGCGATGTCTGGTCCTGGGATCTCGAGCACGAGCGGCTCGAGCGCTGGACGCATAGCGAGCCGGGGCCGCTCGACAGCCGCACCCTGGTGGCCCCCGAGCTCATCCACTACCCGACCTGGGACCGCGTGGCCGGCCATCCGCGGCTGCTCTCGGCCTACGTCTACCGGCCGCGCAACACGGTCCACTGTCCGGTCGTAATCGATATCCACGGCGGACCCGAATCGCAGTTCCGTCCCGGCTGGGAGCCGTTCATCCAGTTCCTCGTGAACGAGCTGGGCTACGCCGTGGTGGCGCCCAACGTGCGCGGCTCGTCCGGCTACGGCAAGGGCTTCCTCGCGCTCGACAACGGCGAGCTGCGCGAGGATGCGGTGCGCGACATCGGCTCGCTCCTCGTCTGGATCGGCGCGCAGCCGGCCTTCGACCGCGAGCGCATCTCGGTCATGGGCGCTTCCTACGGCGGCTACATGGCGCTCGCCTCGCTCGTGGCCTACGGCGAGCGGCTGCGCGGCGGCATCGACGTGGTCGGCATCAGCAACTTCGTCACCTTCCTCACGCATACCTCGGCCTACCGGCGCGACCAGCGCCGCGCCGAGTACGGCGACGAGCGCGATCCGCACATGCGCGTGTTTCTCGAGCGCATCTCGCCCCTGACCAACGCGAGCCGCATCAAGCGGCCGCTGCTGGTGGTCGAGGGACTCAACGATCCGCGCGTTCCGGCCTCCGAGTCCGAGCAGCTCGTATGGCGGGTACGCGCCGCGGGAGGGGAGGTGTGGTACCTCACGGCGAAGGACGAGGGTCATGGATTTCGCAAGAAGGCCAACCGCGACGCCTACCTCGAGACCGCGGCGACGTTTCTGCAGAAGCTGAGCCGCTAGGAGAGACCTGAGTTGAGCCCGACCGAGCGCCTGACACGCGATGCCGCGCTCCTCGGGGTTAACCTCGCGCCCGCCGACGCGGCCCGCCTGCTGGCGTTGCTCGATGAGCTCGAGCGCTGGAACCGCAGCTACAACCTCACCGCCATCGAAAGCCGGGAGGAGATGGTGACGCACCACCTCCTCGACAGCCTGTCGGTGAGCCCCGATCTCACCGGCACGCGCATCGCGGATGTCGGCACCGGCGCCGGCTTCCCGGGACTGCCGCTCGCCATCGCAAACCCCGAGCGGCAGTTCACCCTCATCGACGGCAACGGCAAGAAGGTGCGGTTCGTCGCGCACGCGGCCCGCACCCTCGAGCTTTCCAACGTGAAGGCGCTGCACGCGCGCGCGGAAGACCTGGTTGCCGAGGCGCCGTTCGACACCATCACGGCCCGGGCCCTCGCACCGCTCCCCGAGCTCGTCGCACTGCTGGCGCCCATCTCCGGACCTCGGACCCGTGTGCTCGCGATGAAGGGGCGCTGGCCGGAGGAGGAGGTGGCGAAGCTGCCCGCGCCCTGGCGGCTCAGCGGCTCGCGCAGGATCGAGGTTCCGGGGCTCGGCGCAGAGCGCTGCGTGCTGACTTTGTCTATGGGCTGAAAACGCCTGCGGCGTTTTCAGCGGGCCCACCCGTACCGGGGTTCACTCGCGGGCAAAAGGCGGGGCTAGAGGCGCAGCAGTTCCAATCACTTCAGCAGCCGAGCACTTCGTAGTAAGGCTGGCGCAGGGACTTTTGCCCGCGAACAACGGGCGAGTCTCGGGTGTTGATCACGGCAGATGCAGCGGCAGCGCCGTCGTCTCCTTGATGACCGCGAGCGCGATCGAGGAGTTGACCGACTGCACGCCCGGAAAGCGCGACAGGTGGTCGAGGAAGAACGCCTCGTAGGCCTTGATGTCGCGGCACACGATGCGCAGCAGGAAGTCGGTCTCGCCCATCAGCGTGTAGCACTCGAGGATCTCGGGGTGCGCGCGCACCGCCTGCTCGAACTTCAATAGCGCGTCGCGCCCGTGGCCGGCGAGCTTCACGTGCGAGAACACCATGACGGAGAGCCCCACCTTCTCGCGCTCGAGCACCGCCACGCGGCGCTTGATGACGCCGAGCTCCGTGAGGCGGCTGATGCGACGCCAGCAGGTGGACGCGCTCATCGAAAGCCGCTCGCCGATCTCGGCGGCTGACAGATCCCCGTGATCCTGGATCAGATCGAGGATCCGCAGGTCGCTGCGGGTCAACTCAGTCATGCAATATATGTCTCACTTGCCAGCCTATAAGTGACACATATATTTCATCATGGGGGCTCCCAGAGCAACTTTTGTGGCCCTTCGACCACCCGCTCTGAGTACTCTGGCCGGATCGAAAAATGTCGGACCCGGGAGGCGGCGATGGAAGTTTTCGACATGCGGGAATTCGACGGCCATGAGCTGGTGCTGTTCGGGCACGACGCGCCCACGAAGCTCCGCGCCATCATCGCGATTCACTCGACCGCGCTCGGCCCCGCCGCGGGCGGCTGCCGCATGTGGCCGTATGCGACCACCACCGAGGCGGTGGCGGATGTACTGCGCCTCTCGCGCGGCATGAGCTACAAGAACGCCATGGCGGGACTCCCGTTCGGCGGCGGCAAGGCCGTCATCATCGGCGATGCGCGCACGGCCAAGACCCCGGAGCTCTTTGCCGCCTTCGGCCGGATGGTCGACTCACTGCGCGGGCGCTACGTCACAGCCGAGGACGTCGGCACCACCACCGCCGACATGGCCCACGTGGCCCGCGTGACCAGGTACGTTTCGGGACTCGGCCGCTCGCCCGGCGAGGCCGGCGGCGACCCGGCCCCGAAGACCGCGCTCGGCGTGTTCCTCGGCATCCAGGCGGCGGTGAAGTTCCGACTGGGCCGCAGCGATCTCGCGGGACTGACCGTCGCCGTGCAGGGCGCGGGCGGCGTCGGCTACCACCTGTGCGGCATGCTCTCGGCCGCCGGTGCGAAGCTCCGGGTCGCCGACGTGCAGCCGCCGGCCGTCGAGCGCGTGTGCGCTGAGTTCGGGGCGACGCCGGTCGCGCCGGTCCACGTGCTCGAGGAGCAGGCGGACGTGCTGGCTCCCTGCGCGCTCGGCGCCATCCTCACCGCCCGCACGATCGCGCGGCTCAAGGTGCCGGTGGTCGCCGGCGCTGCCAACAACCAGCTGGCCATGGGGCAGGACGGCGAGGCGCTGCGCGCGGCGGGCATCCTGTACGCGCCGGATTACGTGATCAACGCCGGCGGGATCATCAGCGTGTCCCGCGAGTACTACGGCGGCACCGAGGCGCAGGTCGTCGAGGACATCCAGGGAATCCCGGCCCGGCTCACCGAGATCTTCGAGCGCGCCCGGCGCGAGAACCGCCCCACCAACGAGGTCGCCGACCAGATGGCGCGCGAGCGGCTGGGGCGCGGCTCCGCACCCGAGCGGCTCGTGGCCTAGTATCAGGCACATCCATGTGCCAGTGCGCCGGCCCCGTGCGGGGCCCGCCCTGTCGCCGCGCGTAAACACCTGACGTTGAGGGAAGCGCGCGGGCGGCGGTGAAGTACACTGTCGCCCCATGAATCGGGTCATTGCCATCGCGAACCAGAAGGGCGGCGTCGGCAAGACTACCACCGCGGTCAATCTCGCTGCCTCGCTCGCCGCCAACACCCGCCGGCGCGTGCTGCTCATCGACCTGGATCCCCAGGGCAACGCCACCATGGGCAGCGGGGTCGACAAGTCCCAGCTCGAGCGCAGCGTCTGCAACGTGCTGCTCGGGGAGGCGGACCTGAAGTCCGCGCTGGTCACGGTGAACGATGGCGGCTACATGCTGCTGCCGGCCAACCAGGATCTGACGGCCGCCGAAGTGCGCCTGATGACGCTGCCGATCGGGCGCGAGACCAAGCTGCGCCACGCGCTGCAGAGCCAGCGGAACGCCTTCGACGTCATCTTCATCGACTGCCCGCCGGCGCTCAACATGCTCACCGTGAACGCCCTGGTGGCCGCCGACAGCGTACTGATTCCGATGCAGTGCGAGTACTACGCGCTCGAGGGGCTCACGGCGCTGCTCGCGACCGTGGAGCAGATCCGCGAGGCGGTGAATCCGAACCTCGCCATCGAGGGGGTGCTGCGCACGCTGTTCGACCCGCGCAATAATCTCGCCAATGAGGTGAGCAGCCAGCTGATCGGTCACTTCGGCGACAAGGTGTTCCGCACCGTGATCCCGCGCAACGTCCGGCTGGCGGAAGCGCCCTCGTTTGGCAAGCCGGCGTTGTTTCACGATAAAGAATCGCGCGGGGCTCTCGCGTATCTCGCGCTCGCAGGGGAGATGATCCGGCGTGAGGAAGAAGCAAACTCCGAAGCGCGCCAAAACGCGCGGGCGAACGCGGCCGCCAACGGCGGCGGCGCGGCGACCGGGCCGGCCGCCGCTGCGGCGCTCGAATCCGACCCCGAACCGGGCGCCGCGCGCGACGCCGCCGTCGGCGGGGGAAAAGGCGCATGAGATCAACGTCACCGGAAACACCCGCATGAGAAAGCCGACGCTCGGCAGGGGGCTCGCGGATCTGCTCGGCCAGGCGGTGGCCCGCCCGACGGTGGCGCCCGGCCCCGGGGATGAGCTGGCCCGGCTGCCGCTCGACCTGTTGCAGCGCGGCCGCTATCAGCCGCGCACCGACATGCGCACCGACACGCTCACCGAGCTGGCCGACTCCATCAAGGCCCAGGGCGTGGTGCAGCCCATCGTGGTGCGGGCGCTCGAGCCGGCCGCGGGCGGCGCGCCCGGCTCGCCGCAGCGCTACGAAATCATCGCCGGCGAGCGCCGCTGGCGCGCGGCGCAGATGGCGGGCCTGACCGAAATCCCCGCCGTAATCCGCCGCATCCCGGACTCGGCCGCGATCGCGGTCGCCCTGATCGAGAACATCCAGCGCGAGAACCTGAATCCCCTCGAGGAGGCGCGCGCCCTCACCCGCCTCATTACCGAGTTCGGGCTGACGCACCAGGAGGCGGCCGATTCGGTCGGGCGCTCGCGCGCGGGGGTGAGCAACCTGCTGCGGCTGCTGGAGCTGCCGGCGGAGGTCTGCGAGCTCGTCGAGCACCGCTCACTCGAGATGGGCCACGCCCGGGCACTGCTCTCCCTCGGCGGCCGGCGCCAGCAGACCGAGGTGGGGGCGCTGGTGGCCAAAAAGGGCCTCTCGGTGCGCGAGACCGAGGCGCTGGTGCGGCGCCTCACCGCCCCGACGGTGCACGGCGCCGACGGGGACGGCGAGCCACCCCGCGACCCGAACGTCGAGCGGCTCGAGCAGGAGCTCGCCGAGAAGCTCGGCGCCCGTGTTGCGATCCAGCATTCCGTCAAGGGCCGCGGCAAGCTCGTCGTGACCTTCAACAGCCTGGACGAGCTCGACGGGATCCTCGCGCACATCCATTAGCGATCCCGCTGACGCAATAGGTAGTAGCGCTGTGGACTGACGTCCACGCGCTCTCTATAATCCCGCGGCTTTTTCGCCGTCGTTACGTAAGTGACTGAACGGCCGAGGTAAGTAAGCCGCTTGCGCCGTGCTCAAAGCGCAGGATCAGCGGCTCTTTTGAGCCCCTCGAGCGGGACTTATATAAGGTGTTGGCGATCGATCTGCCGCAGGCGCGGCGGCTGGCCTTCAGCGTCGTGCTGGGTCAGGCGGGTGTGACCGTGATCGCAACGCTCGCCGCGTGGGGCATCGCGGGCCAGGCGGCAGCGATGTCTGCCCTGCTCGGCGGCAGTGTCGCGACGGTCGGGAGCATGGCGATGGTCGCCGTGGTGTTTGCGGGCGCCGCCGCCAATGCGCAGCGCATCGTCTCGGCGTTCTACACGGGTGAGGCCGTGAAGCTCGCCGTGGTGGTAGTGCTGTTCGTGGTGGTGCTGAGGACGGTCAGGGTGGTGCCGCTGGCGATGCTCGCCGGCTTCGCCGCCACGTATCTGGTGTACTGGATTGCGCTGGTCGGCGCGCTGCCCGGGATGGGCGGCACGCGCCGTCGGAGCTAAGAGCGGTGGCAGGACTGATGACACTGATGGCAGCAGAAAAAGAAGGCGGTGCGACCGACTACATCGTCCACCACCAGACTTTCCTTTCGAACAAGACCCCGCACGGCATCGTCGATTTCACCGTCATCAACTACGACACCGTGTTCTTCTCGGTGGCGCTCGCGGCAGTGTTTTTCGGGCTCTTCTGGCTGGTCGCGCGCAAGGCGACCTCGGGCGTTCCCGGCAAGGTGCAGAACTTCGTCGAGCTCATCGTCAGCTTCGTCGACACCCAGGTGCGCGACACTTTCCACGGCACCAGCCGCCTAATCGCGCCTCTCGCGCTCACCATCTTTTGCTGGGTGTGGCTGTTCAACTTCATGGACCTGGTGCCGGTGGACCTCCTGCCCTGGGCGGCGCGTGGCGCCGGCCTCGAGCACCTGAAGGTAGTGCCGAGCACGGATCTCAACGCCACCTTCGCGCTCTCGCTCACGGTGTTCATTCTGATCATCTTCTACAGCCTGAAGATGAAGGGCTTCGTCGGCTTCATCAGCGAGCTGACGCTGCAGCCCTTCAAGGCGAAGAACATCGCCGTACAGGCGCTGCTCGTGCCGGTGAACTTCATCCTCGAGTCGGTGACTTTCCTGGCGCGGCCCGTGTCGCTGTCGCTGCGTCTCTACGGCAACCTGTACGCGGGCGAGATGATCTTCCTGCTGCTCGCGGCGCTCACGCTGTCGGTCGGGCTCGAGAATCTCACCACCGTGGGCGGCGTCGTCGGCACGGTGCTCGGCGTCATCGCGCAGGCGATTCTCGGCTTCATCTGGGCCGCCTTTCACGTCCTGATCATCACGCTGCAGGCCTTCATTTTCATGGTGCTGACGATCGTCTACCTGTCGATGGCCCACGAGCATCACTAAAGGACGGCCGGCGGCGCGCCGCTTTTTGAGTAGTCGAAAATGGTTTGTTTGAGGAGAGATTGAATGGAAAACGTTGCACACATCCAGGCCATGACCGTGCTGGCCGTCGGCATCATCTTTGGCATGGGCGCGCTCGGCACCGCCATCGGCTTCGGCATCCTCGGCGGGCGCTTCATCGAGGGCTCGGCACGCCAGCCGGAGCTGCTGCCGGTGCTGCGCGTGCAGATGTTCCTGGTCGCGGGCCTCCTGGACGCGGTGGCGATGATCGGCATCGGCTTCGCGCTGTTTTTCACCTTCGCGAATCCGTTCCTCGGCGCCCTGGCGGCGCACTGAGCACACCGCCCTTTAGGGCTGCCAGCCCGGAGTTGGGACCGTGAACATCAACCTCACGCTCATCGTCCAGATGCTCGTGTTCGCCACGCTAGTGTTCGCCGTGATGAAGTGGGTCTGGCCGGTGATCCTCGCCGCCATGGACGAGCGCGAGCGCAAGATCGCGCAGGGCCTCGCGGCCGCAGAGAAGGGCGAGCAGGAGCTCGCCCAGGCGCGCGGCAAGGCGGATGAGATCGTGCGCGAGGCGCGCGAGCGCGCCAACCAGATCATCGATCACGCGCAGCACCGCGCCAATGACCTGGTGGAGCAGGCCAAGGGCACCGCGACCACTGAGGGCGCGCGCCTGATCGCCGCCGCGCAGCAGCAGATCGAGCTCGACACGGCGCGGGCGCGCGAGAGCCTGCGCCGCGAAGTGGCGGGGATCGCGGTCGGCGCGGCCGCCAAGCTGCTCGCCCGTGAGATCGATGCGAAGAAGCACGCCGATCTTCTCGACCAGCTGGCCGCCGAGGTCTGAACGAGAGACATGGCCGACAAGAGCACCATCGCCCGCCCCTACGCCCGCGCGGCCTTCGAGGAGGCCCGCGCCACCAGGCGCCTCGACCCCTGGTCGGAGGCGCTGCACGTGGCTGCGGCCGTCGTGACCGACCCGCGGGTCGCGGATCTCCTCGGCAACCCGCGCGTGACGCCGGAGGAGCTCGCGCAGCTTCTGATCGGCATCGCGGGCCCGAAGCTGGGAGAAGAGGGCGCCAACTTCGTGCGCACGCTGGCCGCCAACCGGCGCCTCGCCGTGCTGCCGGAGATTGCGGAGCTCTTCGACACGCTGAAGGATGCCGAGCAGGGCGTGGCCGAAGTGACCATCACTTCCGCCGCGCCGCTCGCCGCCCGGCAGCGGGACGAGCTCTCGGCCGCGCTCGCGAAGCGCCTGCAGCGCACCGTGCACCTGCACTGCGCGACCGATGCATCGCTCATCGGGGGGGCGGTGCTCCAGAGCGGGGATCTCGTGATCGACGGCTCGCTCCGTACGCGCCTCGAGCGCATCGCCTACGAATTGACTGCCTAAGGAATCGACATGGCCATCAAGGCATCCGAGATCTCCGAGCTCATCAAGCAACGGATCGAGAACTTCAAGTCCGTCACCGAGGCGCGCAACGTCGGCACCATCATCTCGGTGACCGACGGCATCACCCGCATCCACGGGCTGGCCGATGCGCGCTACGGCGAGATGCTGGAATTCCCCGGCAACACTTTCGGTCTCGCGCTCAACCTCGAGCAGGACTCGGTGGGCGCGGTGGTGCTCGGCGAGTACAAGCACCTGAAGGAAGGCGATACCGTCAAGACGACCAACCGCATCCTCGAGGTGCCGGTGGGACCGGAGCTCCTCGGGCGCGTGGTGGATGCGCTCGGCACCCCGCTCGATGGCAAGGGCCCGGTGAAGGCGGCGCGCACCGCGCCGATCGAGCGCGTGGCGCCCGGCGTCATCTACCGGAAGTCGGTGAGCCAGCCGGTGCAGACCGGCTACAAGGCCATCGACTCGATGGTTCCGATCGGCCGGGGCCAGCGCGAGCTCATCATCGGCGACCGCCAGACCGGCAAGACCGCGCTCGCCGTCGACACCATCATCAATCAGAAGGGCTCGGGGATTAAATGCATCTACGTGGCGATCGGCCAGAAGCAGTCGACCATCGCCAACGTGGTGCGCAAGCTCGAGGAGCACGGCGCGCTCGCCCACACGGTGGTAGTCGCGGCCTCAGCCTCGACCCCCGCCGCCATGCAGTACATCGCCGCCTATTCGGGCGTCACCATGGGCGAGTACTTCATGGACAACGGCGAGGACGCACTCATTATTTATGACGATCTGTCCAAGCAGGCGGTTGCCTACCGGCAGATCTCGCTGCTGCTGCGGCGGCCGCCGGGGCGCGAGGCGTTCCCGGGCGACGTGTTCTATCTGCACTCGCGGCTGCTCGAGCGCTCGGCGCGCGTCAACGAAGAGTACGTCACCATGGTCAGCAAGGGTGCGGTCAAGGGCAAGACCGGCTCGCTCACGGGACTGCCGATCATCGAGACCCAGGCGGGCGACGTGACGGCGTTCGTGCCGACCAACGTCATCTCGATCACCGACGGACAGATCTTCCTCGAGACCGATCTCTTCAACGCCGGCATCCGCCCGGCGATGAACGCCGGCATCTCGGTGTCGCGCGTCGGCGGCGCGGCGCAGACCGACATCATCAAGAAGCTCGGCGGCGGCATCCGCCTGGCGCTCGCCCAGTTCCGCGAGCTCGCCGCTTTCTCGCAGTTCGCCTCCGATCTCGATGAGGCCACCCGCCGGCAGCTCGAGCGCGGTCAGCGGGTCACCGAGGTCATGAAGCAGAAGCAGTACTCGCCGATGTCGGTGGCGCAGATGGCGCTCTCGATCTATGCGGTCAACAACGGCTACATGGATAAGGTGGAGCTGAAGAAGGTGGTGGACTTCGAGGCGGCGCTGCAGGCGTTCGCGCAGAGCAACTACCAGTCGATGCTCGACACGATCAACACGACGCCGAAGCTCTCCAAGGAGAACGAGGCGGCGCTGAAGAAGTGCATCGAGGACTTCGTGGCGACGGGAACGTACTAGGTCAAACGCACTGACGAAACTCAGCCATGCCCGGCACCAAGGAAATCCGCTCCAAGATCGCGAGTGTCAAGAGCACTCAGAAGATCACCAAGGCCATGCAGATGGTGGCGACCAGCAAGATGCGCCGCGCACAGGAGCGCATGAAGCTGGCGCGGCCGTACGCCCGGCGCATGCTCGAGGTGATCGGCCACCTGACCGAGGCGAATCCCGACTACCGCCACCCGTTCCTGGTGACACGCGAGCCGAAATCGATCGGCATCATCGTGATCTCGAGCGACCGCGGCCTCGCGGGTGCGCTCAATGCCAATGTCTTCAGGCAGACCCTGCACCTGATGCGCGACTGGCAGAGCAAGGACGTCACCGTGAAGCTGTGCCTCATCGGTACCAAGGGGCTCAACTTCTTCCGGCGCCTGTCGGTGCCGATCCTCGCCAACGTCACGCACCTCGGCGACAAGCCGCACGTCAAGGATCTCATCGGCACCGTCAAGGTCATGCTCGACGGCTACCGGGCCGGCGAGCTCGATCGCCTGTTCCTCGTCAACGCGCAGTTCGTCAACACCATGACGCAGAAGCCCGTGACGCAGCAGCTGCTGCCGATCGAGGCGCTCGACACGGAAGGCTTGCAGGAGCATTGGGACTACATCTACGAGCCCGATGCCGCCGGCATCCTCGATGGGCTGCTGATGCGCTACATCGAGTCGCAGGTCTATCGCGCCGCGGTCGAGAACGTCGCCTCCGAGATGGCGGCGCGCATGGTCGCCATGAAGGCGGCCTCCGACAACGCCGGCAAGCTCATCAGCGAATTGCAATTGATCTACAACAAGGCCCGACAGGCTGCGATCACGAAGGAGCTTTCGGAGATCGTGGGCGGCGCCGCCGCGGTCTGAGGACACATATATATATGAGTACCCCCGAGGGACAGATTACCCAGATCATCGGCGCCGTCATCGACGTCGAGTTTCCGCGCGAATCCATCCCGCGCATCTACGAGGCGCTGAAGCTCAAGGACGTCGACCTGACGCTCGAGGTCCAGCAGCAGCTGGGCGACGGCGTGGTGCGCACCATCGCCATGGGCTCTTCCGAAGGGTTGAAGCGGGGTCTCGCCGTCGAAGCCACCGGCGCCCCGATCTCGGTGCCGGTCGGCAAGGGCACGCTCGGGCGTATCATGGACGTGCTGGGGCATCCCCAGGACAACCAGGGACCGGTGAAAGCCAGCGAATATCTGCCGATACATCGCCCGCCGCCGCCGTTCGATCAGCAGGCCGGCGGTCAG
>DASPSF010000058.1:0-18275 GCA_035624075.1 Steroidobacteraceae bacterium | reverse complement strand
TCACTCGCAGACCCTCCACGCCGCGCACCCGCAGCTGCGGGTCGACCACCGAGGCTGCATCCTGCCCCATGCGGCAGGTCCCCGCCGGATGGTAGATGGTCTCCGCCTTGCGCCTGACCATCTCGATGAGCTCCGAGCGTGTCCGCACGCCCTCGCCCGGGAAGATCTCGGGCCCGCGAAAAGGCGCGAACGGCTGCGAGGCAATGATCTCGCGCGACAGGCGGATGCCTTCCAGAAGTCCCTCGAGATCGCGGCCCTCGGTGAGGTAGCGGGCGTGGATGCGCGGGGCATCGTCGGGGCGGCTCGAGCGCAGCGTAATGCGCCCGCGGCTCGCGGGCCGCAGCACGCAGGCATGCACGGTGAAGCCGTGGCCAGCTAAGCGGTTGCGGCCGTGATTATCGAGTTGGGCGGGCACGAAATGCAGCTGCAGGTCCGGGCGCTCGTCGGCGGCGAGCGGTGAGCGGGCGAAGCCGCCCGCCTCGGCGATGTTGCTCACGCCGGGACCGGAATGCGTCAGCAGATAACGCAGGCCGACCAGCACCTCCTGCCACGCGCTGAAGTCGTAGGTCACCGGCCGGGTGCACTTGGTGAGCGTGCAGAAGTCGAGATGGTCCTGGAGATTGCCGCCGACCTCGGGAGCGTCGGCAACCACCGGGATGCCGAGGTCGTGCAGCGCCGCGGCCGGCCCCACGCCTGAGAGCATGAGCAGCTGCGGCGAGGCGACCGCCCCTGCCGCGAGCAGCACCTCGCGCCCGGCGCGTGCGCGGTGCAGCGCCCCATTCCAGCGATATTCGATTCCCCAGGCGCGCGTGCCGGAGAACAGGATCCGCGTCGCGAGACAGTGAGTATGAACCTCGAGGTTGGGCTGCGAGAGCGCGGGGTGCAGGTAGGCCCGGGCACAGCTGCAACGGCGGCCGTTGCGTTGGGTCACCTGGTAGAAGCCGACGCCGGCCTGGCTCTCGCCGTTGAAGTCCGGGTTCGGCTCGAGTCCGCAGGCTACGCCCCCCGCGACGAACACCGCGCTCAGGGGATTGCGGAACCTCAGGTCCTCGACCGACAGGGGTCCACCCACTCCATGGTAAGGCCCCGCGCCGCGCGCCTGGTCCTCCGACCTCAGGAACCAGGGCAGCACCCGTGCGTAGCTCCAGGCATCCCCGGCGAGCTGCGTCCACTCGTCGTAGTCGCGCGGATGCCCGCGCGTATAGCACATGGCGTTGATCGAGCTGCTGCCGCCGAGCACGCGGCCGCGCGGCCAGTACAGGCGCCGTCCGAGGAGCTCGGGCTCGGGCTCGGTGTAGTAACGCCAGTCGATGCGCGGGTTGCCGACGAGGCGCGCGAGTCCGGCGGGCATCCGGATATAGGGGCTCGAGTCGCGCCCACCCGCTTCGAGCAGCAGCACGCGCAGCGTGCCGCTCGCCGACAGGCGGTTCGCGAGCACGCAGCCGGCGGAGCCGGCTCCGATGATGATGTAGTCGTAGGCCGCTTCAGTCATGGCGGGGCGGTGCCGGCAGCCTGGGCCGCGAAAGGCGCGGGGTCGCCCCTGAAGAGCGCCGCGGAGAGGCGGGTCTCGCGCTCGCCGATGGCGCTCAGCATGCGCCCCGCGTCCCTCATCCTGCGGAACGCGGCGAAGCCGCGCTCGAGAAAGTCCTGCAGCGCGCCGAAGCCGGCGGCGTGCGCCGGAACCCGCGCGGCGCGCAGCGCGAGCCCCACCCAGGCGTGGCGCACTACGCGCTCGAGATCCGCGGCAATCGCGAGTACCAGCTCGATCTGGCGGCGGCGCGCCTCGGGCCGGCCGACCGCACGGTAGGCGGCCGCGTAGGATTCCTGGGTCACGGGCCTCGCTGCGAGCTGCTGCGCCATCGACTCATCGAGCTCCATCGTGAGTGTCTTGAGCTCCAGCGCGCGCTCGAGCAGCCCGAGCGCCGCCCGCGGCAGCGTCCTCGAGAGAATGCTCCATGCACGAGCGAGATCCTGATCGCGGCGGATGTGCTCCTCCGGGCCATAGAGATCAGTGAGGAAGAACTTCACGGCATCGACACACTCCGGATCGTGCAGCAAGTCACCATAGGTCGACGCGAGGCGCGCCGCCTGCCAGAGGCGCAGCTCGCGCAGTGGGCTGGAAGTAACGCTCACGGCCTCCGCGGGTCTCACGGGCCCGCCAGTGCCGCCAGCGTGCGCTCGAGCGAAGCGTCGGCACGCAGCAGGCTCAAATGGCCGAGCCCGCTGAGCTCGTGCAGCCGTGCACCCGCGAGTGCTGCGCTGCGCGGCGGTGCGACGAGATTGTCGTGCAGGCTGTAGATGCTCGTCACCGGCACGGGCCAGGAGCCCTCCTGGCTCGCATTCAGAGCCTGCAGCCAGGAGGACCCGGGCCGCATCTGCCGCGCCGGGGTCGAGCGCAAGAGGCGCGCGAGCGCCGTTCCATGGTGAGGGGAGGCGATCGTCACGATGCGGCTCACTAGGCCCGGACCGCACAGGCGCAGCGCCGCGCGCGCCACCAGTCCGCCCATGCTGTGCGCCACGATCGCGACCGGCGTGCCGCCGCTCGAGCGCTGCAGCTCGCGCAGCTCCCGCAACACTGTCGCGGTGTGCGAGTCGATGTCGGCGAACAGGGGCTCGAGGTTCACGGCCCGCACGGGCGCGAATCCCCGCGCCGCGAGCCGCCCGAGAAGGGGGCGCCAGACGGCGCGATTGCAGACGATGCCGTGAATCAGCAGCACCGGAAATGTGCCCGGAGGTCCCGCATCGTCACCGGGCGCCCTGCGCCAGGGCTCGGCGATCGTAGCGAAGGTCGCGGCGCAGAAGGCGACCGTCTCGCGCAGGAGCGCGGTGGTGAGCCCGCGCAGCGGCGCGCGGTCAGCCCCGCCATCACGGCGGGCTGCCAGCCGTCCGGCCAGGTAGCTGCCCGCCACCAGCAGGCAGGGCGCCGAGATCATCACCACCAGTGCCTCCGCCACGAGCTCCATGGCCGACAGCGACCACGCTGCCGCCAGCACCGCCGTGACGACCGCTGCATACAGCAGCTGCCAGCCCAGCAGGAATCGCCAGAAACGCGCCGCCATGCCGCGGCTGCTACGCCCGGGGCCGCCCGTGCGCCAGCAGTGCCTCGAGGCGGTGCAGCGCCTGGTCGAGACGCTGCGACGTGCGGCGCACCCGCGCCGCGCGCTCCTGCCCCGCGGTGGCGAAGGTTCGCCTCCGGTCGCGCAGGCGCTGCCGGTTGAGCGTCAGCCCGTGCCGGCCGAGCGCGCGCGACAGCCGGTCGGCCTGCGAGAGCAGGTCGTGGCGGGTGCGCTGATAGGCGTGCTCCACGAGGCGGTTGCGGCCCGTGTAGCGGAACACATTGGCGAAGAACAGCCGCTCGTCGTGGCGATCCGGCTCGAGCAGCAGCACATCGGCGCGCGGAAAGCGCGCGGCGTAGCTCGCCATCCCGACGTGCATGCGCGAGTGGATGAGCGCGCGCAGTGACTGGCCCATGATGGTGGGCAGGCTTTCGTCGGCGAGATTCTTGCGCCGCTTGCCGCGGACGCCCGAGGCGTCGTAAGGGACGAGCGGGTTGACGCAGATCAGGAGGTCGGCGCCTGCTTCGAGCGCGAGCGAGGCATGCACGGTACGGATCAGTGCGCCGTCCACGTAATGCTCGCCGTCGATCTCCACGGCGGGGTAGAGGCCGGGGAGCGCCGCGCTCGCGATCGCCGCGCGCGAGATCGGCACATGCGAGTGGCGCTCGTCGCCGAAGGGGACCGACTCGCCGGTGTTGAGATTGGTCGCCACCACGTAGAGGCGCGAACGGAGCTTGCCGAACTCATCGCTATGGCCCGGGGAGCTGAAGATCTCGTGCAGGTAACGCTCGAGTGGCCGATTGTCGAACAGTGCCGTCGGCACCATGCCCGAGAGTGACCCGACCACCGACGGCCATCCGCCCTGGAGCGGCTCACGCATGAACTGCCGCGCCAGGGCGGCGAGCGAACCCGGCACTCTCGCCATGCGGCGCAGATACTCGCCCACCGCAGGCTGCAGCAGAGCGTCGGGCGAAAAGGGAATTGTCGCCTCGTCGTGGATGAAGCTCGAGCCGATTTCCGTGGTATCGAAGCCGTTCGCAAGCCCCCCCGCCAGGAGGGAACCGGAGCTCACCCCGACGTATATGTCGAACTCGGTGAGCTGCCTGCCTTCGATAGCCTCCGCGAGCGCGTGGAGGGCGCCGAGCTCATAAAAAGCACCGAGCGGCCCTCCCCCCGCGAGCGCAATCGCGAGCTTCTTACTCCCCGCGCGGCGCTCGCGTGCGGGCTGAATCCTCAGCATCGAGGCCTATGAGACCTGTGGCGGCGGCGTCGCCGCGCGTGCCGGAGCACGCGGGTGCGCGCGGACACGGCCGAGTTTCTCGATGCTTCCGGTCAGCGCATCGACCTTCTTGCTGAGCGCAGCGACGTCTTCAGCGGTTGGCACACCGAGCTGCGCCAATGCGCGATGCACTCGCGTCTGAAAGATCTTCTCCAGACCCTCGAACGCCTCGCTCGCCTTGCCGCTCACTTCGCCGATCCGCGCGTTGACGGTCGACTGCACCTCTCCGAGGATTCCGCGCAGCGCCTTCTCGGCCTTGTCGCGCGTCGCCACGTGCACCTTCGCACCTTCGGCGATCAGATCCTCGTAGAGCTGCGGAGCTCCACGCTGCGCCTTGACGGCGGCACCGAGCCCTGCAAGCCATACCTCATTCAATGCATTCAGGAGCCGCACCTGCGCGGTTTTCGGCGCAGCGGCGCGGGCGCCTTTGCCTTTGCCCTGCAGTTTCCTCTTGGTTGCCATATCGTCCTCTCTCTCATCTCATCACTGTACAAATGCCTACTTCCTCTTTCGCCTGCTTTAATATACGGGGTCAGCCCCGCGTTTGAATGCGTACTTGCCACAGGAGAGCGCCGCCAGTGGGAGCGAGACGCCAGGCGAGCAGAGAATCGCCGCAGAAATCGCGGGAAAAACCGCGGCGCGGAGCGCCCCCGCCAGCCCCCGGCGAGCTGCGTTCCCGCTGGGAGAGGCTGCATCGCGGGGACCGCGAGCCCTGGCCCGACGCGGCGCGGATCGGGCGCCTGGCGAGGAAGCACCGTGCGTTTGCCGCCTCGCTCGAGAGGTACGCCGGAGCGGAGGAACTCGCCCGCGGGCTGCAAGGCGCCTGGGCTGAGTTTCACGCGGGCGAATTCGGCGCCGCGATCGAGCATGGCGAGCAGCTCGGCCCGCTCGGCGCCTCGGTCGCCAACAAGGCGGCGGCGGTTTCGACGCTGTACTCCGCGGCCGGCGCACCCGAAGCTCTGGCGACGCTCGAAGCGGCGGTTTCGCGCGCCGAGGCGGCGGTCGAGGCGCTGCCCGACTACCCGAACGCGCATTACCTGCTCTCGCTGGTGCTCGGCCGGTACAGCCAGCGGATCTCGATTCTCAAGGCCCTCGCCGAGGGCCTGGCGGGCCGGGTGCGCTCGCACCTCGAGCGCACCCTCGAGCTCGAGCCCCGGCACGCCGAGGCGCACCTCGCCTTCGGGCTCTACCATGCCGAGATCGTCGGCAAGCTGGGTGCGCTCGCTGCCGCCCTGACTTATGGAGCCGGCCGCGATGCCGCCCTCGAGCATTTCGGGCAGGCCGCGCGGCTCGCGCCCGACTCACCGATCGTGCTCATGGAGCGCGCCAACGGCCTGCTGCTGCTGGATGCACGGCGCTACCGGGACGAGGCGCGCGCGCTGTACGCCCAAGCGGCCGCGCTCGCCCCGGGTGATGCGATGGAACGGCTCGATATCGAGCGCGCGAAGCGCGGGCCGGGTTGAGCTTTGCGCTCAGTCGGTGAGCGCCGCGCCGCCGAGCAGCACGAGATAGACGAGCCGATTGAACTCGGACGCCATCTGCGCGGTGAGCGCGGCCGGCTTCGGGATCAGTCGCTTGTCGGCCATCACGCCGAACTGCACGCGGCCGTTATAGCTCAACATGCTCACGCCAATGCCGATGCTGCCCGCCTGCGGCACCCAGAAGAGCACCTGGGAGGCAGGGACTCCCTTGAACATCAGCGGCTCGCGTGGACCGGGGACGTTCGAGGCGACGAGACTCGCCTTGGCGCTGAAGAGCGCCGTGGCCGGCTCTTCCACCGGGGAGGGCAGGTTGCCGATGAAGGACATGAGGCCGAGCACGGCGAGCGCCTGGTGAGACCCCTTGAGGCGCTGCATCGCGCCGTGCACCGCGTACAGCCGCTCGAGCGGATGGTGGATTCCGACCGGCAGCTCGACGAATACCAGTCCGAAGCGATTTCCCATGGGGGGATCCGAGCCATCGGGGGCGCGCAGGTCGACCGGCACGGCGGCGCGGATCGTAAGGCCCGCGACCGGCTCGTGGTGGGCCTCGAGGTAGCGCCCGAGCGCGCCGGCGAGCGTCGATATCAGTACATCGTTGATCGTGCATCCCAACACGTGGCCGATGGTGCGCACCTCCTCGAGCGGGATGGGCTCGAGCCACGCCGCGCGCCGGATCCCGGACAGCGGCCCTTTGAGGCGTGTCGGCGGATCATCTGTCATGGTCCCGAGGTGAGTCAGCTCGCCGGCGAGTGCCACGGTGTCCCAGGCAGCCGTCGTGGCTTCCAGCGGGTGCAGCGCGTAGTGCATGCCTTTCTCGAGCAGCGTGCCGACTCCGAAGGGGAGGTGCAGCCCCTGTGCCTCGTGGTGCGCCGGGGGGCTCGCCGCGCCGGCGCCATCGGCCAGCGACAGCAGCACGCGGCTGAGAGCGATGCCGTCGGCATAGCAGTGATGGATGCGGATGATGGCCGCGCTGCCCCCCTGCCAGTGCTCGATCAGGTGGAAGGTCCAGAGGGGCCGCCCGGGCCTGAAGGGGGTGCCGGCGAGCCGGCCGACCAGCCGCTCGAGATCGTGCTTGTCCGCGCCGGCCGGGAGTTTCATGGTCAGCACGTGGTTGGCGATGTCGAAACCCACGTCGGGCACCCAGCGGGCGCCGAGCGCATCGGCCTCCGGATAACAGCGAAAACGCTCGTGCGTGAGGAAGCGCTCCTCGACCAGCGCACGCAGATCCCCAATCGGGAAGGGGCGCGAGTAGATGACCAGGCTCACGATAGTCATGCGGTTCGTGGGCCGGTCCATCATCAGCCACGCCCGGTCCGCACCCGACAAGCGCTCTACCGCCAGCATGTGACTACTGTGGCGCAAACCGAGGCTCCTGTGCCCCTCGGTTTGTCACGATACCGGCGGGGCGCGGCGCGGGTGTAGCGTGCACCGACTACTGCAGGCGTGCCGAGGCACGATGGCGTACTTTGTCACCGGCGGCACCGGCTTCATCGGCCGCCACCTCATCAGCGAGCTTGCCAGGCGCGGCGAGCCCATCCATGTGCTCGTCAGGTCCGGCTCGCATGCGCGTCTCGAGCGCATCGTGCGCGACCTCGGCGAGCGGGGCAGTCTCATCGTGCCGGTCGAGGGGGACCTGACGGCCGAGCTGCTCGGCCTCAGCGCGCGCGATCGCGCCCGCCTCGCCGGCACGATCCGGCATTTCTTCCATCTCGGCGCGGTGTACGACCTGGCGGCCGCAACGGACGAGCTCGAGCGCGCCAACGTGCTCGGGACACGCAATGCGCTCGCGCTGGCGCGCGAAGTCGGTGCGGGTTGCTTTCACCTGGTGAGCTCGATCGCCGTCGCCGGTCTCTACCGCGGCACCTTCACCGAGGAGATGTTCGCCGAGGCGCAGCATCTCAACCATCCGTACTTCCGCACCAAGCACGAGTCCGAGGCGCTGGTGCGCGCTTCGGGGATTGCGTGGCGCGTCTATCGTCCGGGCATGGTGGTCGGTCACTCAGTCAGCGGGGTGATGGACAAGATCGACGGCCCCTATTATCTCTTCAAGCTCATTCAGAAACTGCGCGGCGCGCTGCCCTCCTGGGTGCCCCTGATCGGCTTCGAGGGCGGGCACGTCAATTTCGTCCCGGTGGATTTCGTGGCCACGGCGCTCGCGCATCTCGCCCACCTCCCCGGGCAGGACGGACGCTGCTTCCATCTGACCGATCCCGAGGACCGGCGCGTCGGCGAGACGCTCAACCTGTTTGCCCGGGCGGCGCACGCGCCGGTCATGTCGCTGCGGCTCGAGCCGAGCGTGCTCGGCAGCGCAGTCGGGCTGGCGGCCGCGGGCGCCGGCAGGCTGCGTCCGCTGCAGCGGGTCCTCGAGCAGCTGCTGCGCGAGCTCGGCATTCCGCGCTCGGTAGTCGGACTGCTCGACTACCCGACGAGTTTCGATTCGGCCAACACCCACAGGCTCCTCGGCCAGGCCGGCATCGCCGTGCCGAAGCTGGAGGAGTACGCCTGGCGGCTCTGGGACTACTGGGAGCGTCATCTCGATCCCGATCTTTTCAAGGCGCGAAACTTACGCGAGGCGGTCCGGGATAAGACGGTGCTGATCACCGGCGGCTCCTCGGGGATCGGCCGCGCGACCGCGCTCAAGCTCGCCGCCGCGGGCGCGCACGTCCTCATCGTGGCGCGCGATGAGACGCGGCTCGCGCAGGTACGTGCCGAGATCGAGGCCAAAGGCGGCACGGTGAGCGTGTATGCCTGCGATCTCACCGAGCCCACGGCCTGCAGCGAATTCCTGAGGCAGCTGCTGGCGGAGCATGGCCACGTCGACATCCTCATCAACAACGCCGGCCGCTCGATCCGGCGTGCGATCGAGAACACCTACGAGCGGCTGCACGACTACGAGCGCGTCATGCGCATCAACTACTTCGCGGCGGTGCAGGTGACGCTCGGACTGCTGCCGGCGATGGTCGCGAACGGCGGCGGACAGGTGGTGAGCGTCTCCTCGATCGGGGTGCTCACCAACGCGGCGCGTTTCGCGGCCTACAATGCCTCGAAGGCGGCGCTCGAGGCGTTCACGCGCTGCGCGGCCGGGGAATACAATGCGCGCGGCGTGCACTTTGCGGTGGTCAACCTGCCGCTGGTGCGCACGCCGATGGTCGCGCCGACGCGCTTCTACCAGCAGTTCCCGCTGATCCAGCCGGAGCAGGCCGCCGACATGCTGTGCCACGCCATCGTGCACCGCTCGGACCGCCTGGCCACGCGGCTCGGGCGCTTCGCGCAGCTGCTCGACATTCTCGCGCCGCGCCTCACGCGCGCCGTGATGAGCGAGGCCTTCACGATGTTCCCGGAATCGGAGGCCGCCGGAGGGGCGCCGGGCGCGGACACCAGGACGACGCCCGACATGGCCGTGTTCGCCTCGCTGATGCGCGGCGTTCACTGGAGCTGAGCAGCGATGAAGCACAATCCGCAGGTGATCGCGTTCATGACGCCGTTCCCTTACACGGTCGACGCCGACGCGCCGCTCGCGGCCGCGCACCGCCTGATGCGCGAGCACAATTTCCGTCATCTGCCGGTCACCTCAGGCGGCGCGCTCGTCGGCATACTCACCGACCGCGACCTCAAGCTGATTCTGGGACCGGACTTCGGCGGCGCGAGCGAAGCGGAGCTCAAGGTGCGCGATGCCTATGTGGAGCGGCCCTGCGTGGTACCGGCTTCGACGCCGGTAGCGGTGGTGGCGCGCACCATGGCGGAGCATCACATCGGCTCAGCCATCGTGACCAAGAACGACAAGCTGGTCGGCATCTTTACGGTGACCGACGCCTGCCGGGCGCTCGCCCGGGTGCTCGGGGACGGCGGCGGCGGAGATGAGGACGCGGCCGCCTGACCGGGGGCGCAGCCGTGACCGCGACCGCGGAGGCTCGCGGGCGGCGCACGCGCCTCACTTGAAGTAGGCGTGAATCACATCGATCAGCTCGTCGGCGGCCTCGGCGCGCGTGCCGGCCGAGACCCGCCCGAGCACGTGCTCGCGCACGTGATCCTCGAGGACTTCGGCGAGCAGGCTGTTGATGGCGCCGCGCGCGGCGGTGAGCAGATGCATGACCTCGGAGCAGTCCGCGTTGCCTTCGAGCGTGCGCTCGACGGCTTCGACCTGGCCGCGGATGCGGCGGATGCGGTTGAGGAGCTTCTGCTGATCGCGGACCGTATGGGCCACTGCGGATACCTCGCCCTATATACCTAAGAGGGGTACTCTATCTAAAATGAGCGGCGGGGTGCGTAGTTTTCCTGATGCCGGCGGCGGCCGGGCTATGCGAAACGTCTGCACATGAGCACACGGGCTTGGTGGTGCTCAAGTCCGGCGTCACGCGGCCTCACGCGCAGGTGCTGCAGGAGCTGATCGAGCGCGTACGGCAGCAGATCGGCGCGGTGGCGTCGTTCCGGCACGTGGCGATCGTCGCACGTCTGCCCAAGACCCGCTCCGGCAAGGTGTTGCGCGCCACCATGCGCGCGATCGCAGACTCGCAGAGTTACAACACGCCGGCCACCATCGACGATCCGCGCACGCTCGACGAGATCGGCGAGGCGCTGCGGACGCTCGGCTACGCGGTGCCGGCGGCGCCGCCGCCTGGCCGCTGACGCCGGAAGCCGGCGCCGCGTAGAATGTCGCAGACGAAACGTGTTGGAACTCCCGAGAGGATGAATCATGAAGCCCTTCATTGCCTTGCTGTGCGGCGTCCTGTGGCTGGCCGGCGCCGGTGGCGCGCGCGCCGATGAGTACAGCGACACCGTCGAGCTGTTCAAGAATGCCGGTGAGAGTGCCGGGTTTTTCCACAATTGCTACGGATACGCGGTGTTCCCGTCGGTCGGCAAGGGCGGGCTGGTCGTCGGCGGCGCCTACGGCACGGGACACGTTTTCGCGCAGGGCAGGTACACGGGTGAGGCGTCGCTCACACAGCTCAGCGTAGGATTCCAGGCGGGCGGCGAGGCCTACAGCCAGATCGTCTTTTTCGAGAACAGGACCGCCTACGACGAATTCACCGCCGGCAGCTTCGAGTTCGGAGCGGACGTCGGCGCGGTGGCGATCACCGCCGCGGCGGGCGCCACCGCCGGCACCACCGGTGCGAGCGCCACGGCGAGCGGCGGCAAGAAGGACGCCGCCACCGTCGGGCGCTACTACAAAGGCATGGCCGTCTTCACCATCGTCAAGGGCGGCGCCATGTATCAGGCGACGGTCGCCGGACAGAAGTTCAAGTTCACGCCCAAGTGATGTACGCCAAAATCGTCGCAGACGATTTTGGCCAGTCAATCAACGCAACTCGCGGATCCAGATGTTGCGGAAGCGGACCGGGTCGCCGTGGTCCTGCAGCGCGAGCGGCAGTTTGTCGGGCTGCGCCGTGTAGGGCGGGCGCTGGTGATGGGCGGTGGGTCCCGTGAGCTCGACGTCGTCCTGCACCAGCACGCCGTTGTGCAACACCGTCATGCGCGCGGGCCGGGTGAGATGGCCGGCGGCATCGAACCGCGGACCGTGAAAAATGATGTCATAGCTCTGCCAGACACCGGGCGCTCGTGAGGCATTGACGAGCGGCGGAAACTGACCATAGACGGCGGCCGCCTGGCCGTCGGGGTAGGTCGGACTCTGGTAGGAGTCGAGCACCTGCACTTCGTAGAGACCGTGGAGGAACACGCCGCTGTTGCCGCGGTTCTGATCATCCCCCTTCGGAGGATCGGGCTCGGCGAACTCGACGTGCAGCTGACAGTCGCCGAAGGGCTCGCGCGTATAGAGGTAGCCGCTGCCCGGGGCCACCTCGAAGTAGCCGCTGCCGAGCTTCCACTTCGGCGCACTGCCGTCCTTGTGTTGCCAGTGTGAGAGATCGCGTCCGTCGAACAGCACAACGGCGTCCGACGGCGCACGGCCCGCCGTGGCCTGCGCGCTCGCGGTACCAGGATCCACGACCGCCGGCTGCGGGCGGTCACGGTCGTGGATCGGATAGTTAGGGTCGACGTGAGCCTGGGCTCCGGCAGACAGTACGCGTGTCAGCAGAGCGAAGCTCAGCAGTCCGATCGAGGAGATTGACTTCATGTTTGCCATGCCTCCCGCTGCGCATGATGCACGCCCCTGGGGGATAAGTCCTGCCGTCATGCGTATCAGTCCTGATGGCGCCGTGGAGGCGAGCCGCTAAGGTGGATCGTGGAGGTGATTTTTATGAAGCGGCGCCGGATTATGTTCGCCGTCCGCTCGGTGGGGCGAGTGGGTTCCATGGAGCTTGCCAAGGTGGCGCAGCTCGCCGCGGGACTCGAGGCGGAGGTCGAGCTGTTTCACTGCGTGTGGGATCCGGACATCGCTCGTCCGGAACGCCTCAGCTCGAAGGATCTCGAGGAGGACATCAAGGAGTTGGTCGATCGCCGCCACCGGCGGCTCGAGCAGACCGCCGAGCGACTCAGGGCACTGGGCGTGAGCGTGCGCACCGGCGTCCGCTGGGATCACCCGACTTACGAGGGCATCGTCCGCCAGGCGCTGCGGCTCGAGGCGAGCCTGGTCATTGCGCAGTCCTCGCGCAAGGGACGTGCCGCACGCCTGGTTCTGACACAGACCGACTACAAGCTGATCGAGACCTGTCCATGCCCGGTTCTGTTCATCAAGAACGGCCGGCCTTATACGGATGCCGTCATCGTAGCGGCGGTCGATCCGGCCCGCTCGCATGGCAAGCCTGCCTCACTGGATGACGAGATACTCGCCGCGGCCGACACGATCCGCGCCGCACTCAAGGGGAGCCTGCGGGTGTTTCACGCGGCTGCTCCATGGGATGGCCCACGCGCGATGCGCGACCTGCAGAGCCTCCCGGAGGAGGTCGTGGAGGACGTACACGGCGCTTACTCGCGCAGCATCCAGGCGCCGGTCATCGCGTTGGCGCGGCGCCACCAGGTCGCCGAGCGCTGCGTGCAGGTCGTCGAAGGCGACGCCGCGGAGCTCCTCCCGGGCGTAGTGCGGAACGAGCCGGCGCAGATCGTGGCGCTGGGCGCCGTCCACCGATCACGGCTCGGGCGCGCTCTGATCGGCCACACGGCCGAGCGGCTGCTCGATGCGCTCGAGTGCGACGTGCTGGTGGTCAAGCCGTCGGCCTTCACCACGCCGGTCGCCCGTGCATCCACGCAGCACATCGCGCGCAGCGCGGCTTACCCGCTGCCGTTGCTCTGAGCGGCGGCAGCCGGCAAGCGCGTCAGGTGACGCAGCCTTTGGATTCACCCACGGCGGATGTGACATAAATATGCGGATACGGATATTGGATATATATAAAGAGTAGGGGGCGTCGTTTCGCGTGACACTGTCAGCAGTGCTCACCGGCGCCCGGCGCTGAAAGGGCGCCGGGGCTCCCGCGAAGCGGCCCTTCCATGGCGCTACTCTTCGGCGTGGTCGCGTTCCGCTTTGAGAATTGCCGGCCGGCGGCGCAGCAGCCCCGCGTGCTGCGCGAGCTTCGGCAGCCGGGTGGCGAGCGGAGCCTCGTCCTCCGGATACCACGCAGCGAGCATGTGCAGATAGGGATCCGCAGCCGACAGTCGGTCGCCGAGCACGTATGGAGAGAGCTCGCCGTGAATGCGCTCGAGGTGGGCGCCGTAATCCCTGAGCGCCTGCGCCTTGATCGCCGGCGCCGCGGCGGCTGCGGTGGAGGCGTAGCGCTCGCAGTAGTAGTAGCGCAGGACCGCCTCGTAGAGGTTCGCGGACAGGTACACCATCCATTGGAGAAAGCGCGCGTGCGCAGCGCTCCCCGGCGGCGGAGCGAGTCCCGCCTGCGGATGCGCATCGGTGAGGTGAATGAGGATGGCGGCGGACTCCGTCACGGTCGTACCGTCGGGCAGCATCAGGACGGGTATCTTCCCGGCGGGGTTGATGCGCAGCAGAGCCTCGAGGTCCGCGGGAGTCCTGCCGAACCAGCGCAGCTCGTATGCCGCGCCGATCTCTTCCAGCACGATCTGCGGCGCCAGCGAGCCGGCGCCCCGCCGGCCGTAGAGCCGGTACTTGCCGCCCGCCATGTTGCCCCTCGTGTCGCGGTCCCGGTGGCCGCATTGTAGCGCCTGAGCTGCCCGTTTCGGATGTCAAGTATGCTTGACACGGTATCAAGCATACTTTACAGTCCCCCCAGTTAGCATCAACGGGCGGGGGATCGATCACATGAGCGCAATAAGACCGTTTCGCTGCTTCGACTCGCGGGTCATCGTGGCCTCGCTGGGGGTCGCGGCATGGCTCATCGTCAGCTCGTGGCTCAGTCGCATGTTTGCTCCGGCTTCGGGAGCGCGCGTTCTGTTGGCACTCGGCCAGGTGGGCGCTCTGGCGTTATTGGTGTTCGCAATAAGGCGCTCAATCACTCAACTGGATGAGCTGGCGCAACACATTCATTACCAGGCGTTGGCGGTGGTGGCGGCGGTGATGGTCACGGCTATCGCGGGATGGGCCTTTCTCGAACGGGCCGGACTGCCTGCCATCGATTGGTCGGTCTACGCCGCGCCGGCGTTTACGCTGGCGTGGGCAGTCGGAGTCATGTGGATCGCCCGGAGATATGAGTGAAGAATTCGGTCCGCGAGCTGCGGGCTGCCAGGAGCTGGTCGCAGGGTGATCTTGCCGAGAAGCTGGCGGTCTCGCGTCAGACCGTGAACGCGATCGAGACCGAGAAGTACGACCCGAGCCTGCCCCTGGCGCTGAAAATCGCGCGGCTGTTCTCGCTGCGTGTCGAAGAGATCTTCGGGTCTGGCGAGGTCAGGGCGCCCCGGGGGCGGGACACGAAGCAGGGCTGAGCCGGGGCGCGGCAGCGCAGATTTAAGCGATATCGACGGCTTCATTCTGCAGGCCTCCGAGCCGCGCCGGGTTGCGCCAGAAGTTATAACGCGTAATAATACCAGCGATGAAGGTTCCCCTGAGACGCATAGGAAACTCCCTCGGAGTCATTCTGCCGAGGACAACGCTTGAAGCCTGGGGGGTCGGCGAGGGCGATGAACTGGAGCTCAGCGAGAGCGCTCTGCGTCCACCCAGTCGCGGTGGCTTCAGACACGAGGAGCTCGATGAGCTCAGGCTCAAGATGGCGCTCGCGATCGTTCGGCAGTTCACTCCGGTTCAGGTGCGGGCGCAGATCCTGGCGAACCTCCGCCGCTGGCGGCGTCAAGGCGTGTGGGTCTCGGCGTTTGACGAGTGGCGCCGCATTGCTAACAGCGACGACGACGGCGAGCTGTTTGCGGCAATGCTCGGGCGGGACGAAGACGCTGTTCGCCTGAGGCAGTCGGCGCCTTACGCTGGGCTGCTGCCACCGGACGAGGTTCGCCGTATAAATGAAGAAGCAGCAGCTTGATCACGTGCTACGCGCAGCCGGCCGGATCACCGGCGAGCGGCAATTCATAATCATCGGAAGCCAGTCTCTGCACGGGAAGTATCCGGATCTGGCCGACGAGATTCTGCGATCGGCGGAGGTGGACCTGATCGCGGGCAATGACAGCAAACGCACCGAGTGGCTCAACGCCATCGGCCATCTCTCGCCCTTCCACGAGACGTTTGGCTACTACGCCGATCCGGTCGACGCCAGCACGGCAACTCTCCCGCGTGGTTGGAAAGGGCGACTGGTGCACTTAGCGCCCGGCGAAACGGATGGAGTCAGGGGACTTTGTCTCGAGCCGCATGATTTGGCCGTTGCCAAGTATGCTGCGGGGCGCGACAAGGACTTGATTTTTACGCGCGAGCTGGCGCGCCGCGCCCTCGTTTCCGAGGAGCGATTGCTGTCATTGCTTGATCAGACTCAGCTCGACGAATCAGTGCGGAGCCGGATCCGCGAGCAAATCACGGCTGACTTCCACGCGGCAGCGGGTCGTGACCCGGTACGAGAGCGCGCAGAGTGGTTGAAGCTTCGCCGGGAAGCGCAAGCAGGGACAGCGACCCCAAAGCCAACACGCGCGGGCAAGCGGTCCAAGCGCATCGAGCGTGACTCAGGCACAGGTGTGGATGACGCAGCAGACGACTGAGACGGTCGCTGGCGAGGGGAAGTTAGATCGCCGCCTCGCCGTCGCTCCCATGATGGATTGGACCGACCGCCATTGCCGGTTCTTCCTGCGCGGCTTCTCTCCGGACGTCCTGCTGTACACCGAGATGATCACCGCGGCGGCCATCCTGCGCGGCGATCGCGCGCGGCTGCTCAAGTTCGATCCCGAGGAGCATCCGCTCGCGCTGCAGCTCGGCGGCGGCGAGCCGCGCGAGCTCGCGGCAGCGGCCCGCGCGGGTGAGCAAGCCGGCTACGACGAGATCAACCTCAACTGCGGCTGCCCGAGCCAGCGTGTCGCGAGCGGCGCCTTCGGGGCGTGCCTGATGCGCGAGCCGGCACGCGTGGCTGACTGCGTGGCGGAGATGCGCGCAGCAGTGCGCGTGCCGGTGACGGTGAAGATGCGTATCGGAGTCGTGATCCCTGGCGCGCGTGACGCCCGCGGGGCCGTGGCGCAGTACACCGAGGCGGACTTCGAGGCCCTGTGCGCCTTCGTGCAGCCTGTCCGCAGCGCCGGTTGTCAGGTCGCCATCGTGCACGCGCGCCAGGCCGTGTTGGGCGGCCTCTCGCCCAGGGGCAATCGCGAGATTCCGCCGCTGCGCTACGACGTGGTGCAGCGTCTGAAGCAGACATTTGCCTCCCTGCCCATCGTGGTGAACGGTGGACTGCGCGATGCCGACTCGGTCCGCGCAGCGCTCGCCTGGTGCGATGGGGTGATGCTCGGGCGCGAGGCCTATCACCGGCCCTTCGTGCTCGCCGAGTTGCAGCGGGAGCTCGCCACGCAACCTGCCGCGTTGCCCTCGCGCACGGAGCTCATCGAGCGCATGGCCCGCTACAGCGAGCGCGAGCTCGCCGCGGGTGAGCGTCTCTCCGCCATCACGCGCCACATGCTCGGTCTCTACAGCGGCGAGCCTGGCGCCCGGGATTTCCGCCGCATCCTCAGCGAGGGTGCACGGGCCGCGGGGGCGGGGCCGGAGCTGCTGCGCCGGGCTATTCCGACAGCCGCGCGGCACTGAAGCCCGCCCTCGAGGTTGGAATCGGCCGCTGACTGGCTGCCCGAAGGCCCTCGCGTATAATCCTCCGACACCCATGGGCAAGGACATAGAGCTCGCCATTCTGTTTGCCGACGTCGTCGGATCGACCCGGCTCTACGACACCATGGGCGACCTGCGCGCGCGCGACATGGTCGCCACCTGTATCGAGGTGATGCGCAGCGCCACCGAGCAGCGCCAGGGCACGGTGATCAAGACCATGGGGGATGAGGTCATGGCGACGTTCCCGACCGCGGACGCCGCCCTGAACGCCGCGGCACAGATGCAGCAGCAGATCTCCAGCCACGCGCAACTCAAGGTCGACGGCCAGCCGGTCTCGATCCGCATCGGCTGCCACTTCGGCCCGGTGATGCTCGAGAACCGTGACGTGTTCGGGGCGGCGGTGCATACCGCGAATCGCATGACCAGTCAGGCGAAGGCCGGCCAGATCGTGACCACCGCTGCGACCGTGGAGCGCCTCTCGCCCGAGTGGCGTGCCTCCTGCCGCCAGATCGACGTCGCAACCCTGAAGGGCCAGGGGAGCGAGGTGGTGCTCTACGAGGTGCTGTGGCAGACCGAGGACGTCACCAGCATGGTGCCGGGGATCGCCGGCGATGCGCGTGCCGCGCATCCGATGCGCCTGCGGCTGCGCACCGATGACCGGGAGCTGCTGGTCGACGAGCGGCACTCGAGCGTCACCATCGGCCGCGCCGAGGACAACGACGTCGTCGTCAAGGGCAACCTCATCTCGCGCCTCCACGCCCGGATCGAGATCAGCCGCAACAAGTTCGTGCTGGTCGACCAGAGCACCAACGGCACCTTCGTGCAGACCGCCGACGGCGAGGAGGCCTTCGTGCGGCGTGACAGCCTGCAGCTCAAAGGTCAGGGGATGATCGGGCTCGGCCGTCTGCCCGAGCAGGGCGCCCCGCAGACCATTCGCTTCAACTGCGAAGAGGTTTGAGGCGCGCCGCGCCTTCCTCAGAGCCGGCTCTCGGTTGCCTTGAGCTCGGCGAGCAACGCCGCCGGCAGGCGGCTGCCGTAGCCGCTCAGGTACTCGCGCACGTCGGCGCACTCCTTGCGCCACACGCCGGCGTCGACGGCGAGCAGCGCCTTCAGCGCCTGCTCACTGATGTTGAGCCCCCGGGTGTTGAGGTCCGCAGGCTGCGGCAGCCGGCCGATGGCCGACTCGGCCGCGCCGGCCCTGCCCGCGCAGCGATCGAGCATCCAGGCGAGTACGCGCAGGTTCTCTCCATAGCCCGGCCAGAGGAACTTGCCCGCGCTGTCGCGGCGGAACCAGTTGACGTGGAAGATGCGCGGCGGCCGCGTCAGCTTCGCTCCCATGTTGAGCCAGTGCTGCCAGTAGTCGCCGAAGTTGTAACCGCAGAAGGGCTGCATCGCCATGGGGTCGCGCCGGGTCACGCCGA
>DASPSF010000053.1:0-3414 GCA_035624075.1 Steroidobacteraceae bacterium | reverse complement strand
CTTCCTCGACATCGAGCGACAGCAGGCGATCGCTCTTGGCGAACGGTACCTTGAGCCGCAGCGCACCGTGTGCGCGGCTGAGCCTCGGGGAGGTCCGAAGCGGCGCGCGGAAGTCGATACCCTGCGCGGCCGCGAGGAACTCGATGGCGGCCACCGTGAGGGTGTTGCGCGTCATGCCGAGGAGGCGCCGCGCGCCGTGCGTCGCCATGCTGACGTGATCCTCCTGATTGGCGGAGGTCGGGATGCTGTCGACGCTCGCCGGGTGGCACAGCATGCGGTTCTCGGCCACCAGCGCCGCGGCGGTCACCTGCGCGAGCATGAAGCCGGAATTGACGCCGCTGTCCTGGGCGAGAAACGGCGGCAGTCCGCTCATTTTCGGGTCGACCAGCAGCGCCACGCGCCGCTCGGCGATCGAGGCGATCTCGGTCGCCGCGAGCGCGAGGATGTCGGCGGCGAAGGCCACGGGCTCGGCGTGGAAGTTGCCGCCCGAGAGCGCCTCGCCCGAGTCGGCAAAGATGAGCGGATTGTCGGTGACGGCATTGGCTTCGGTGGCGAGCGTTGCGGCCTGCTGGCAGATCAGGTCGAGGCAGGCGCCCATCACCTGCGGCTGGCAGCGCAGCGAATAGGGATCCTGCACGCGCGGGCAGTCGCGGTGCGACTCGCGGATCGCGCTGCCCTCGAGCAGCTCGCGGTACGCCTGCGCGACACGCGCCTGGCCGCTGTGGCCACGCACGCTCTGGACGCGCGGATCGAAGGGCGCGTCGCTCCCGGCGAGGGCATCGACCGACAGCGCGCCGCTCACCACCGCGGCCGCGAAGGCGGTCTCGAGCTCGAAGAGTCCCGCGAGCGCGAGCGCGGTCGACACCTGGGTGCCGTTCAGGAGCGCCAGGCCCTCCTTGGGACCCAAGGTCGGCGGCGTCAGCCCTTCCTGGGCGAGCGCCTCGGCCGCCGGCAGCACTTCGCCATGGCGGCGGACGTCTCCGAGGCCGAGTACGCAGAGCGACAGGTGGGCAAGCGGCGCGAGATCGCCCGAGGCGCCGACCGATCCCTGGCTCGGCACGCAGGGCGTGAGCCCGGCGTTGATGAGGCGCTCGAGAAAGCGCACCAGCTCCTCGCTCACCCCCGAGAATCCCTGCAGCAGGCTCGCGAGCTTCAGCACCATCGTGAGGCGCACCACCGCCTCATCGAGCAGCGGCCCGACGCCGCAGCTGTGCGAGAGAATGATGTTCCGCTGCAGCAGGGCACGCTGTGCCGTCGGGATGCGGGTCTGGGCGAGCAGGCCGAATCCCGTGTTGATGCCATAGGCGGGGGCATCCGCCGCGGCGAGCCGCGCGGTCGCGGTGTGCGCCGCGGTTACCGCGCCGAGGCTCCCGGCGTCGATCGCGACGGTGAGCGGATGCTCGTACACCCGGCGCAGCTCCGCGAGCCTGAGCGGACGCGCGCCCAGTTTCAGGGGGTCGTGTTCGGCCATCTGAGAACCTCGGCCGCGCGGACCACGGTCCGGCGCGGGTTGAAACCAATCCAGTAGCTGAGCTCTTCCACCGCGCGCACGTTCCACACCACGAAATCGGCGGCCTTGCCGGGGCTCAGGCTCCCGCGCCCGGCCTCGAGGCCGAGGGCGCGCGCCGCGTGCGAGGTGACGCCGAGCAGGGCCTCTTCCGCGGTCAGCCCGAAGAGCCGCGTGCCCATGCTCATCGCGAGCAGCAGCGAAGTGGTCGGCGCCGAGCCCGGGTTGCAGTCGCTCGCGAGCGCCATCGCCGTCGCGTGCGCCCGCAGCGCCGCGACCGGCGGCTTGCGCCCCTCTGCGAGGCAATAGAAAGCCACGGGCAACAGCACCGCGACCGTCCCCGAGCGCGCCAGCGCCGCCGCTTCGGCCTCGCCCGCGAATTCCAGGTGATCGCAGGAGAGCGCGCCCTGGGAGGCCGCCATGAGCGTGCCGCCCGAGTTGCTGAGCTGCTCGGCGTGCATCTTGACGGGGAGACCCACGGCGCGCGCCGCCTCGAACAGCCGTGCGGCCTGCGCGACGCTGAAGCCGATCGACTCGCAGAAGACGTCCACCGCATCGATGAGGCCCTGCGAGGCGAGCTCCGGGAGCCAGTGGCGCGCGACGGTGTCGATGTAGGCATCGGCGCGGCCAGCGTACTCGGGCGGCAGCGTGTGCGCGGCGAGCAGCGTGGTGCGCACCGTAACCGGAAAGGCCCGCCCGAGATGGCGGGCCGCGCGCAGCATCTTCGTTTCATCGGCGAGCGTGAGTCCGTAGCCCGACTTCACCTCGACGGTCGTCACGCCCTCGCTCGCGAGCGCCGCGAGCCGCGGGGCGCTCTCGTCGATCAGCTGCTGCTCGCTCGCGCGGCGTACCGCGCGCATGGTGGAGAGAATGCCGCCGCCGGCGCGTGCGATCTCCTCGTAGCTCCTGCCCCGCAGCCGCTCGGCATACTCGCCCGCGCGATTGCCGGCGAACACCAGGTGCGTATGGCAGTCGATGAGTCCCGGTGTGACCCAGGCGCCGCCGAGATCGTGCTCTTCGGGCGCCGCACCCGAGGCGGCTGCGGCGATCAGCGAGGCCGGCAGCGCCGACTCGCCGCCCACCCATTCGATGCGGCCGCCGCGCGTCACCATGGCGCCGCGCCCGATGACGCCGAGAGCGGCATCGCAGGTCGCGAGCTGCGCGTTGCGCCAGAGCTTGACGGTCTCGGGCACGGAGACTTTCAGCGCGCGCCCCCGAGGAACGGCAGATTCAATCCCCGCTCCCGGGCGCAGGCGATCGCCTCCTCGTAGCCGGCATCGGCATGACGCATGACGCCCGTGGCCGGGTCGTTCCACAGCACGCGCTCGATGCGCCGCGCCGCCGCCGCCGTGCCGTCGCAGACGATCACCACCCCGGCGTGCTGCGAGTAGCCCATGCCGACGCCGCCGCCGTGATGGATCGACACCCAAGTGGCGCCGCTGGCGGTGTTGAGCAGCGCATTGAGCAGCGGCCAGTCGGCAACGGCATCCGAGCCGTCGCGCATCGCCTCGGTCTCGCGGTTGGGACTGGCGACGGAGCCCGAATCGAGATGATCGCGGCCGATGACGATCGGCGCCTTGAGCTCGCCGCGCGCCACCATTTCGTTGAAGGCGAGCCCGAGACGGTGCCGGTCGCCGAGCCCGACCCAGCAGATGCGTGCCGGCAGGCCCTGGAACTGGATACGCTCGTGCGCCATGTCGAGCCAGTGATGCAGGTGCGCATCGTCGGGCAGCAGCTCGCGGACCTTCTGATCAGTGCGGGCGATGTCCTCCGGATCGCCCGACAGCGCTACCCAGCGGAACGGCCCTTTGCCCCGGCAGAACAGCGGACGCACGTACGCCGGCACGAAGCCCGGAAAGGCGAAGGCGTCCTTCACACCCTCATCGAAGGCCACCTGGCGCAGGTTG
>DASPSF010000044.1:0-38601 GCA_035624075.1 Steroidobacteraceae bacterium | reverse complement strand
TCGAGCATGTGAGTCGATCCCATGCTGTACTCGAAGAAATGTCGCCCGTCCTGGCGCCATTCGCGCTGCCGGTAGCCGGGCGCGATCGCGAGCTGGTCGTCCGAAGTACTGACGATCGTGTGATAGGTGATCCAGTCGGAGTTCGGCGTAAACAAGTTGACGCCGGACGCCAGCGGATCGCCGCGGTGGGGCATTTCCTCGAGCGGCCCGAGATGCTGCTCGCGGCGGCGGCGGGGATCGTCGAGCTCGGCGTTCGCGTCGTAGCCGACCTCCGGGAAAAACTCCGCGTCGAAGAAGCTGCCGTTATAGGCGAACTGTGCCAGCTCGTTGCCGTCCCTGAAGCCATGCGTCGTGTGCGAGACCGAGAAAGAGAGCGTCGTCACCTCGCCCGGCGCGAGCGGCTGGTCGAGCACGTAGATGGCGTAGGCATCTCGCGGTGCACGGCTCTGCAGATGGAATGGCCGGTCGAACTGCACATTCGACACTGCTTCGTGCTGGTCCGTGAGGTGGATCTGCGGGATCGGCTGCGTACCCTTGTTCTGCAGCGTGTATCGTCCGGTGCCGTCGAAGGAGCGGCGTTCGGGGTAGATGTTGATGCTGGCCTCGACGGCCGTCACCTTCGGCTGCGGCAGACGCTCGTACCGCTTGAACTCGCGCTCGTAGTCGGCCTGCAGCCGCCGACGGTCGTCCGCAGTGAGGTATTCATTGAGAACATGTGCGTTGTAGTAGTACCAGGCGCCGGAAGCCACGGCTATCAGCAGCAGCAGCGCCCCAACCGGCGCCAGTCGCCGCGTCGCCTGTCGGGCAAGCGCGACGCGGGCCCGCAGCGAGACCTCTGCGCCGCGCCGCGCGAATGCGATCGAGACGACCCCCAGAAAGGCGAAAATGGCACTCCAGTAGCAGGTCGCCCAGAACAGCGCGGGAACGAAATGACCGTAGCCGTTCAAGTCCGAGTAAATATACGGCGGCACTGCGCCCGGTAAATACAGGGTGTTTTCCCAGCCGAAGTTGAACAGGATCGGCTGCAGCACGACGACGCCGATGACGATGCCGTGACCGATGAATTTGTTGGATACCATGGTCTGCACGAACAGGGCGAGCATCGCGATGCCGAGCACCTGCGGCAGGGTGACGACGTACAACTCCTCGACGTACTGCAGTACCTCGTAGTGGTAATAGCCGAGGATGGTCTGCATGAGCATGCCGACCAGCATGGCGAGGGTGAACAGGAACAACTCGACGAACGCGATCGCGGTGAGCCTCGACAGCCAGTCCGTCGTGCCCCCGACCGGGAGCGCGTCGTGGATGCCGTCGAAACGGTTGTCCCGCTCACGCCAGATCAGTTCCGCAGCGTACAGGGCGGCTACAATGACGAAAAACAAGGTCGCCGAGCCTTCGACCGCCTGCACCATCAGGTAGGTCACAGGCCAGACGTCGGCGCCGGCGACGCGGCCGGCGAAGTAGCCGTTATTGACCGCGAACGCTACCAATAAGCCGGCGATGCCCCAGAAGGGAATTTCGCGAGTGATGATCCGGACGCGCAGGCGGGTGAGCGACCAATACTGCGCGAAGCTGGTACCTGCGCCGAAAACTTGCCGCACGCGCGGCAACGTCGAGGTTACCAAGGAACGCACCGGCCTGGATTCCTCCACCTGCTGCTCGCGCGCCTTCGCGGCTCGCTTGCCTTGCGACTTGGCGCTCAACGCCTCCACTGACATCGGGAACAGCGCCCACACGCTGGCGAGCGCTGCGATGCCCACGGCAGTCCAGAGCAGGCGGTTGTATAGAAACACGCCGGGTGAGTAACCGGAGAAGTTCCACGGCAGCAGCTGGCTGTTCTTTTCGACGACGCTCCAGTACCGGGTCATCCGGTCCACCAGCAGCAGTCCGACCGGGTCGAGAATGCCGGACCAAAAGTGCTCGAGCGAGCGCGTCGCCGAGAATACCGTGAGACCGATGACGTACAGCATGAACAGCGCGACGCCTTGCAGGTATACGACGAGGATCTTGCGCGACAACGCGGCGACGGCGAAGAACAGCGAGCCGATGTAGAAGATCTGAATTACGGCGATCGACAAGAAGGGTTGCAGATACCACCACAGCTGATTGGGCGCGATCCTCGCGTGATCCGCCCACGGTGCGAGCGTACCGAGGAACGTGCCGACCATCAGGCCGGAGAAAGCAAATACCGACGTGACGAAAGAGCCGGCCCAGCGCCCGCCAAGGTAGGCAAACTTGGAAATCGGCTTGGTGAACAGGATTTGGTAAGTGTCGCGCTGAAAGTCGCGCAGTATGGAGGTGCCGAAGATGGCGGCGACGATGATGATGCCGAACAGGAGCGCGTAGGCATCCTGAATCGAATTGGCCCACGGGCCGTTGAGGAGGACCTTGCCATTCGCATTGGCCACCGGGCCAAAACTCTCAGACGCGACGCAGAAAAAGGCAAAGGCCAGCCAGATCAGAAAGTAAACGTAGGTCGACAGGCTCTTGGCGCGAAAGCGCAGCTCGAAGGTGAAGAACTCCCAGAACATCGCTGCTCCTTCCGGTCCTCGAAGTGCTGGTTAGCTGTTCGCGTTACGGGACAAACTCAAGAAGTAAACGTCCGCGAGCTCCGCGGGCACGGAGCGGAAGCCGGCCCCCGGGGAGGATGCCGCAAATACGCGGATCTCGTGCCGCCCAGCCACGAGGTGGGTACTCACGATCTGCAATTGCGACTCGAGGCTGCGCAGGTCATCGTCCGTCGCCACGATGCGTGACCACAGCTGCCCCTGGAGTGCGCTAAGTGCCTCGGCCGGGGAGCCCTCGAGCAGCACCTCCCCTGCGGCAATGATCGCCATTTGCGAGCACAATTCGCGCACATCATCGACGATGTGGGTCGAGAGGATGACGGTGATATCCCGGCCGATGGAAGCGAGCAGATTCAGGAAGCGGTTGCGTTCGGCGGGGTCGAGGCCAGCGGTAGGCTCGTCGACGATGATCAAACGCGGATTGGCGAGCAGCGCCTGGGCGATGCCGAAGCGCTGCTTCATGCCGCCCGAATAAGTGGACAGGGCCTTCTTGCGCACCTCCCAGAGGTTCGTCTGCTGCAACAGGGCCTCGACCATCTCCTTGCGCTCGCCAGCGACGGTGACTCCCTTCAAGACGGCGAGATGGTTCAGCATGTCTACCGCCGACAACTTTGGATACACGCCGAATTCCTGCGGCAGATAGCCGAGGATCTTCCGCACGGCGTCTTTCTGGGTTAGTACGTTGATGCCATCAAGGTCGATGCTGCCCTCGTCCGGCTCCTGCAGGGTCGCGATGGTCCGCATGAGCGAACTCTTGCCGGCCCCATTCGGCCCCAGTAAACCGAACATGTTCTTACCGATCGTCAGAGACAGATTCTTCAGGGCAACAACCCCGTTCGGGTAAGTCTTGGACAGACCCCTGATAGTAAGTGCCATTCGAATCCCCGTTAGTTGGCGCGGCACCGTCGGTCCAGCGCAATGTATCAAGTTATGGGCCAGAACGTGCTCGGAGGCCGAATGCCATACCGCGCTTCTGTTCCTGTTATCGTGCGCTGTGGTTCGGTCGGTACGGATCTGTTTCTGTGTTGAATCGCGACCGTGCCCACATGAGATAAAGAGGCCGCTCGACGTTTGTTCTCGCTTCCGAGATGGAGCTTCCCCGAAGCTGCAGTGAAACTGGCCCCCATTCGTCAGCGTCGTTGCGCGAGGATTGCCGCGTCACAATCGGCGTCAACGCCTATGGCGCTAAATTGAGTCAGTGGTGGCCAGGGGCGGAATCGAACCACCGACACGCGGATTTTCAGTCCGCTGCTCTACCAACTGAGCTACCTGGCCGCCGGCGTGGAAGGCCGCGTATTAGACCGGCCGCGCGGCGGCCCGTCAAGCAAGCCTTGACGCTAAGCCGTTGATTCTTAGGATCCCTTCGGTTCGCGCCCCTTGAGGCTGCCGCCAGATTGCTCTCTCTAAAGAGTGACGCGGGCGCCTGCCGGCGGCACACCGGTGTAACCCACCCGCACCGCGCTAAACTCCCCGGTCAACCCGACGGGAAGCCGAGCACCCAAACCCCCATGGCCGCCAATCCGACCCTGCTGCAGAACTCCCAGGACTTCCCGTGCGCGGAAGAGCTGACCCGGATAAACGAGTCGCTGCAGGGCCGCGAGCGGCTCCTGACCGCCACCGCACGCGCGAGCCGGCTGCTCCTCGAGGCGGAGGACGTCCGCGGTGCGATCCCGGCCGTGCTCGGCCTGATCGGCGAAGCCGCTCACGTCGATCGCGTCAATCTCATGGAAACCCGCACCGGCGCGGGCGGCGAGCCGCTGCTCGTGGTGGTGAGCGAGTGGACCGCGGAGGGGGTGGCGCCGAGCCTGCACGATCCGGTGAGCTGCGCCTGCGACGAGCGCAACTTCTCCGACGTATGCGCCGAGCTGCGCGCGGGGCGCAGCGTGTGCTTCAGTCCGGACGAGACGCCGGACGGGCACACCCCCTTCCAGGGAGCCGGCACGCAGTCCAGGGCGATCGTACCCATCTTCGTCGCCGGGGAATTCATCGGGCTCGTGGGTTTCGACAATACCCGGCAGCGCCGCGCGGTCGACGCCGCCGAGCTGGCCGCGCTCGAGACCGCCGCCGGCGTGATCGGCGCCGCGCTGCATCGCGAGCGCCTGGTCGACGACGTGCGCCATGAGCGCGAGCACTCGGCGGAGGAGCGCTTCGCCGAGCTCGCCAAGGCCAATGCGGTGATTCGCGGCAACCTCGAGCGCCTCGCCGGCGAGACCGATCTGCACAGCTTCATGGGCCACATGCTGCTCGAGGCGACGCGCCAGTTCGATGCCGTCTCGGGCGTCGTCATCGTCCTCAAGGACTCGCTGCAGGAGTGGCGCATCATCGCCCATGTCCGTGATGGTCAGCTCGCCGAGCCCTCGTACGCCAACAAGGTGCCGGTCGCGGGCTCGTTGTTCACCGAGAAATTCGCGCAGCTGCGCGAGCCGTACTACGTCGACTACGCGACCCAGCAGGAGGAGATCTGGCCGGGCGTGCGCGAGTTTCACCGCAGCGAGGGCGCCGCCGGCGTGGTGGTCTATCCGCTGGTGTTCGGCGCGCGCAGCGTCGGCTTCTTCATCCTCACCTTCCGGCGCGACGCCCGCGACGTACAGCGCAGCGGCCTCCTGGTCGCGCTCGCGCAGCAGGCGACGCTGGCAGTGCAGCTGACGCGCCTCGCCTACTCCGCCAAGGAAGCGGCCGTGCTCATGGAGCGCACGCGCATCGGCCAGGAGATTCACGACGGCCTGGCGCAGGCTTTCACCGGCATCCTGATGCAGCTCGGGGCCGCCGAGGAGTTCCCTTCCTGCAAGAAGCGCAACTCCGAGCTCGCCATCACGCTGTCCCGGATACGCGATCTGGCGCGCGACGGGCTCGCCGAGGCGCGCCGCTCGGTCATGGCGCTGCGGCTCGATCAGACGCGCCGCGCGGGGCTCGAGCTGGCGTTGCGGCAGCTGGCGGAGCGCTCCACCGTGCCGGGCGGCGTCACCTGCACCTTCGATGGCGGCGGCGTCATCACCGGGCTCAAGCCCGAGCATGAGCACGAGCTGCTGCGCATTGCGCAGGAGGCGGTGAGCAACGCGGTGCGCCACGCCCGACCACAGAACGTGCGCATCACGACCGTGGAGGAGGCCGCGCACTGGACCATGTCGATCGCCGACGACGGCGTCGGCATGGAGCAGCGGCCGGAGCTCTATGCGCGGCAGGGCTTCGGGCTCTCCAGCATGCGCCAGCGCGCCGGGGCGATCGGCGGGGAGTGGCAGATCGACAGTCAGCCGGGTGCCGGGACCCGGGTCAGTGTGCGCATGGCGAAGCGGGCCTGACGATGGCTGCGATAATCAGAAAAGAAATCAGCGTCATCCTCGCCGACGATCACCCGGTGGTGCGCGATGGGCTCGCCGCCATGGTGAACCAGCAGGCCGACATGGAGGTGGTCGCCGAGGCAGGCGACGGCGACGAGGCGATCACCCTCTACGAGCGCCACCACCCCGACGTGCTGGTGCTCGACCTGCGCATGCCGAAGCGCGACGGCGTCTCGGTGGTGCAGCGCGTGCTCGAGATCAACCCCAAGGCGCGCATCCTCATCATGACCACCTACGATGGCGATGAGGACATCTTTCAGTGCCTGTCGCAGGGCGCGAAGGGTTACCTGCTGAAGGACGCGCCGCGCCAGGAGATCCTGTCGGCGATCCGTGCCGTGAGCCAGGACCGCCCCTACACCTCGACCACCGTCGCCGCCAAGGCGCTGCAGCGCATGGCGAAGCCGAGCCTCACTCAGCGCGAGCTCGACGTGCTGCAGCTGGTGGCGGAAGGCCGCAGCAACAAGGACATCGCGCGGCGGCTGTCGATCACCGAGGGCACTGCCAAGACGCACGTCAAGGCGATCCTGACCAAGCTCGATGCCATCAGCCGAACCGAGGCGGTCGCGGTCGCGCACAAGCGCGGCCTGATACACCTTTAGAGAGTCGCCTTTCGGCCCTTGACGCGCGGCGCGCCTGGGTTACGGCGCCGCTCCCACGGCTCGACGCTTCCGCGAACGACCCGGAAGAGTGGGTGCGGCCGGGGCGCTTCCTCCCCGCGCCAGCGCCGGTACACCCGCGGGTTTCTCCGGGCCAGCTTGCGCAGCAGATGCTGCCACTCGTACCGCAGTTGTCCGCGGGTGGCGGTCAGCTTCAGCCCGCGGCGCCGCGGCCCGAGTTTCGCCAGGTCGAAGGCGTATCCGCGCGATGCGGCCTCAACCGCGACGACCCTGAGATAGGCGTTGATCGCGGCGCGCGGCGCGGCATGCGAGCGAAAGCGCTCGAGCTGCGGGTGATGCCGGTAGCCCCGGGTCGCGCCCTTGAGGACGGCGCGCGCCAGCAAGCCTTCGCGCCACAGCGCCACCAGGCCTCGGGCGTCGAGGTATCGCGGGTGAAGCGTCCAGAGTCGCACTCAGGCCCCGGGCTGCGGCGGCTGATACCCTTCCGGAGCCTTCGATCCCGCGCCGAAGAAGAACTTCTCCATCTCGCCCTCGAGAAACCTGCGCGCCTTGGGCTCGATAGGCGTCAGACGATACTCATTGATGAGCATGGTCTGGTGCTTGAGCCACTGCGCCCAGGCCTCGCGCGACACGCTCTCGTAGATGCGCCGGCCGAGATCGCCGGGATAAGGCGGCCGGTCGAGGCCCGGCGCCTCGCGCTTCAGCAGCACACACTGGACCATCCGCGACATGGGCTCCCCGCTATGAATGCGCCCCGGCCACCTCGAACATCGATCCGCGCGCGAGACCCGCGAGCAGCGTGGTGATCGGCGCGGGCAGGCCGATGCGCGCCGGCGCGCGGATGTTATACCAGAGGCTCGCACCCTCCTCCATGACGGCAGCCGCCCCGGCACAGCTCACCAGCAGCGGGCGGATGATCAGGCTGAAGTGAGTAAAGGCGTGCTCGACCGCATTCAGCCGTTGTGGCTCGCTGCCGCTCGCCGCCAGCGACTGGCGGATGAACACCTGCGCCGCGCTCGCGCTATCGAACTCCGGCAGGCACCAGAGCCCGCCCCATACTCCGCTCTCCGGGCGCCGCTCGAGCAGCACGCTGCCGTCCTCATTGAGCGCCACCACCATGAACACCGAGCGGGTGCGCCGCGCGCGCGCGCGGCGTGCGGCGGGCAGCTCGTCCTGGCGGCCGGTGCGGCGCGCGCAGCAGCCGGCGCTGAGCGGACAGACCTGGCACAGCGGTCGCGCGCGCACGCACACCGTGGCCCCGAGATCCATGATGGCCTGCGTGTACTCGGCGACCCGCGCCGCCGGCGTGCAGCGCTCCGCCAGCTCCCACAGCCGCCGCAGCGCTGCGGCGCCGCCCTTGCCGCCGGCTGCTCCGAAGTAGCGGGCCAGCACCCGCCGCACGTTGCCATCGAGAATCGGGAAGCGCTCGTTCAAGCTCAAGGCGAGGATCGCACCGGCGGTCGAGCGGCCGATGCCCGGAAGCTGCGCGAGCGCGGCGAAGCTGCGCGGCAGCTCCCCGCCGTGCTCGGCGCAGATCAACCCTGCCGCGCGATGCAGGTTGCGCGCCCGCGCGTAATAGCCGAGCCCGGACCAGAGGTGCAGCACCTCGTCGACGTCCGCCGCGGCGAGCGTGCGCACGTCGGGGAAGCGCCGCATGAAACGCTCGTAGTACGGCTTGACCGTGCTGACCTGCGTCTGCTGCAGCATGATCTCCGACACCCACACCCGGTAGGGAGTGCGGTCGGTCTGCCACGGCAGGTCGTGCCGCCCGGCGCGGGCGTGCCACTCAAGAAGTGGCGCCGCGATGGGAGAGGGGTCGATGTGGGTCGAGGCTCTGGTCGAGGGCACGCGGGGATTCTAACGCCCCCGCGTGGGCTCAGCCGCCGCGCTGCGGGCCGCGCTTACTTGCGATCGCACAGCTCGATCTCGCCGCTCATGGTCTTGAGGCGCACGTGCCCGCTGCCCTGGCCGCGCGCGCCGTTCAGCTTGTGGCCGGGCCCGTACTCGCTGGTGCGCTCGGGCTCGACGTTGAAGCAGTCGCTGATGTCGCCGGTGAGGCTCGCGGCCTCGAACTGGAAGCCATCCTCGGAAGCTGCCCGCACCTTGAGATCGCCGCTCACGGTCTGCGCATCGAAATCCGCTCCGCGCAGCAGACGCCCCTCGAAGGTGAGGTCTCCCGAGGTGCTGCGCAACCGCACCGAGCGCGCCGGATCGAGCTCGACCGTCGCCTCGCCGCTCACCGTGGTCGCCTCGACGTCGCCGGCGGCGTGCTTGAGCTCGAGATCGCCGCTCACCGTGCTGACGTGCAGCTTGGCCGCCTGCCCTTTGCCGCGCAGCTTCAGGCTGCCGCTCACGGACTTCACTTCGATGTCCGAGGGGCCGAGCTCGGCGGTAATGTCGCCGCTGACGGTCTTGAGCTGCTGGGCGCCGCTCACCCCCGCGGAGGTGATGTTGGCGCTGACGCCCGAGACCTCCAGCGAGCTGTCCTTCGGCACCTGTACGCGCAGGTGCGTCTCCTCGTGGCCCCAGCCATGCCAGTGCGGCCGCAGCTGGACGCGCACGACGGTGTGATCGCCCGAGCTCGTGACTTCGACGTGATCGACGTCCGGGGCGAGCTCCGCCCTGACGCTGACCACTGCCCGGTCCGATCCGGTCACGTCGATCGTGCCGTTGACGTTGGAGATCTCGACCACGCCGCGGGCCTGCGCGGCCACTTCGCGCTCGAAGGTCGTGGGAGCGTCGCTGCCGAAGGCCCAGGCGCCCGCGAGCAGCGCAACCGTGGCAGCCAGCAGCCGCTGAGACAGACGCATGTCAGATCCCCTTGCCAGCATCGCTGGCCTCGTGCACGTCCGTGAGGACGCGCATTTCATCCTGGTAAGTGTTCACGAGCAGCTCCTGCAGCAGCGCATTACCCGGATCCCTGCCGAGCGCGC
This sequence comes from Steroidobacteraceae bacterium, assembly GCA_035624075.1. Lineage (GTDB taxonomy): Bacteria > Pseudomonadota > Gammaproteobacteria > Steroidobacterales > Steroidobacteraceae > 13-2-20CM-66-19. The sequence continues at coordinate 29,146 of DASPSF010000044.1, read as the reverse complement.
CCTCGAGCTCCTGCTTCGCCTGTTGAATCGTGGCGAGACTGGCCATCACTTTGGCGCGGCTCGCGGGAGGGAGCGCGGCGAGCTGTGCGCCGAGCGAGCGCATCAGCTGCTCGCGCTCGCGCTGGTAGCGCGGGTCGCTCACCCACGCCGTCTGCAGCGCGCCGGACTCCGGACGCGCGCTTTGCGCGAGCGGCGCCGGGGCCACGCCCGGAAGCATGCTCCGCCCGATCCACACGCCCACCGCCACGCAGCCCACCATGGCCGCCGCGGCCAGGTAAGCGCGCGGCGCCACCGCTCCGCGGCGCGCGCCGCCTGCGGCAACCGCGCGCACGCCGTTGCGCCCGATCCGCGCCTCGATCTGCGGCCACAGGTCCCGCGCAGGCTCGATGGCCTGGGGCAGGTCGCGCAGCGTCATCACGCTGTCCTTCGCACCCCGCTCTGTCATGTCAGCCGACCTCCACGTTCAAGCGCTCGCGCAGGAGCTTGCGGGCGCGGTGCAGCTGCGCCTTGCACGTGCCCTCCGCCACGCCGAGCATCTGCGCCGCCTCGGTGTGCGAGTAGCCATACAGGGCGTGCAGCACCAGGGCATCCCGCGCGCCCTCCGGCAATGTCCCGATCGCGTCCTCGATCTCCTGCACTTCCACCGGCGTCTCCAGTGTCCAAACGGGCTCGACGCCCTGTTCCTCGACCTCGGCCTCCACCACCGGCTCGTCGCGCGCCGCCTTGCGGCGCTTCGCGAGCGCCACGTTGACCGCGATGCGGTGCAGCCAGGTGCCGAATGAGCTGCGGGTCTCGAACTGTGCGAGCGCGCGCCAGGCGTTGATGAAGGTCTCCTGGGTGCAGTCCTCCGCCGTATGCGGCTCGCGTGTCATGCGCAGGCACAGGCCATACACCCGTCCGGTGTGCTCGCGGTAGAGCCGCTCGAAGGCACGGGTATCCCCGGCACGGGCCCGCTCTACCAGCGCCCCCTCCCAGTCGATCGGCGAGTCCTCGACCTGCGCAAGTGTCATCGGTGAGTTAGAGACGCTTCGGCCGGTCGCGGTTTAAATGCGTCACGTCGCTGATGGACAACAGTTTTTTCCGGAACTCGGACACACTGTCGCCCTCTAACCGCACTCAGGACGCGGGGAGGCATTGTGGCGATGCGACAAATGTGGGATCTCGATTCCATCACCTCGGTGCTGAGCGAGCACTGGCGTAAAGCGCGCGAGAGCACCGTGCGGCTCTTCTGGTCGACCCCGGTCAGCTGGCTCGAGGCGCATAAGCTGCGCGCGCCCGTCACCACCTCACCAGCGGCGGAAGACTCATCAGGTACGCGTCCGGGTCCGCATCGGTACTGAAGCCGAAGCGGGTGCCGCGGTCGTAGACCAGGTTGAATTCGACGTAGCGACCTCGCTTCACCAGCAAGCGTTCGCGCGCCGCCTCATCGTAGGGGCTGTCCTTGCGCCGCGCGACGATCCGCGGATAGACGTCGAGCACCGCCTCGCCGACGGCGCGCACGAAGTCGAACTCGCTCCCGGCCACGCCCATCGCCAGGTCGTCGAAGAAGATCCCGCCGACGCCGCGCGGCTCCTGCCGGTGCGGCAGGTAGAAGTAGCGGTCGCACCAGGCCTTGTATTCCTGGTAGGCGCCGGGGCGGTAGGTGGCGCACGCCGCTTCCAGCGCTGCATGAAACTCCGCCGTGTCCTCGGCCATCGGGAAGGTCGGAGTCAGGTCCGAGCCGCCGCCGAACCAGGCACGGCTGGTGGCGAGATAGCGCAGGTTCATGTGCATCGCCGGCACGTAGGGGTTCGCCATGTGGGCGACCAGGGAGATACCGCAGGCGGTGAACCGGCCTTCGGCCTCCGCCGCACCGGCCACCTGCGCTCGTGCCTCGGGGGCGAGCACGCCCCAGACATGACTCACGTTGACACCCACCTTCTCGAAGACCGAGCCGCGCATGAGGCGCGCCTCCCCGCCTCCCTCGAGGCGATGGCCGTCGGGCTTCTTCCAGGCGCGCGCCTCGAAGCGGCTCGCCGGCTCGAAGGACTCGAACGCGGCGCAGAAGCGCGCCTGCAGGTCGCGGAAATATTGGCTCGCGGTCGCGGCGAAACCGCCCGCGGCTCCCTCGCCGGCACGCGTCTCGCTAGCGGTGCTCATGCACGAAGTCCACGAGGCGCGCCACCGCATCCGGATCGGTGTCCGGCCAGATGCCGTGGCCCAGGTTGAAGATATGTCCCGGGGCGTTGCCGGCTTCGGTAAGTACGGCCGCGGCCGCCCGCGTGAGCTCGGCGGGCGGCGCGAACAGCGCCGCGGGGTCGAGGTTGCCCTGCACCGCTTTGCCGGGCCCGAGCACCGCTCGTACCTCCGAAAGCGGTGAGCGCCAGTCGACGCCCACGACGTCCACGTCGAGGCCGGCGACCGTGCCCATGAGCGCACTTCCCTGGTTCAGGTAATAGATGAGTGGCACACCGAGAGGCTTGAGCGCCGCGAGTGTGCGCCGCACGGCCGGGAGCGCGAAGCGCGCGTACTCACTCACCCCGAGCAGCCCCGCCCACGACTCGAACAGCATCAGCGCCTGGGCGCCGGCCGCAGCCTGCGCGGTGAGGTAAGCCGCCATGGCGTCCGCGAGGTGGGTCAGCAGCCGCTCGGCATCCGCGGGCTGCGCGTAGAGGAACGTACGTGCCGGCGCGAACTCCTTGGACGGCCGCCCGCAGACGAGATAGCAGAGGAGCGTGAACGGCGCGCCGGCGAAACCAATGAGCGGCACCCCACGCGGGACGCCGCGGCGCACCTGCCGGATCGTCTCCAGCACGAATGGCACGTCGCGCGCCGGCTCGAGCGCGGGAAGCGCGGCGATCTGCGCCGCGCTGCGGATCGGCTCACGCACCACCGGCGCGGGCTCGAAAGTGAGCTCCACTCCCATGCCCTGCAGCGGCGTCATGATGTCGCTGAAGAGAATCGCCGCATCGAGCTCGAAGCGCCGCAGCGGCTGCAGGGTCACCTCGGCGGCGAGCTCGGGGGTACGCGTGAGCGTCTCGAAGTCGACCCGGGCGCGCAGCTGCCGATACTCGGGAAGGTAGCGCCCCGCCTGACGCATGATCCAGATGGGCCGATGCGGCACGCTCTGGCGGCGGCAGGCCGCGAGGAAGGCGCCCGGAGCGCCGCCGCTCGGAGCATCGCGCCCGCTCATGCGCGCAGCCACCGCGCGGCCTCGGGCGCAAAGTAGCTGATGATGAGGTCGGCGCCGGCGCGCGCGATCCCGGTAAGCGTCTCGAGCACGGCGGCGCGCTCGTCGATCCAGCCGCGCTCGGCCGCGGCTTTGATGAGGCTGAATTCGCCCGACACCTGGTAGGCCACCACCGGCACGCGCACGGCGTCTTTTACCTGGCGGATGATGTCGAGGTAGGGTCCGGCGGGCTTCACCATGACGAGGTCGGCGCCCTCGGCGACATCGGTCAGCACCTCGCGCAGCGCCTCGCGCGCATTCGCCGGATCCATCTGGTAGGAGCGGCGGTCGCCGAACGCCGGGGCGGACTCGGCGGCCTCGCGGAACGGGCCGTAGAAGGCGGACGCGTACTTGGCGGCGTAGGAGACGATCGGCGTGGAGCTCAGGCCTTCGCGGTCGAGCCGCGCCCGGATCGCCTGCACCCGTCCGTCCATCATGTCGCTCGGCGCGACCGCATCCGCTCCGGCGCGCGCGTAATTGAGCGCGACCTCGGCGAGCGTCTCGATCGAGGAGTCGTTGTCGATCGTGCCGCCCGGGAGCACGTGCCCGCAGTGCCCGTGATCGGTCGCGCCGCACAGGCACACGTCTGCCCACACCAGCAGCTCCGGGCAGGCCTCCTTGATGGCGGAGATCGCCTGGGCGGCGAGGCCCTGCGGGTCGCGGGCGGCACTCGCGCGCGCGTCCTTCGCAGCCGGTGCGGCGAACAGCAGCACCGCCGGAACTCCGGCGCCGGCCGCCGCCTTCGCCTCCTTCACCGCCTCGTCCACCGAGAGCTGCGAGATCCCCGGCATGCTCTCGACTGGATTGCGCAGCGCGCGCCCGGGCACGACGAACAGCGGGTAGATGAGCGCATCCGGGGTCAGGCGCGTCTCGCGCACCATGCGGCGCCAGGCGGCCGACTGCCGGGTGCGCCGCGGTCTTTCCTGTGGGAATGGCATGGCTGCTCTCTCGTTTCAGGCTCTCTGTTGCAGGAGACGCAAGGTGGTGACCGCGAGCCCGTGGAGCGTCGCGGTATCGGCGAGGGTGGCGCTGCGCCCGCGTGCGGCGAGCTCGCGGGCGGTGGTGCGGCCGATCGCGACCGGCGGCGCGTGATCGAGCAGCCGCGCGAAATCCGCCTCGCCGAGCGCCCGCGCGAGCTCGGAGACGGCGGAGGGGCTGGCAAAAGTGACCGCTCCGACTCCACCACGCTCGATCCAGGCACGGCATTCGGCCACATCCAGCGCGGCCGCCTCGGTGCGGTAGGCCTCGACCTGCGTCACGGCGGCGCCGAGCTCGCGCAGGCCCGCGGCGATGGTGGGAAGAGCACGCGAGCTCGCCGGGTAGAGCACCCGGAAGCCGGCATCCTTTGCGCGCCACTGGGCGGCGAAGGCGGTGATCAGCGCCGCGGCATTGGCTTCCTCGGGCACGAGGTGCACCGGCCAGCCGCGCTGGGTCAGGGTGAGCGCGGTGGCGCGCCCGACGGCGGCGACGCGCAGCTGCGCGGGCGGCTGCGGTCTGCGCTCGAGCACCGCCGCCACCGCGTGCCGGCTCGCAAACACGATCCAGGCGAAGGACTCGAGGCGCACGAGCGCCTCATCGAGCGCCGTGGATTCCGCCGGCGTGACGCTCACGGCCGGCCACGACAATACTTCCAGCCCGAGACTGCGCAGCTCGCGGCTCAAGGGACCGTCGGCACTCTCGGCGCGGGTGACCACGACGGGGCGCGTGCCGGCCGCGGCGCTCACGGGGCCGCCACCACGAGCCTCGAGCGCTCGCGGGCAATGAGCTCGGCGGCGCCCGCCGCCAGGAGCTCATCCGCGACCCGCTCCCCGAGCGCCACCGCGTCCGCGGCCGTCAGGGTCGCGCCGCGCGAGGCGCTCGCCGTGCCGCGTGCGCGCAGCTCGCGCGACCCGTCGAGCGCGCACACCACGGCCGTGAGCTCGAGCGGCTCACCGCGCAGCTCGGCGAGCGCGCCGAGCGGCACCTGGCAACCGCCTTCGAGACGCGCGAGGAGCGCGCGCTCCGCGCTCACCGCGAGCCGCGCGGCCGTGTCGTCGAGCGAGCGCAGCAGCCCGAGCGTCGCCTCATCGTCGGCGCGTGCGCACACGCCGATGACACCCTGCGAAACGGCGGGCGGAAACTCCTGCGGCGAGAGGAATTCCGAGACGTGCTGCGTCAGCCCGAGCCGCGCAAGTCCCGCCGCAGCCAGAATGATCGCGTCGTAATCGCCGCGCTTCAGCCGCTCGATGCGCGTCGGCACGTTGCCGCGCAGCTCGACCGGCATGGCGTCGGGACGGATGCGCGCGATGAAGGCGCGGCGCCTCAAGCTGCTGGTACCGATGCGTGCGCTCGGCGGCAGCTGCCGGAGTGACTCGCCTTCCCGGGCGAGCAGCGCATCGCGCGGGTCCTCCCGCGTGAGCGCCGCGCCCAGCGTGAGCCCCGGGGCAAGCGCGGTCGGCAGATCCTTGAGGCTATGCACCGCGACGTCGATCGTGCCGTGCCCGAGCGCCTCGTCGATCTCGCGCGTGAAGAAGGCACGGCCCTCGGTCTGCCACAGCGGCACCTCACGCTGCGCATCTCCCGCCGTGCGGATGTGCACCAGCTCGATGCGCGGTGCACCGGGCAGCGCGGCGAGCAGCGCCTCGACGTGCCGCGCCTGCCAGAGCGCCAGCGCCGAGGCGCGCGTGCCGATCCTGAGCGTGCCAGCGCTCATGGCTCGCCCTCGGCGAGGAAGCGGTAGCCGACTCCCCAGACGGTGAGGAAATGGCGCGGGTTGGCGGGATCGCGCTCGAAGCGCTTGCGCAGCCTCAGGATGAAATTATCGACCGTGCGGGTCGAGGGAAACACGTCGTAGCCCCACACCCGCTCGAGCAGGTCCTCGCGCGAGACGATCTCGCCCGCGTGCTCGGCCAGCACCTTGAGGATCATGGCCTCCTTTTCGGTGAGCTCCTGCGGCTCGCCGTTCCAGGTACGGGCACGGAACGCGCGGAAATCCACCTCGTTGTCGCCGAAGCGCAGCACCGCCGTCGCGGCGGTCGCCGAGGCGCCGCGGTACCAGTCCCAGCGCTTCAAGATGGCCCGCACCCGCAGCAGGAACTCCTTCAGGTGAAAGGGTTTGGCGAGGTAGTCATCGCCGCCCGCCTCGAGCCCGCGCACGCGGTCGGCGGGATCGCCGCGCGCCGTGAGAAACAGCACCGGAGTGTTGTTGCCCTGATCGCGCAGCGTGCGGCAGACGTCCAGGCCGTCGAGCTCCGGCAGCATCACATCCAGCACGATGAGCGCGCAGCTGCCGGCACGCAGCCACTCGAGCGCCGCACGCCCGTCGCCCACCTGTGCGACCTCGTAGCCTTCCGCGCGCAGGTTCTCCATGAGGCCGGCGGCGAGATGCGGGTCGTCCTCGACCACCAGCACGCGGATCGCACTCTGCGCGGGTGTACTCATGCGGGAGGCACCGGGGCGGCGGGCCAGGTGAGCACGAAGCACGCCCCCTGGCCGACGCCAGCGCTCTCGGCTGTGACCCTTCCGGCCGCGAGCTGCATCAGCCGCTTGACGATATAGAGGCCGAGCCCCGTACCGTACCGGCTGCTGCCGCCGCCCGGATGCAGCCGCGAAAACTTCTCGAACAGGCGCGCGCCGTCGGCGGGCCGGAAGCCGACGCCGCTGTCACGCACCGCGAGCGCGACCTCGCCATCGCTCACGCGCGCGCTGACTGCCACCTTGCCCCCGCCCACCGGGGTGACCGCGGCGAGCGCGTTCTCGAGCACGTTGCGCACGATGACATCGAGGGCCAGCGGATCGGTCAGTACGTACAGGCCGGGAGCGACGTCGCTGGTGAGCGCGATGCGCTGCGCGCGCGCGCGCTCCTCGAGCGCCGCCACCACGCGCCCCACCGCGCCGGCGAGCTCCACCGGCTCGGACTTGAGGTCCACCCGCCCACGCTCGAGCCGCACGCTCTCGAGGATCTGCGTGACCATCATCTCCATGCGCGCCAGATCGGCCAGCATGCGCTCGGTCAGAGTCCGGGACTGTTCCGGCGCGAGCGGCCGCAGCGCCATGGTCTCGAGCGAGAGCTGCAGGCTCGCGAGCGGCGTCTTGAACTGGTGGGACACGAGCGCGAGGAAGTCGTCCTGCTCCGCAAGCACGCGGGCCTCGGCGCGCAGGGCGCGTCCGATGACCGCGATGCAGGCGGCGAGCGCCAGCAGGAAGAACGAGCCCTCCCAGGCGTACTGGCGGTAGCGCCGCACCGCTTCGCTCTCGAGCGCCCGCTCGGCGGCCGGGGCGAGCGCCGCCTGGCCGCCCGTCACCTCAATGTCCGGCAGCAGCTCGCGCACCTGCGCCTCAGCCATTCCGGCGGCGAGCAGCGCCTGCGCGGCGCGCACCTGGCCTGCGTACAGGGCCCGCGCCGCCTGCACCCTCTCGAGGGTGTAGCCATGCTGGTCGAACAACCACCAGCCGACCTGCACCGCGGACACGAGCACCAGCGCGAGCGCAGTGAGCTGAAAGACGCGGGTGGCTTTCATGGCGGCGCTCAGCCGGAGGCGGCGAGCGAGGCGGCGAGCGAGGCGGTGAATTCCTCGAGGTCGGCGCTCGAGTGCGCCAGCGACAGGAAACAGGCCTCGTACGCCGAAGGCGGGAGATAGACGCCGCGATCGAGCATGGCGTGGAACAGCGCGGCGAAGCGCCCGCTCTCGCGCTCGGTGAGCGCCGCCGCCGTGCGCGGCGCGCCCTGCTCGTGCAGCGACATCCAGAAGAGCGACCCGACCCGCACCAGGTTGACCGGCCAGGGGGCGCGCGCCAGCACCGGCGCGAGCAGCCGCTCGAGCTCGGCACCGCGCGCCTCGAGCCGCTGCCAGCCGGATTCGCGCTCGAGCACATCGAGCGTCGCGAGCCCCGCCGCCATGGCCACCGGGTTCCCCGAGAGCGTGCCCGCCTGGTACGTATCCCCGTCCGGGGCGAGGCGCGCCATGATGCGGCGCTCGCCGCCGAAGGCCCCGACCGGCATCCCACCGCCGATCACCTTGCCGAAGGTGGCGAGATCGGGACGGATGCCGAGGAGCTCCGCGGCGCCGCCGCGCGCCAGGCGAAACCCGGAGATCACCTCGTCGAAGATGAGAAGCGCGCCGTGCGCGCGCGTCGTCCGGCGCAGCGCCTCGAGGAACTCGCGCCGCTGCGGCAGCAGGCCATGGTTGGCGGGCACCGGCTCGATGATGACCGCGGCGATGCGCTCGCCCTCGCGCTCGAACAGCGCCGCGACCGCCGCCTCCGCATCGAGCGGCAGCACCCGCGTGCAGTCGGTGAAGGCACGCGGCACGCCGGCGGACGAGGGCTTGCCGAGCGTTGCCAGGCCCGAGCCGGCGGCGACCAGCAGATGATCCGCATGCCCGTGATAGCAGCCGGCGAACTTCACGATCAGGTCGCGCCCGGTGAAGGCGCGCGCCACGCGGATGGCGCTCATCACCGCCTCGGTGCCCGAGGACACGAAGCGCACCTGCTCCGCCGCCGGGTAAGCGGCCGACACCCGCTCGGCCAGCACCACCTCCGCCTCGCACGGAGCGCCGAAGGTGGTGCCGCGCTCGAGCGCCGCGCCGATCGCGGCGCCGACCGCCGGGTGTGCGTGGCCGGCAATCAGCGGGCCCCAGGAGCCCACCAGGTCGAGATAAGTACGCCCGTCGGCATCCGTCACCCGGCTGCCTGCGCCGCGCGCGATGAACAGCGGCGTCCCCCCGACGGCGCGGAAGGCGCGCACCGGTGAGGAAACCCCGCCCGGTATCGCGCGGCAGGCGCGCTCGTAGAGTTGCCGGGAGCGTTCGGGTGCCTTCATGACTCATCCTTCAGTTGAGCGCCGTGGGCGCGGCCGGATTTTGCCGCATCGAAGAACGCATCCACGGCATCGGCGCTGGCGTGCACCGCGGCGGCCCGCAGCCCGGCGAGTGGCAGATGCGCGAGCCGGTGCGCGACCGCGCAACCTAAGCGCTCGAGCTGCGCGCGCTGCTCACCATCGAGCGTACGCAGCTCGTGGCGCAATGCGCGCGCCACTTCCTCGGCCGCGATCTGCTCGAAACGCACCCGCAGATCCTGCAGCCGCGGGCCGAGGGCGCGCGTCGCGAGCTCAGCGCGCAGGTGCGTGAGACGCTCGTCGATCGCGGCGCGTACCGGCGCGAGGCGCAGCAGCTGCGTCAGCCGCTGTCCCTGGGCCGCCTCGATGAGCTGCGTCATGCCGACGCGGTCGAGTCCGGCGCGCTGCGCCGCCCCGGCGTCGACGTTGGGCGGCACGCCGAAATCGATGAGCAGCGGCGGCCGCGCAACCGCGCCGCGGGCGGCGTCCCGCAGCCGTACCAGCGCATCCGCATCCAGCACCGCGCCGCTCCCGCCGGCCGCCAGCACCAGCGCGCTTAAGCGCGGCGGGTTGGCGCGAAACTCATCGAGCGACAGCAAGGGCGCGGACAGCGACTGCGCCAGCTCCCGCGCGGTGCCGAGCGTGCGGTTGACGATGAGCAGCGGAACGTTCGCGCGATTGAGCAGCGCCGCGCAGCGGCGCGTCATCGGGGACACGCCGAGCAGCGCCGCGGTGCCGGGCGCGCCATCCAGGTGCCTGAGCACCCGCTCGGCCGCCAAGTCGCCGAGCGAGGGAGTGCGCACCCGGGCGGTCATGCGCCGCACGCGGCGCGCCATGCCGAGCGCCTCGCCGATCAGACGATCCAGCACCGGGCCGCAGGTACGCGCGGTGCGCGACTCTTCCCAGGCGTCGCGCAGCTGCGCGGCGATCTCCTGCTCACCGGTCTGTGCGGAGTCGAGCCCGCATGCCAGGAGAAACAGGTGCTCGACCGCCGCCTCCCCGGTCCAGGCGCGTAAGGTGCGCGCCGCCTCGCCGGGTTGCGAGTCGCGCCCGGTCAGTACCCGGAACACATCCGGACGGGAATCGCCGGCGGGACTGCCGTCCTGGGTCGCGTACACGACCTCGACCCGGTTGCAGGTGCCGACGTAGAGGATCTCGGCGGCATTCAGCCGCGCGCGCAGCTCCGGCAGGCGTGCCGCGACCTCCGCGCGCGGCACGGCGAAGCGGGCGACCTCGTCGACGCCGGCGTGGCGATAGGACAGGCCGACGACACCGATCTGGTGCATTCGAGCAGCTTAACCGTGCCTCGCGGGGGCGAATGTCATCGAATGGTCACGGACTTGACCCCGCCAGGCAAGGAGTGTGAAGGCCGTCCCGTCCGCCGGCTCGGGAAAAAAACGGCCCCCGGATGGGGGCCGCTTCTTTCAGTCACGTTGAGCCAACCGAGGGCCGGGGGCTCACCACTTGTAAGTCGCGCCCAGCAGGAAGAACCGCCCGACCGCGCCGTCCTGATGGAGTGCCGCGTCGTAGTGCAGCTCGGCGCCACCGCCGTAGGTCTGCAGGTCCACCGGTGCGTCCGAATTCGCGAGGTTGGTGATCGAGCCGTGGATATCGAAGTGCTCGGTCACCTGGTAGGCCGAGTACAGGTTGAGCTCCGTGAAGTGCGCGACCGTGCAGTACTGATTCCAGGCGGCGGGCAGAACTGCCGGCGGGGAGATAACCGGCCCGTAGGCGGAGGGGGCGCCCGCGGCGATCGACTCGAGGCAGTTGTTGTAGCCCGCCGACGGGTCAATCATGCTGAACGAGCCGATGTAGTTCACCGACAGGCTGGTCGAGAGCGGGCCCTTCTCCCAGGTGAGGGTAGCGACCGCACGGTTGGCCGGGTTGCCGGTGTCGCCCGAGATGCTCGTCGGGCCGTGCGTGCCGGCCAGGTGGAACGTCGTTCCAGCATAGCCGTAGTCGTACTCGATGATGTGGGTGTAGTTGATCTCACCCTTCAGCGAGCCGGCGGCGCCGAGATCCCAGCGGGTGCGCAGGTCGACATCGATGCCCGAGGTGGTCGTGATGCCCGCGTTCACATAGGGCACGACGGTGTATTCGGGAACACCGACCGGCGTCAGGACGTTCGCCGTGGTGCAGTTTCCGCTCACCGGCGTGTTGGTGCAAACCGGCTCGACCTCCTGCGGGCCGCGCACCAGCTGCAGGAAGGAGGCGCCCAGGCCTCCCGCTGCGGAGGCCGAGATGATGTCGTTATTGAGCTGGATCCAGTAGTAATCCACCGAGGCGTTGAACTGCGGCAGCGGCTCGAAGATGACCCCGAAGGTCGCGTTCTTCGAGGTCACGGCCTTCAGCTGCGGGTTCGACGAGGACACGCCGACTCCGGGATAGACGCACCACTGGTTGTACGTGCCCTGGACGTTCGTCACGCCGTTGGGGCAGAGCACCGGGTCGTTGATGTTGCCTTCGCCGAAGGCCGACCCGGCCACGGCCGATTCGGCGATCGACGGGGCGCGGAAGCCCTTGCCCCAGGTGCCGCGCAGGCTGAGCATGTCGATCGGGGTGTACTTGAGGCCGAACTTGGGCGTCGCCTGCCCGCCGTAGGTGTCGTAGTGGTCGTAGCGCACCGCCGCATCCACCTCGAGCTCTCTCACCACCTTGCCACCGACTTCGACGAAGGCGGCGGAATCGTCCTGCGAGCCGACTGCGAACGCTGAGGCGCCTTCCTGGATACCCTCGATCACCGTGGGTGGGTTTACGTAGTTCTGCGCCTTGTGAAAGTACTGCACGCCCGCGGCGAGGGTCAGCGGTCCTCCCGGCATGTCGAACAGCGGACGCGAGCCGTGGAAGTCGACGACGCCGAGGGTGCTCGAGGGATCGGTGGTCTCGACGGGCGCGAACAGCGCCGCGCCATTGGTGCTGACTCCCGGGACGTAGGTGCCGTTATTGAGTGCCGTCTGCACCGCCGCCGGCTCGAGGAAGCCATAGATGTGGTCGTGCATCAGCGCGTACATCACACCGACCGCGCCGTCGAGGTCCCAGCCGGCGGCCTCGCCGCGGATGTCGGCAAACAGGCGGTAGGTCGTCGTGTCGACGTCGGTCACTTCCGGCCCGACATCCGGGAAGCTGTAGACCAGCTGCGCCGGCGCACCGTAGGGATTCTGGGGAGAGTTCGCCGGCAGCGTGTACACCGGGTAAATTACCGCGCTCGGGGCGATTCCCGGACCGATGGGTGTCAGCGTGTTACCGCCGGTGTTTATTCCCGTCTGATTGAGTGCGTGACCGAACGGCGGCGTCTCAGGCGCCACCTGCTCGGCGCTGCTGTCGAAGATCGAGGCGGTCCAGGTCATCTTCCAATCATTCGCCAGCGCCTTGGTGAACTTCATGAGGAAGTTCGTCTGCTCGGTGGGCGGCTGGATCTGGCCGGGGAAGGAGAATATGCAGGCTCCCGCTGCCTGTGCGGCCGCGCTGTTGCATCCCGGCTGTGGGCCTGGTGTGAGGAACGTTTCGGCGGGCTGATTGGCATTTGCCGCCGTCACCATCGGGTTTACGAGGTAGCCCTGGATGCTGTCCGGATAGGTGAAGAAGCCCTGCGTGGGCGAGCCCGGCCTCTCGTCGATGCCGTCCGGCAGGCCGCTCCAGTTGAGGGTGGTCCAGGGACCGGTGCGGTTCGAGCCGAGAATCAGCTCCTGGCGGTGCCAGTCGAGCGTGACATACATGTTATAGCCATCGTTCGCGAGATCGCCCCAGCCGACGATCCCGGCCGCGTGCCAGGTCCAACCGTCGTTGTGCTGCGTTGCGCCGCCCTCGCCGGTGAACTGCGCGCCCTGGAAGGTCTGCCGCAACTTGATGTTGACCACGCCTGCGATCGCATCCGCGCCATAGAGCGCCGAGGCGCCGTCCTTCAGCACCTCGATGCTCTCGATCGCGTTGATGGGAATCGCGGTGGTGTCGACGAAGCTGCGCTCGCCGTCATCGCTCAGCGGGTAGGCGACCATGCGCTCGCCGTCGATCAGGGTGAGCGTGTCGCCAACCGTGAGTCCGCGCAGCGCGATGCCGGACGCGCCGGCGGCGAACGCCTCAGTGAAGCCCTGGTTGAGCGTGCCCTGGCCGTTGGCGGCCAGGTTGCGCAGCACGTCGTTGACGTTGGTGTAGCCGCTCTTCACCAGGTCATCGGCGCTGAGGATCTGCACGGGGCTCGGCGTCTCGGTGTCGGTGCGCTTGATCAGCGAGCCAGTGACGACGACTTCCTGTAGCTCGGGACCCGTCGCGGGCTGCGCTTGTTGCTGCGCGTTGGCCGAGCTGGCGAACAACAGGCCGGAAATGATTGCGCCGCAGCCGACCAGGCCGCGAAATGAACTGACCTTCATACATTCTCCCCGTAATTCATTACTTCAGCTGCCGCCGTGTTGCGCCGGCGCACCGCTGGTCTCGAAAGGTGCGTTAGCATAGACAAATTCGCGCCCTCTACCAACCTCAGCAGCGAGCCGGATGCGTTGGAAAGACGCAACACGAGGCACCTGGCGTCGCGGGGCTGCGACACTTTGTTGAAGGCTTCCGCCGTTCTAAACGCCTCGGCCGGCGCCGGCGTCCAATCTCAGATACGCGTCGTTACCAGTTGAGGTCGGCCAGCATGAACGCGTACGTCTCGATCCCGCCCCAGAGATTCCCGAGACGCAGGTTCTCGTTGGCTGCGTGCTGGTTGTCGTCGTAGTTGACGATCGGCAATCCGATAACGGGCTCGTGAAAAATATCTGCAAACAGATAAAGCGGCACGCTGGCGCCCATCATCGGCATCTCGGCGACGGGGCCGCGGGCCGCGCGGGTAGCTGAAGCAACGACTGCGTGAGCCGCGGCGCTCGACATGCTCGAGCGCAATGCCGGATAGCCCGACTCCCACTCGAGCCGCACGAGACGCGGGTGCCCGAGCCGCGCCGCCTGGTCCGGCGTATCAGCGATCACCGTCCACCCCGTAGAGGTCAGAAAGCGCTCGACCACGGTGCGCACCGTCTCCGGCGTCTGGTCCGGGACCAGCCGGAAGTCGATGGAAATCTCGGCATCGGTCGGGATGGCGTTGGCGGCTGCATCGCCCACCTGACCCGACCGCAGGCCACGCACGTTGAGCGCGGGGCGCATCAGACTCAGCGCGAGCCCTTCGTGGCCTTCGGCGGCGCCGATGCCGAACTCGTGCGCCAGTGACTCATCGACGCTCGGCAGCTGCGCGATCGCGGTCCGCTCTTCGGGCGTCAGGGCCCGAACGCCTTCGCCAAAGCCGGGAATGAGTATCGTGCCGTCCGGGGCGCGCATCTGGGCGATGAGCTGTGCCGCCATTGCAGCCGGATTGGGAACCCAGTTGCCGTAATGGCCGTCATGCAGCGCCTTGATCGGACCGTATACCGTCATACGAAGACCGAGAACACCGCGCGCGCCGAAGTAAAGCATGGCGTTGCCCGACTGGTGGACCGGTGCGTCGCCGATCAGCCAGAGATCCGACCCGAGCATTGCCTGGTGGTCGCGAAGAATCTGCGCGAGGTGCGTCGATCCGGCCTCTTCCTCTCCTTCCCACACGACCTTGACGTTCACCGACGGCTTCCGGCCACTGGCTTTGAGTGCATCGTATGCCGCGAGCAAGGCCACGATCGAAGCCTTGTCGTCGGCGACCGCCCGGCCAAAGAGGCGCCACTCCGGGTCGAGGACCGGCTGCGCCAACTTCCAATCGACCTGGTTCGCCTCAGTCGCCGGCAGGCCACTGTGCAGATTGGGCACGAAGGGATCGGAGCTCCACTGCGAGGGTGTCACCGGCTGGCCATCGTAGTGCGCGTAGAACACGACCGTGCGCTTGGCTTTTGAGCCTTTCAGGGTTCCGAACACGAGCGGCGCTGCGCCCGGCGCAGTCCACTGTGTTGCCTCGAAGCCCCGATCCTTGAGTCTGCTGACGAGCAGATCGGCGGCGGCGGCGAGCCCCGCCCGGTCGGCCGCGACGCTGCGCATGCTCACCAGTTCAGCGAGCTCTGCGACGATTTGTGGCTCGTGCTGGTTCCGGTAGCGCTCGACGTCGCTGTACAGGTCGAGGTCATTGGCCTGACCGGGGGCCTGCGCCCGCGCCGCGAGTGCAGCAGTTGCAAAAATCATCCCGAACGTCAGCCGCCGGATCCCGGTGGTCAGCGTGGCGTTGAGCATGGTTCGTGATCTCCTGCATCGCAGCATTAGTCCCTGGTGCCGGGCCAGCATAGTATCCGCGGCGCAGGGCGACCGCGCGGGTGGGCGATGATGAGGTGCTCCATGCAGAAGGCGGTGTGCGTATTGGGTGCGTTGCTGTTGTCGCTGGGAAGCTGGAGCATCGCCAGCTCGGCCCCGGCGGATCTGGAAACGATCAACCGCATCGCCGACGCGGGCTTCAACCACGGCGAAGTCGCCGAGACCGCCGAGTACCTGGCTGATCGCATCGGCGGCCGATTGACCAATTCGCCGGCGATGCGTACCGCCGAAAAGTGGACTCAGGAGAAATTCACAGCCTGGGGGCTGAAGAACGTACACGCCGAAAGCTACGACTTCGGCCGCGGCTGGTGGATCGAGTCCTCCCATGTTGCCCTTATCGCGCCTCGGCGCATCGACTTGCGGGCCATCCCGATAGCCTGGACGCCGCCGACCAATGGTCCAAGGACCGCCTCGGTGATGGTCGCGCCGATGAACTCCGAGAAAGACTTCGCCGAGTGGAAGGGCAAGCTCACCGGCAAGATCGTGCTCGTCACCTGGCCTGCGCCCCCCAAGGACGATGCGGAGCCGCCGTTTCAGCGCCTGACCGACTCTGACCTGGCCAAGCTCGACAGGTACGAACAACCGGTATTCGATCCCGAGGAAAAGCAAAGACTGATCGACCGATTCAGTCTGGGATCCAAGCGGGACGAGTTTCTGGCCGCGGAGGGCGCCATAGCCTGGGTGCAAATGTCGCGTTCCGAGGGCCGCCTGCTGCATGGCGAGGGCTACGGCTTCCATGCCGGCAAGACGCCAAAGCTGCCTGGGTTCGAGCTCGGGGCTGAGGACTATCGACGCCTTGCGCGACTCGCCAAGGGCGGGGACGTGCAGGTGGAGATCGACAGCAACGTGCACTTCGAGGATGCCGACCACAACGCGAACGACATCCTCGCAGACATTCCCGGCAAGGCGGCGAAGGCGGCTTACGTGATGGCGGGCGCGCACCTGGATAGCTGGGTCGCGGGTGACGGCGCAGCCGACAATGGCGCCGGCGCCGCCGTGGTGATGGAGGCGGCACGGATTCTCGCGAGCCTCGGCATTGAGCCAAAGCGCACGATCCGCTTCGTCCTATGGTCCGGCGAGGAACAGGGCCTCTGGGGCTCCGCCGCCTACGTCGAACATCATCTCGCGCATCGTCCCGCACCGACCGACCCCGTGCTCGCCGATCTCGGACCTTATTTCGGCGAGACTTTCCCGATCCAGACCCTGCCGGGATTCGCCGATCTGATCGGGTATTTCAACATCGACAACGGCTCCGGCAAGATCCGCGGCATCTACACCGAAGGCAATCTGGCCGTCGTTCCCCTGTTCAAGGATTGGCTCGCCCCGTTCGCCAGCATGGGCGCTGCATCGGTCGTCGCCAAGCCCACCGGTTCGACCGATCACGTTTTCCTGGCCCGCCTGGGGTTGCCGGCTTTTCAATTCATTCAAGATCCACTGGACTATGGGAGTCGCGTTCACCACACCGACCTCGATACCTTCGACCATTTGAGGCCGGAGGATCTGCGACAGTCATCAGTGGTGCTGGCGACCGTGCTGCTGGACGCTGCCAACGCCCACGCGCCACTCCCGCGCAATGTCCTGCCAACGCAGCCCAGGCTCACGGACCCGTTCCACTATCCGGACCCCTCGAAAAAGTGAGTGAGTGCGGTGGGCGGGCCTGCTCTCCTCAGGTAATCGTGAGGCCAACGCTCGCGGTAGCCTGAGCCCCGTTACCGTCCACGACCGAGATGCTGAGCTTGTAGCTTCCCGCCACCGGCTTTGCCCAGCTGAGCGTGACCGTGCCCGCGCTCCCCGAGAGCGTCATGCCAGAGGGCATGCCACTGACCGTCACCTTGAGGGTGCTGGACGTCGCATCCGTTACCGTGAAGCTTCCGGAGAAGGCCTTGGTGTGCGAGCCCGTCATCGCGGACGCGCTGATCTGCGGCCCGGCCGGCTGGATCGTCAAGGTGAGCGTCGCTTTCGCCGTCTGACCCGAGTCGGTGTCAGTGACGGTCACCGGCACCGAATAGCTCCCGGCCACCGGGTTAGGCCAGCTCAAGGTTCCCGCGCTCGAAACCGTGAGCCCCGCAGGCGCGCTGCCAAGGGAGAAGCTCAGGGGATCGGCACTCGTGGCGATGATCTTGTACGAGAGGGCTTTGCCGGCCGTGCCGCTGACGGCCTGGTTCGCGATGCCCGGCGGCGCCGGCGCGGCGATCTTCACCGTGTAGACGCCCGAGCCCGTGAGCCCATCGGTCTTGTCGATCGCGTTGACCGTCACCGGGTAGGTACCCTGCAGCGGAGTTGCCCAGCTCACGACGCCCGCCGCGGTCACCGTCATGCCCGACGGTGCCCCTGAGAGCGTGAAGCTGTCGGGATATGTGTCGGTCGCCTGCACCGTGAAGTTGAGCGCCGTGTACGCCGTACCCGAGATCGTGGTCGCCGCGACCACCGGGGCGGCGGGCTGCACGATCGAGATCGTGATCGTGCCGCTGCCCGCCAGACCCGTCTTCGTGTCGGTCGCGATGGCCGTCAGCGAGTAGCTGCCAGCGGCCGGGCTCGCCCATGTGACCAGACCCGAAGTCGGGTTGATCGACAAGCCGGGCGGCCCATCCGCAACGCTGTACGCGAGCGCATCGGCGCCGCTCGCCGTCACCTGGAAGGAGAGCGCCGTGCCGACCTTGCCCGATACGGTCGCCGACTTCACGGTCGGCGCCACGGCGGCCGGGGCCGACGACAGGCTCGTCAGCAGGCTCGTGACGTTCGGCGAGCCGAGGCCCGAGGGCAGATCGTAGCCAACGCCCGCGAAGCAGGTGGCACAGGTGCCATCCGAGCCCTGCGTGATGTCGAGAAACTCGCTCTCATAGGAACTCGCACTGGTCCCGATCTGGTAGAGCGCCGCGTGAGCGTCCCCTAACGGGGCGAGCTTGCTCTGAGCGCGAACCGCATTGGCAATCGCAACGATGCCGGCCCACTGAGGCGTCGCCAGGCTGGTGCCGCCGATCGCGCCCCACTCAGGCGTCGTGCTCCCCTGCGGGATCACGACCACATACTGCCCCGTGTTGGGATCGGCGTTGAAGGACACGTCCGAGACCTGCCGGTACGTTGCCTTTGCAAGCCCCGTCACCGCATCCTGCTGGTACGGCGGCGCCGGCGTGTAGGCCGACACACCGCCTCCGGTCCCCGACCACACCGTCTCAGTGCGGCTCGCGCCGGCCGAGTAGGTGAGCGAGAGCCCACCTACTGCCAGCACGTGTGCGGAGACCGAGGGCCACTCCACTTCCGTACCCGCATCGCCCGCGGCGGCCAGGTACGTCATGTTGGGTGCCTGGTAGTTCGAGTCGTACTGCGCAGTAAGGCCCGCCACCTCGGCGCCGCCGAAGCTCTGCGAGACCACGCCGGGCCCCATGGAGTTGGCCAGCTGCGAGCCCGCGACCAGGCTCCCGTCCCCGGGATTAGCCGCCTCAATCAGGATGATGCGGGCGTAGGGCGCGGTCGCGTGCGCCCACTGCACATCGAGCGCGATCTCGGTGGCCCAGCCAGAGTCGTAGGCCGGCTCGGTGGCCGTCATCTGACCCGCGCCCGTCGCGTAAACGACCGAGAACGTGCACCCGGTGGTGGGCGCCGCCGCGAGCGGCAGCGCCGCATTCGGAGCAATCGTGGTCGTCGTGCAGGTCGGCAGCCCGAACTTGCTGTTAAACGTCGCAAGCTCCGCGGCCGCGTTCGGGTCATCATACGCATCGACGATGTAAATGGTCTGCCCACCGCCCATCTGCGCAATCTGCGCTGAGGTTGGCGTAGTGCCGCTCGCCGGCAGCGCGGGCAACCCGTAGGCGGCGCGGATCTGCGCCGGAGTGTAGGTCACCACTGTGGCGCCGGCGGCGAGAGGCTGCGTGCCCTGCGCCGCGGCGGTCGCTGCCTCCGGGATGATGCCGGTGCGATGCACCTCATCGAGCACCTGCCGGGTCAGGCGGCGGGTCGAGAGCAGCGCGAACTCGGCCGGGATCTGCTCCGTATGAGGAGCCAGTTCCGCCGACCCCGACGGATCCGCCTGATCGACGTCCGACGGAGGTGCCAGAAGAACGGGGGCGGCGTGAAAGGTCGGCTGCGCGGCGGGAAGTGCCTCGTTTGCCGGCAGCGACATCGTGACGCTCTGCGTAGCATACGCAGTCGCGCTGTTGCTCGCGGAGGAGCTCGTATCCTCACCGCAGGCCGTCAGTAGAAGAGCTGCGCCCAGCGCCACGAGTACTGCGCGGCCAGCAAGGACAGTAGTCGTCGAAGTTGTCGGTTTCATTGTCACCCTCGCTCGTTAGGTCCAACGAGGGTGACGCGCAGGCCTGCACAGCGGCAGATCCTCTGGCAGCCAATCAGCGGGAGTTCGAGCCCACTGGCAACCCCGCTATCTTTCGAAGGAGACCGTTTCCTTCAAGAGACCGGAGGCTTTGCGTCCCCGCCTCGCGGCGGCTTTGCCCTCGTAGTGCACTATATAGTGCACACCATGAGTTTGGGGCGGTTCCACCATAATGTGCCCCTCTTGCCACGCTGTTTGCTTGAACTGAGAAGTGGCCAGAGTTTTGGGCGAGGTAGCTGGGCCTCGGCAAAACCATGGATGAGATCCTGATCAGCTTCGTGAACTCGACCCGCGGCACGAGATGTCCGGACGCGTAGACGATCATCCTCAGCGCAGATGATGCTGGCGCGCTTTCCGCAGCCTTCTGTGACGCAGATACCCGAGCGAGACGCTGGTTCTGCCTCAAGCCGTGACCCTGATCCCAGCGACGCGCCAGCCATCTCGGTAGGCTTGCCTTGAGGAAGGCGCTCGTTATGTTAGTCAGATACGCCTTGGCTGCCATCGCCGCGTGCACGACCGCGATCTGCAGCGCATCGCCCCCTATTTATAGATACGTCGATGCCGATGGCGTGGCGCACTTCACCGATAAGCCGGACTCGCGGCGATACCAATTGTTCGACCTGAGTCCAAAGGGGTTGACGCGCAGTGGCGATCGTTATGATCCCGGGGTTCTGGCGCGGGCCGCACAGTACGACGCCATCATTGAGGCGGAGGCGAAATCCGCGGGTGTTGCGCCCAACCTGCTTAGGGCCGTAATCGTCGTCGAATCGGGTTTCAATCCGCGTGCTGTCTCGAAGCGCGGAGCAGTTGGCCTCATGCAACTCATGCCTGAGACGGCGGTGCGGTTTGGCGTCTCCAATCGCTACGATCCGCGGCAGAACGTACGAGGCGGAGCCGTCTACCTTGGCTTTCTGATCAATCGGTTTGGCCAGAACGTGCGTCTGGCGCTCGCCGCCTTCAATGCTGGCGAGGAAGCGGTAGATCGAGCTTCGGGGCAGATTCCGCCTTTCATCGAGACGCTCGAATACGTCCCGAAAGTCCTCAAGGTCTACCAGGCCCTGAGCGAGCGGCAGCGTCAGACTACCCTGGCCGCGCTGCCGCGAATCTAGTCCGACGAAAGGGCCGGTCCGCTGAGGCCCTGGCGTCTCAGATCCCGACGTACCATGCCCACCCGTTCTGCAGATCGCCGATCTTTCCCAGGTCGTCGAACTCATCCTTGACGACGATGCGTTCGAGGAACTTCACGCTCTTATATCCGAGCTGAGTTTCGACCCGCAGGCGCAGCGGCGCACCATGTGCAAGGGGCAGATCGCGTCCGTTCATGCCGTACGCGAGGATTGTCTGTGGGTGGAGCGCGTCCAGCATATCGATGCCATCGGCGGTGTCGTCGTAGGCAAAGAAATTCACGAAACGCGCCGAGGGCAGGATTCCCGCAGCTTGGAGCACCGAGTGAAGCGGCACACCTGTCCATTCAGCGATGGCGGACCAGCCCTCCTCGCAGGTGTGCTTAGTAATCTGCGTTCTGGACGGAAGGGCCTGCAACTCCGCGAGCGAAAAGCTCCTCGGTCTCGCGACCCGCCCCTCGATTCTGAGGCGCCAATCCGCAAACTGTCCCGCCCGCAACCGGTCGTAAAGCGATCCGCGCTCAGCGTTGTAAGCCTCCTGGTGCGGATCGGCCGGGTTCGAGGTACCGACTGCCGGGCTCGAAGTGATGTCGCCGCGACCGTACTCGCGCACGAGCGAGCGCGCAGGCAGCAGGGTGCGAAACGCACGATAGGTCAACAGGTCGCCCATTCTGAGCACGTTACCGTAGGTCGGCGGCAACTCCCTGGACGAGCACCCCGCAAGCAGCAGCCCACCGGTGGAAGCCAGTCCCGTGATAATTTTGCGACGACTGAGGATTACCAGCTCGTCTTCCTTCATGTCAGCCTCCGATCGTCATGGCGCGCATCTGCCGAGCGAACCCGCTCAGCACGACCATCGCCACATGCACGATGAGAAAAAGCATGAGCGCCGCAAACACAAAGAAGTGAATCGTTCGTGCCGACTGCGAACCTCCGAGCAAGTCCAGCAGGCCCGGATACGCCGCCGTCACCGCGGGTGACATCGCAAGCCCCGTCAGCACCATGAGAGGCAAGGCGATGAGAACGACGGCAACGTAACTGAGCTTCTGCAGAAGCCCGTAGGGCGGTCCACCCCGCGCTGGCCGCATTGGTAGGTGCAGATGCGAGACGACGTCCCGCCACAGGACTCGGGGCGCAAGCTCTCGCAGGCGTGGAACCAGGTGACGCCAGAAGTGTCCGGTCGCGAGTCCCACGGTCAGATAGATCAGACCGCAGACGACGAAGAACCAGGCGGCGAGAAAGTGCAGGCTCCGCCCCCAGCTGTTCTGGTTGAAAATATCGTAGGTGCGCGCTGCACTCACCACCGGTCTCGGTCCGGGGGAAAACGTCACCGGAGGCGCCCATCCGCCATGCTGATAGTTGCGGCTGATCGGCAACTCGAACAGCGCTGGCGTGAGGTCGTTGCCCGCCTTACCCCAGTACAGCCGCGGATGCACCATCAGGATCTCGAAGCCCGAAAAAGCCAGCGTGAGCACGCTCGCCGCGAGGATCCAGTGCGAGAGGCGCACCCAGCGCGCGTGGCCCGCGAGAGGACTTTTTATCAGCGCATCGCCGGAGATTACTGCTGCCATCGCGACCCCTCCCAGCAACCGTGGTCACAAATGCCTTGCGGTCCCGGTGAGTTCTTGTTACACGCCCCTCATTAGGCACCGGCGGGGGTCACAAGTCCATTTCGGGCAACGGGTGGCCATCTTGAAACTGTTGATGGCGATGGCCCTGCTCCTGATCGGCAATGTCTGGTTCATCGCGTACCTGCTGGTTCGTGTGCGGCGACTGCAAAAGCCTCTGACTTCCGCCGATAGCTTGCGGGCGGCCCCACATTTCAGCTCACCTGTCATCAGGCGTCTTCGGCTCACTTCCCGAGGGAAATGGATTATCGTCATGGCAGTTCCCTTCGGCGCTCTCTTGACCGTGGCCTCGCTGGGCTTGGCTGTGCAAATCGCCACCACGGGGTTAACCAAAGCGGTGATACCGGCCACTGTCGCTGTGTTGATCTTCGATCTGGTGCCCGTCGCCTTTGTTGTGCTGCTGTACAGAACGTACAGATTCCTCCTGACGGGACGCCTCACGACTGGGATAGTGGTTTCCTGGCCTTGGACACTCTAAGGAGGCTTTGCATGCGTATTCTCGTCGTCGGCGCGACCGGGACGATCGGCCGTGCCGTTGTCGCTGCTTTGTCTGCCGGCAACGAAGTGATCGCCGCCAGCCTGCGCAGCGCGACCGTCAAGGTCAATATCGCCGAGCCAGCGAGCATCCAGCAGCTGTACCGCTCAGTCGGAAGACTGGACGCCGTCGTATGCGCTGCCGGACAAGCAAAGTTCGCTCCGCTCGCCCAGTTGAGCGACGCTGACTTCCGCTTCTGCCTGGACAACAAGCTGATGGGTCAGGTGAACCTCGTGCGATACGGGTTCGAACACATGCAAGACGGTGGGTCGTTCACGCTTACAACCGGCATCCTTGCGCAGGCACCGATCGCTGGCAGTGCGGCGATCAGTCTCGTGAATGCTGCTCTCGAAGGGTTCATCCGGGCCGCCGCGCTGGAAGCACCGCGCAAGATACGCGTCAACGCTGTCAGCCCGCCATGGCTAACCGAAACGCTGCAAGCGCTCAAGATGGACACATCGCATGGGCTCCCCGCGGCTGTCGTTGCCCGAGCCTATGTGCGAAGCGTAATCGGCACCGATACAGGGTCAACGCTCCAGCCCTCTGCCCTGCAGTAATGTAATCGATGCAGGCCTTCGTTCAGGAATGCTGCGAAGGGGCCGGGGCTTGGCCGGGCGGAAGGATGAGCGGCAACCCAAAGGCCGCGAAGAGGCGTGGCTCGACGAAGAGCGTCAATGTAGAAATCGCTTCGCTATTAAGCGTGAGCACGTGATGCCGTGCTGCCTGGGTCTGTAGTGCTGACCGGTGAAAAATTCAGGTCTCGTCTGTAGAACCGGCGTGACAGCTCAAACTCATCGGTGGTCGGGAGCTCTCTAGCTAAAACAGCGACTTAGAGACGAGGCGAATCGCTCTGGGTCGACCTCGTCGACGTTGCTTCTGGCCGGGACGGGCGTGCGGCAGCGGCTTAGCAGACTCTGTGGAGGAGTCTTAGCCTGCGCGCTTTGGTCGGATTCGGAGGGGACTGAGCCTTGGGACTCACGTCATCGCGGACTGGCAGGTGAAGCCGACGTCTGACTCAGTGTCCGCTTGCCTGGCACGAGTAGAATTGCATCATGCTGTCACGGCGGGAAGCCCTGAAACTCTCCAGTGCCGCAGCGGTCGCCGCCTCGCTCCCAGCTCTTGCGGCGGAGACCTCTCCGCCAGACGTCAGTGTCGACATTGGCGCGCTGGTCCTCGAGGTCGCGCCTCACCGGGAAGTCAGAACCACGGGCTACAACGGCCTTGCGCCCGGTCCGCTGTTGCGTCTCAAGGAAAACCAGCCGGTCAGCGTCGAGATCACCAACCGTACCGATCGCCCGGAGGTGCTGCACTGGCACGGCCTGTTCCTGCCTCCAACTATCGACGGTGCCATCGAGGAAGGTACGCCCGCCATCGCGCCGGGCGCGCGCGTGCGTTACACGCTGACACCGTCCCCGGCCGGATTCCGCTGGTACCACTCGCACGCGATGGCGATGGGTGAGCTGACGCGGGGACTCTACAGCGGTCAGCATGGCATGGTCATGATCGAGCCCCGCGACGATCCCGGAAGCTACGATCAGGAGTTCTTCCTCGCGCTCCATGACTGGGACGCGCGCCTCACGGCGAACGAGGACGGAGCCATGAACCCTGCTTACTCCGTCTCGACCGTCAACGGCAAGGTCATGGGCGCGGGTGAGCCGCTGCGTGTCAGCGAGGGCCAGCGCCTTCTGCTGCATGTCCTCAATTCGAGTCCGTCCGAGGTGCACTGGATCGCCCTCGCCGGCCACGACTTGAAGGTGGTGGCGCTCGACGGCAATCCGGTGGCCAATCCGCGCACTGTTCCGATGCTGCGACTCGCGCCGGCGGAGCGCGTGTGCGCGCTGGTCGAGATGAATAACCCGGGTGTGTGGATCCTCGGAGAGGTCCGCCGGCACATACAGGCGCGCGGAATGGGGATGATCGTCGAGTACACCGGCGGCAGCGGCTCGCCGCGCTGGCAGCAGCCGACGGAGCTCGCCTGGAACTATGAGCAGTTCGCGGCCGCCGCCGCCCTCGAGCCGACACAAGCTCCGATTCTCGTCCCGCTGATCCTCGAGTCGAAGTTTCGCGGCCATGGCGCCATGGAGGGCTGGACGATCAACGGCAAGGCGTACCCCGATGCAGCCATTGCCCCGTTGATCGAGGGCCGCCGCTACCGCCTGCAGTTCATAAATAAGAGCGCCGACGATCATCCGCTGCATCTGCACCGTCACAACTTCGAGCTCCGCACGCTCGGCAAGCCGCTCGGCAGCGCGGCGGCCGGCATCGCGGAGGGCATCCGAGGGGTCACGAAAGATGTCGTGCTGGTCGATGCGCAAACCATGACCGAGGTCGAGTTCATCGCCGACCATCCTGGCGCGACGCTCTTTCACTGCCACCAACAGAGCCACATGGATCTTGGCTTCATGATGCTGATGCGCTATGCCTGAGCTGTGCTCGGCACTCGTGCGCGGCGCGCGGCGGCCGCTCCCGGCAGGGCTCCTGCTCCTGGTGCTGGTGCCGGCGCTTTCGCCGCTGCCGGCCTTCGCGCAGGGCAACTTCGAGATCCAGGTCTACGGCTCCGATACGGTGCCGCCGAGCAGCCTCATGGTGGAGCTGCACTCGAACTACTCCATCGTGGGCGAGAAGGACGTCGTCGATGGCGTCTATCCGACCGATCATCAATTGCGCGAGACGGTCGAGCTCACGGCTGGCCTCAACGACTGGTCGGAAGTCGGTTTCTACGTCTTCACGGCTGCTCAGGACGGATACGGCTGGCAATGGGTCGGCGACCACATCCGGCCGCGGGTTCGCGTACCCGAGTCCTGGAACTGGCCGGTCGGCGTCAGTCTCTCGACAGAGATCGGCTATCAGCGCACCGGCTGGTCCACCGATACCTGGACTTGGGAGATCAGGCCGATCGTGGACAAGGCTGTCGGGCGCTGGTACTTCGCCATCAACCCCGCATTCGAGCGCACGTTGCACGGTCCGGACGTGCATCAGGGCATCGGCTTTGCTCCGAGTGCGAAGGTGAGCTACGACTTCACCCGCGTCGTGAGCGGCGGTATCGAGTACTACGCCGACTACGGGCCCCTCGATGGTTTCCTGCCGCTTCGCGGCCAGCAACAGCAGATTTTCGCCGTCACCGATCTCAACGTCTCAACGGCTTGGGAGATCAATATCGGGATCGGCTTTGGAGCCACGGCCGCGACCGATCACTGGATCATCAAGTGCATCCTCGGCCGGCGCTTCGATTTCGGCCGGCATTCTGCCGTTGACTGAAAGAGCCTCGCGCGTCATGCCTTCCCCGACGCCGTGGCTGCGCAGGCTCTATGCGCTCGCGATCTTCCTCAGCAGCTGCCTGCTGTTCGTCGTCGAGCCCATGGCCGCGAAGCGTCTGGTGCCGCTTCTCGGCGGCTCGGCGTCGGTGTGGACCACGTGCCTGGTGTTCTTCCAGACGGCTCTGCTGGTTGGCTACGCACTCGCGCACTGGCTCGCGACACGTTTCGGTGTCCGCCAGCAGGCCTGGGCCTATCTCACTGTGCTCGGGGCGGGGCTGCTCTGCAGCCTGAACACGAGCCCCGGACTGCGCGCCGACGTCGCTCATCCGGCGGCCAGCGTGTTCGTTCTGCTGACGGCAACCATCGGCGTGCCGTTCGTGGCGCTGTCCGCGAGCAGCCCATTGCTGCAGGCCTGGTACGCGCGCAGCTACGCCAGCGAAACTTCGCTGCGGCCGCCGTACCGGCTGTTCGTTCTATCGAACCTCGGCTCGCTGGTCGCGCTCGCCTGCTACCCGGCCCTCATCGAGCCGCGCTTCACCCTGCGCGCGCAGAGCGCCGCATGGTGTGCCGGCCTGGCGCTATACACGATCGCATGCGCGACGATCGTCGCGCGAATCGGGAGGCCCGCAGCCGTCGGGCCTGCCGAGGGGGTCGGCGGCAGCGACGCGCCGCCCGCGCAGGCACGCCTGCTGCTGTGGCTTGGGTTGGCCGCGTGCGGCTCGATGTTGCTGTGTGCGGTGACCAATTATCTCACGCAGAATGTGGCCGCGATTCCGCTGCTGTGGGTCGTACCGCTCGCGGTGTATCTGCTGAGCTTCATGCTCACCTTTCAGGGGGCGCGCTACTGTCCGCGGCCCGCGGTACTGCTGCTGCTGGTGGGTGCACTCGGTGCACCCGCCTACCTGCTGTCGCGGGACGAATCCAACCTCGACCTCGACGTGAGCATCCCGCTGTTCTGCGCCACGTTGCTCATCGGTTGCCTGTTCTGTCACGGGGAGCTGTACCGGCTGCGCCCCGCCGCGCGCTACAGCACCCGTTTCTACCTTTGCGTCGCGGCCGGCGGCGCGCTCGGCGCTTTCTTCGTCGGTATCCTGGCGCCGCTCATCTTCGACGGTTACTACGAGCTGTCCTGCGCGCTGCTGTTCACGGCCCTGCTCGCCCTGATCGCGACCTGGCCGGGAGCGGTGGTCTGGCGGGCGCTATGGATGGTGACGACTCTGGCACTCGTCGTGGCAGCGGCAAAGTACATCAACGCCTACGACGCGGATTCGATCGCCAGGCTGCGTAACTTCTACGGCGCGCTGCGTGTCACGGAGACCACCGATCAGTCCGGTCGAATCCGTACCCTCTACAACGGCACAATCGTGCACGGCATGCAGTGGCTCGCTGGCGCCCGGCGCTACGCGCCGAGCACTTACTATGCGCACGACTCGGGCGCCGGGTTGGCGCTTGACTTGTGCTGTGCGGGGCGCACGCGGCGTGTCGGCATCATCGGCCTGGGCGCAGGCACGCTGGCCGCCTACGGGCGTCGTGGCGACCTGCTGCGCTTCTATGACATCAATCCGCTCGTCGAGCCGGTGGCGCGACGGCTGTTCACCTACCTCGGCGATTCGCAGGCCACGATCGAGGTCGTGCCCGGAGATGCCCGCGTGTCGCTTGCGGGTGAGACGCCGCAGAACTTCGATGTGCTGGTGATCGATGCCTTCTCGGGCGATGCAATTCCCGTTCATCTGCTCACCACGCAGGCGCTTGCCCTCTACCAGAGACACGTACGGGCTGATGGAATCATCGCTTATCACGTTTCGAACAAGTATCTCAGGCTGGACGCCGTGGTCCAGCAGGTTGCCGCCAATGCGCAATTGCGCGCCGTGCTGATCGACACCGACGACAACGACTCGCGCGGGGAATACGGCGCGGCCTGGGTGCTGGTCACGCGCAATGTAAGCTTCCTCGCCCGGCGGGAGCTGCAGGCAAACGCCGCCGAGATCGAAGCAGTGCCGCAACTGCGGCTGTGGACCGATGACTACAACAGCTTGCTGCCGGTGCTCAGTTGGCGGAGCCCTCCGGATTAGCGAGCATCGGCGGCGCGCCATGGCCGGCGTGTTCGAGACCGGTCGTGCGGAACGGGTATGGGAATCGAACCCACGTCGGGCTGCGTCAGCGCGCCGGAACCTGCCGGAATTGGAGCGGGTGACGGGAATCGAACCCACATCGGGCCTCCCCATTTTTCGCCGCAGCTCAGGATCTTAACTCGCAGCCGCGACGCCGCGTGTGATTGGATGCGTTCAGAGCGCGCCGCGCCCCAGGGCGTGGTCCGTCGGCGCTGCGCGAGATGTGGGCAGCCTTCGCGGGTGACCATAGGTGCGCGGATTGTCCAATGCGCTTAAATTATCGGGATGCCTGCCAACCTCTCTCCCGAATACAAGAAGGCCGAGCAGGCCTTCCGCATGGCACGCGAGCCGCGCGAACGTCTCGACTGCCTGAAAGAGATGCTACGCACCATTCCAAAACACAAGGGGACAGAGCATCTGCAGGCGGACATCAAGTCCCGCATCCGGGAGCTGACCGGGGAGATCGGTGGAGCGCACGCAGGACTTGCACACCGTCATTCCGCGCACGTAGTGCGTCAGGAAGGCGCGGCGCAGATATGCCTGATTGGGCCGCCAAATTCGGGCAAATCGACGTTGCATGCGATTCTGACGCGGTCCAAGGCCGAGGTGGGTGCGTTTCCTGGAACGACGCGCGAACCGCTTCCGGGGATGCTCCATTTCGAGGACATCGCGTTCCAGATCGTCGATCTGCCGCCGATCTCGCGCGGCCGTATGGAGCCGTGGATGTCAGGCTTGCTGGAAACCGCTGACGCGGCCTGGCTGGTGGTGGATCTTGCCGACCCTGAATGCGCCGAACAGGTGCTCGCAGTCTGTGCCGAGCTGGCGCAACGCAAGATTACTCTCACGGACCGTTGGCCCGGCGGCAGCGGCGAGCACGGGGCAGAGG